>NZ_JBFLGB010000014.1:0-35602 GCF_041859915.1 Limosilactobacillus sp.
CTCTCAATCCTGAAAAGGATTAGTGTGGTGATGATGGCTTGAAGGATACACCTGTTCCCATGCCGAACACAGAAGTTAAGCTTCAAAGCGCCGAAAGTAGTTGGGGGATCGCTCCCTGCGAGGATAGGACGTTGCCACGCATTATTCCGGCATAGCTCAGTTGGTAGAGCACCTGACTGTTAATCAGGTTGTCGTCAGTTCGAGTCTGACTGCCGGAGTTGCTGAGATGTTGACTGGTTTGGTTAACATCTTTTATTTTTATGCCAACTTAGCTCAGTCGGTAGAGCATCTCCCTCGTAAAGAGAAGGTCGGAGGTTCGATTCCTCTAGTTGGCATTTTTTGTGTTTTAAAGGCATTCTATAAGTCCCAAAACGTTGATATAAAGGCATTCTTGATTTTAGAAAAACACTGAAAAACGTATTTATTTAGCAAAGTGCTGAAAAATAATTGCTTGCTCCTAACGTGTTGCTGCCTGTTTTAGGCGGCTTTTTATTTTGCACTGCGATAATCTGCAACAAAATATTCTTTTCAAGTGTCAGATATGTCATCATGCTATGATTTTAATCAATAAAAAGGGATGAACTATGATTAGCCTATTCTCAAATGGTATTAATTATTGTTAACGATCCTTTGGTGTGGGCCTCTGGGATTCTCGTGGCTATCTGCGTTGTTTGATCAGTACTAGTCGGCCATTTACTAGCCAAGAGAAGCAAACAATTGAGATTATTTTCCACCACCTGAATAACCTCTTTCAAAATTTACTTACCACTCCATCGATCGCGGGATCTTCTTCGCCAAAATTAACTAAGCGTGAGCAACAGGTTGGTGGCCAGTTAATTTTGCAAGGGGCCGATCGGCAAGCCATCGCTGACCGTCTCCATATTAGTCCCGCCACCGTGGCTAAACATATTGCAAACATGCACCACATGTTAGGAGTGCAGAGCCAGCAGGAGTTAATGCTGAAGCTTTTTAATCTTTTATAAATTATAGGGGGGAATTCGACTTGGTTAGTTCACAAAAGTTTATTTTCAAGACAATTGCCGAGATGACGGGGCGTGAGATGTTCTGTGTGGAGAGGCTGCGCTGTGATGTTTTTGTGACCGAGCAAGGAATTACTTTGCCTGAACTTGATGACGATGATTTAGGAGCAATCCAAGTTTATTTACTAAATCAAGCAAAAACGATTGCCTTAGCCACTTGCCGGATTTTTAAGAAAGATGGTAAATGGCAATTAGGGAGGGTGGCAGTAGCAAGTACTGTCCGTCACCACCATTTAGCGACTGAAATGTTGCAAGCGGTCCATTCTTTCCTACAAGAACGTAAGGCCAAGGAAATAAATTGTCATGCACAGTTAACGGCAATCCCTCTTTATAAAAAGTTGGGTTATGAAAAACGAGGCCCTGTCTTTTTAGAAGGTGGCATTAAACACGTGGCAATGAGTAAGAGGCTCTAATTGAGATCAAAGATGCATTAAAATAAGCTGCATCTTTTTATTATCCGTGGAAAATCAGTTATAATATTGTCTTTTGAATGAAAAAGCTTCTAGCAGAGTTTTATTGCTGGAAGTTTTTTTAATTAGTTTAACGAGTCCTTAAAAGATCCAATGGTGCTAGGAGCCGACTGGTGGTTAGAATCTGGGCAAAGTGGTCCACACTTTCTGGGTGGGGATTTTGCAACCAAGAGTTAACAAGGTCAAAAAGTCCGTCTACTAGGATCGCCATACTATAACGTTGCGGAATTTGGGTAGTTAATTTAGCATGGTACATTTTGATACGAAGATAAATTTCGTTAGCGAGTAATTGGTGAAGTTGATGCTTAAAACGTGGATCGCCATTAGTTGATAAAAGTGCTTTTACTATCTGACGGTGTTGGTTGAGAATTGTTAATTCATGGTTAATGGTCAGGTAACTTTGCCGCTGCAATCGATCTTGTTTGGTGAGCACCTGCTTAAAATGTTGGTGGTCTTTAATTAATGCTGCTTGGAGAAGTGCTAATAATTGGCTTTCCTGTCTGGCAAGAAAGTCGTATTTATCATGGTAATGCAAATAGAAGGCCTTGCGACTGATTCTGGCGCTGGTAATGACGTTGCTGATAGTAATCTTTTCAAATTGTTGTTTACGCAGTTGTTCGATAAAAGCCCTTTTTATTTTCTCATCTGTTCGCCGCCAACGTAAATCATTCTTAGAAGCTGTCATATTAACCATCTCCAATCTTTACTACACACTCTGACGCTTATTATTAATTGTATTCAGCTTTAGTCACACTTACAATGCATTTAATGAATGATAAGGAGTGGGTAACGATGTCATTAGAAATTAAAATTCATGTTTTACATACTGGAACGGTGGTTGTTGATGAAGCCTTACCATTTCACCATCCCAATGACCGTCCTTTAGCGTGGACCGGGTTATTTCGTTCCAAAAAGCACCGGATTGAAGTCCCGGTTTCGGTTTACCTGATTGAACACCCTAAAGGTTTAATCTTAATTGATACCGGATGGAATACGATCAACCGGACCCATCAATTACGTAACCTCAGCTTTCAATGGCCGATAAGGCTAAGCTACCGGCTGGGCAGGCGGTGAATGAGCAATTAGGTGCAATGGGAATTCGTTCTCAAGACCTTGACTATGTCTTAATGAGTCACCTTCATTGTGACCATGCCGATGGATTAAAATTGGTTCAGAATGCCCAGCAAATTTTGGTGAGTGAGGAAGAATGGCAGGCGGCTAACCATGACCACCTGCGTTATTTACCCCACGAATGGCGGGGAGTCCCAGTGAAGACTTCCCACCTTGTACCGAGTCAAGACGGGGCTTTTCACCGGTCATTCGACTTGTTTGGGGATGGCAGTATCAAAATGATTTGGGAACCAGGGCATAGTGCGGGCCTCTGTGCAACTAAGGTTCAAAGTTACAACAGTGATTGCTATGTGATGTTAGCTGCCGATGCTGGGTACGCTGCTAAGTCATGGCGAGAAGGCCTGACCCCGGGAGTGGTGATTAACCGTGCCGCGGCTCGCAAATCATTACACTATATTGGTCAAGTGGCTCAAGATCCGCGGTGCATTGAGTGTTTGGCTAACCATGATGCCCTAGTGAAACCCCACACGATTACCTTATAGCAACTTAGTATACGTCCAATGTATGCCACCATACTTAACTAGTAATTTTCAAACTACCTTAATGCGTCTACCATACAAGATGAAGGTTGAATAACAAGTAATTAAGGGAGCGATCATTAATGGCAGACGTAAATGTACCAACGGTAAAATTGAATAACGGTGTTGAAATGCCTACCTTAGGCTTTGGGGTGTTTCAGGTTCCTGACCTTAACCAGGCAGAACAGGCGGTTACTGATGCTTTAAACACCGGTTATCGTTTGATTGACACGGCCGCAGCCTACCAAAACGAAGAAGCAGTTGGCAAGGCAATTGCTAAAAGCAGTGTTAAGCGGGAAGACATTTTTGTTACTTCTAAGCTGTGGGTTTCCGATTTCAACTATGAGCGTGCTAAGAAGGGCATCGACACTTCTCTGGAAAAGTTAGGTTTAGATTACATTGACCTTTACCTGTTGCACCAACCATACGGGGACACGATGGGTGCTTGGCGAGCATTGGAAGAAGCTCAACAAGCTGGTAAGATTCGTGCCATTGGTGTTTCTAACTTCTGGCCAGACCAGTTGAAGAATCTGGAATTGACCGAACCAGTCAAGCCGGCTGTCGACCAAATTGAACTTAACCCGTGGTTCCAACGGGCCAATGAAGTTAAGTTTATGCAGGGCGAAGGTATTCGTCCGGAAGCTTGGGCACCATTTGCGGAAGGCAAAAATGGTATTTTCACCAACGAAACGATTGCCAAGATTGCGGCTAAGTATGGTAAATCTAACGGTCAAGTAATTCTGCGTTGGCTATTACAGCGGGGGATCACGGTGATTCCAAAGTCGGTTCACCAGAAGCGGATGGCCGAAAATATTGACGCCTTTGACTTTGAACTTTCGGATGAAGATATGCAGACGATGGCGAAGTTGGATAAGGGAGAAAGTCAATTCTTTGATCACCACGACCCGGTAACGATTGACCAGATCTTTGGCTCCAGTCTGAAACAGGTTCAAAATAGTGAACGGCAGCAGCTTAACTAATCAGGAGGTAAATGATTATGGCAAATATTCCAACATTTAAGTTAAACGACGGGACTAAAATCCCATCATTTGGTTTCGGGACTTTTCAGATTCCGGCTGATGGTTCTACTTATAAGGCAGTTACTAACGCCTTGAAACTCGGTTACCGTCACATTGATACGGCCGTGGCTTACTTCAACGAACAAGAAGTTGGTAAGGCCATCAAGGATTCTGGTATTCCGCGTGACCAAATCTGGGTTACTTCAAAACTATGGCTTCAAGATTATGCCTACGAAGATGCCAAGAAGGCCATTGACCTTTCATTGAAGAAATTAGGCTTGGATTACATTGACCTCTACTTAATTCACCAGCCATATGGCAAGGTGGACGAAGCTTGGAAGGCGATGGAAGAGGCTAAAAAGGCCGGCAAGATTCGCTCCATTGGTGTTTCTAACATGACACCAAAGATTTGGAATAAGTTTGTGCCACACTTTGATGTAATGCCATCTGTTAACCAGGTAGAGTTCAATCCATACTTCCAGCAAAAGGAATTGCGGAAGGTATTGGCAAAGGATCATGTTACTCTAGAGGCCTGGGCACCATTGGGTGAAGGTAACCATGATCTCTTCGCCGAGCCATTATTGAACAGTCTGGCTAAGAAGTATGACAAAGATGTTGGTCAGATTATCCTGCGCTTTGAGCACCAAGAAGGGGTAATCGTCTTCCCAAAGTCTGTTCATGAAGCACGGATCAAGTCTAACCAGGAGATTTTTGACTTTGAACTGACCTCAGACGAAATGGATGCTATCCGGGCGCTCGACAAGGGCAAGGGTCAACACGACCCAGATGCACCAGGTGTCGCTAAGATGCTATTGGGTGCCTTTGACGTTCACGCTAATGATTAAATACTAACTAAAAGATGAAGCCTGAGAATGGACTCCATTTCTTGCTTACGATGACAATTGTACCTTGACAGCTTATTATTGATAAGTTATAGTAAAACCAATATTTATTAGGAGGAACACACCGAATGTTCAACATGCCATTTGCTAACGCTAGTGCTTGTTGTTGTGGATCGCGCCTGATGCGACCCACGGTTTTGGTGTACTCATTTTAGCTTAATAAAATGACCGACTAATTACTTGGGATAAGTGCAAAGGGCGCAGATTCAACTTAGTTTGAATTTGCGCCCTTTTTCTATCCTTAATTTTTTGGAAAGGATAAGATTTTAATAATGTGGGAAACTATTCAATCATCATTGCCCCAGCTGTTGGCGGCGGGCTTTAAGTACACAATTCCCTTAGCAATTATTTCATTTTTCTTTGGACTGTTGATTGCTTTATTAACCGCCTTAGTTCGCTTGTCACGGCAGGGTGGCGCCTTCATGATTTTGAAGTGGCTCGCCCGGTTCTATGTCTGGCTCTTTCGTTCGACGCCATTACTAGTGCAATTATTCATCGTCTTCTTTGGCTTACCTTACCTGCGAATCAAAGGAGTCCTGCCCCATGGGATTAAGCTAGCACCGTTTACGGCCGGAATCATTACCTTTTCGCTAAATACTGGGGCTTATGCGTCAGAAACACTGCGAGCTGACATTGCTGCCGTGCCGCGAGGTCAGTGGGAGGCAGCCAGCTCAATTGGGATGACCCGGTGGCAAGTACTTGAGCGGATCGTCTTGCCCCAGGCATTGCGGATCGCGTTGCCGCCATTGTCAAACAGTTTTATCAGCTTGGTCAAGGATACCTCACTAGCGGCTTCGATTACGATTATGGAGATGTTTGCGGTTAGTCAGCAGATTGCCGCGGAAAATTATCAACCCCTGGTGATGTATACCCTGGTGGCCGTTATTTATGCTATCTTTACGACCATCCTTTCTTACTTACAGGGGTATTTGGAACGGCGACTGGGAACACAAGCAAAATAGGTTAGGTGATGAAAATGAAAATTAGTAATGTTAATAAGACATTTGGTACTAAGCAAGTTCTTTTTAATGTTAGCCTTGATTTTCCAGCTGCGCAGACCACGGTGATTGTTGGCCCGTCAGGTTCCGGAAAGTCGACGATCCTGCGTTCATTAAACCTACTGGAAGTACCAGAGAGTGGCCGTTATGACTTTGACGATCTTCACCTTGACTTTGCTAAAAAAATTAGTAATCGGCAAAAGTTAGCCCTACGGAAAAAAACGGGGATGGTTTTTCAAAATTATAATCTTTTCCCTAACAAGACCGTCCTTGGCAACCTTATTGAAGGGCCTACCCAAGTCCTTAAACAATCACGTGCAGCGGCCCTGAAGACAGCTAATGAATTGCTGGCTAAGGTAGGGTTAGCCCAGTATGGGGGCGCTAATCCCCAAGAACTTTCGGGAGGTCAGGCTCAGCGGGTAGCAATCGCTAGGGCTCTAGCGATGAATCCTGAGTATATCTTATTGGATGAACCCACCTCGGCCCTCGATCCTGAACTGGAATTGGAGGTGCTCAAAGTATTGCTTCAGTTAGCCCGTGAAAAGCAGTCGATGGTGATTGTAACTCACAATATGATTTTTGCTCGACGAGTAGCCGATAAGATTGTTTTTTTGGAAAATGGTCACGTCTTATTTGATGGGGCTCCGCAGCGTTTCTTTGCACCAAACAACCCGAACGAGCGAATCAGAAACTTTATTGCATCGATGACAATGGAAAACTTAAATTGAGAAAGAGGTAATTGATTATGAAGTTTTGGAAGAAAGCATTATTAGTTGTTGCAACGGTTACTTTAGGACTTGCGGGCGGGGCTACTGTTACCCATGCCGCTAGCTCTGCCGTCAATTCGGAACTCCAGCATAAGGGAGAATTGACGATTGGTTTGGAAGGAACTTATTCACCGTATTCCTACCGCAAGGATGGTAAGTTAACGGGATTTGAAGTTGACCTTGGTAAAGACGTTGCCAAAAGAATGGGTTTGAAAGCACATTTTGTACCGACTAAGTGGGACTCATTAATTGCGGGACTCGGTGCTGGTAAATTTGATGTTGTGATGAATAATATTACCCAAACACCAGAACGGGCCAAACAGTATCACTTCTCAACGCCTTACATTCATTCTCATTTTGCACTGATTGTACCGAAAAATAGTCATTTAACTAATTTGAAACAGATTTCCGGCAAGAAAATTATTGCCGGGACGGGGACCAATAACGCCACCGTTGTTAAGAAATTTAAAGGGACCCTGGTTCCCAACAGCAATTTTGCTAGTTCCTTAGATATGGTTAGACAGGGTCGGGCAACCGGCACGGTTAATTCTCGAGAGGCTTGGTACGCTTACAGTAAGCAGCATGCCACTAAGGGTCTTAAAATGATTGATGCTTCTAATGAAGAAAGGCCGGCAAAAATTTCGGCCCTCTTTAATAAGAAAGATCCTGCTATTCAAAAGTCTTATAACCGGGCTCTTCACCAGTTGCAGCAAGATGGGACCGTTAAGCGTCTTTCCCAGAAATACTTTGGCGCTGACATTACTAAATAAGTAAATAAAATGAGAAAAGGGTACACATTTTGAAGGATGTGTGCCTTTTCTTTAGCATTTTTTCGCATTCTGCTTTGATAGGCGTTAAGATGGGAATATGGAGATGAGGTGAATAATGGCTGAGAAGGATACGAACAATGGTCAGACTGATCAGATTGTCAAAGTTGCCCGATTACGGCCTGCTGAAGTTTGTCAGCAGTTAAATAGCCGTGAGCAGGGCCTGACCACTGCGGAAATAACAAAGCGTCAACAACAGTATGGTAAAAACATCCTCGAAAAGAAGTCCGGGGAATCTCTTTTTACCAAATTTATTAAAAACTTCACGGGCTTGATGGCGATCATGCTTTGGGTTGCTGGTATTATTGCCTTTGTGGCCCAATTGACTGAATTAGGGATTGCCATCTGGCTGGTCAATATTATTAACGGTTGCTTCAGCTTCTGGCAGGAATACCAAGCTGGCAAGGCAACCGACGCCTTACAGAACATGTTACCGGCTCATTCACGGGTGGTTCGAAATGGTAAAGAAATCAAAATCCTTTCGGCAGACCTGGTGCCTGGTGACATTGTAAAGTTGGAAGAAGGGGATGACGTACCGGCCGACATTCGGTTGATTAAGTCTACGGATGTTGCTGTTGACCAGTCCTCATTAACCGGTGAAGTCACTCCGGTGCATAAACATAGTCAAGCGGTTACCGCCAAAGATGATACTAACCACTTTGAACTTGGCAACATCGTCTTTTCTGGGACTTCAATGATGAAGGGCAACGCCACTGGGGTAGTTGTCAAAACCGGAATGCGGACTGATTTTGGTCAAATTGCTGCTTTGACACAGGGTGTTCAGGAAGACTTGAGCCCACTTCAGCGGGAACTAAATACCCTGACCAAGCAGATTACCTTATTAGCGGTTTGCATTGGAATTGCCTTCTTTGTAATTGCTATTTATTTTGTACACTATCCGTTAGTGAAGTCCTTTGTCTTTGCCCTTGGGATGATTGTTGCCTTTATTCCAGAAGGCTTGGAGCCAACCGTTACCTTGTCGTTAGCCGGCGCGGTTCAGCGAATGGCCCGTCACAATGCCTTGGTAAAACGTCTTTCAAGTGTCGAAACCCTGGGTAGTGCATCGGTGATTTGTTCAGATAAGACTGGGACTTTGACTAAGAATGAGATGACGGTCCAGCACCTCTGGACACCGGAGCGGGATTATACGGTGACCGGTGAAGGCTATGCTGTTCATGGTAGCATTATGGCCGGCCCTCGTGACCAGACCTATCGGGATAATGATAGCTTGAAGGAATTACTGCTTGGTGGTGTTTTCGCGGACGATGCCCGGATTGTAGCACCAACCAAGGATCATCCTCGTTACCAAATCCTGGGTGACCCGACTGAAGCCTGTCTAGAAGTGGTAGCACGAAAAGGTAAAATTGCCGTTGAGAATGAAGAAAAGGCCACTCCGCGGGTTAAGGAACTACCATTTGATTCCAACCGTAAAATGATGACCGTCATCTTGAAAGACAAAGGGCAGCACCACTTTGATGTTTATACCAAAGGGGCTCCCAATTGCGTGATTGAGAAGTGCACCACCTACTTAGATCATGGGAAAGTGGTTCCCCTGACTAAACAGTTAAAAGATGCGGTGATGAACGCTAATGATGGGTATGCTAAACATGGCCTGCGGGTCTTAGCCGTTGCCGGTCGGGTTTTACCGACTGATTTACGTCAAAATTTAGGCAAGGCGACCGTTCCCACTGTTGAACAGGGGTTAACCTTTATTGGCCTGTCCGTAATGATGGATCCACCACGTCCAGAGGTGATGGATGCTGCGGCCGAATGTCGACACGCTCATATTAAAATTATCATGGTTACGGGAGATTACGGTTTGACCGCCAAGAGTATTGCTCGACGGATTGGCTTAACTGACCCTAATAAACCGTTGGTTGCCGTTACTGGTGACCAGTTAAAGACCATGTCGGATGAAGAATTACGGAAAGTCTTGTCCGGGGAAGTAGTCTTTGCTCGGATGGCACCAGAACAAAAATATCGAATTGTTTCGATGTTACAAAAGATGGGCAAGATCGTTGCCGTTACTGGTGATGGGGTCAATGATGACCCGGCACTTAAGAAAGCTGATATTGGGGTTGCCATGGGTGCTACCGGGACCGACGTTGCTAAGGAAGCTGCGGACATGATCCTTACCGATGATAACTTTGCTTCGATTGTTACGGCAATTCGTGAAGGACGGGGTGTCTATGCGAATATTCGGAAGTTCTTGCTCTACATTTTGAACTCCAATATGCCTGAAGCCATTCCGTCAGTCTTTTTCCTACTCTCTGGTGGACGCATTCCGTTGGCCTTAACGGTAATGGAGATCCTATTCATTGATCTTGGAACCGATATGCTACCGGCCCTAGGATTAGGACGCGAAAATCCAGAACCTGGAACGATGCACCAGCCGCCACGCTCTCAGCATAGCCACCTGATTAACCGGGCATTGTTGGGAAAGGCTTTCGCTTGGTATGGACTCTGGTCGTCAATTATCTCCATGGCTGGCTTCTTTATGGTCAACTATCTTCATGGCCACGTTTATCCAAACTTGCCTGCCAGTGGCTTTGATTATCGTCAGGCAACTACCTTGGCACTAGGCTTAATTATTTTCTGCCAGGTCGCCAATGTTCTAAATATTCGTTATCAAATTAGCACGATGTTCAATAAGCATTTCTTCACCAATTCAATGATCTTCATTGGAATTGCCTTCGAGATTGTCCTATTGATCTGTGTCAGCTATGTACCACTGTTACAAGATATCTTTGGAACCGTTGCACTTTATCGTCAGGATTGGCTGATGCTGGTTTGTGTTCCAATTCCGTTGATCTTGATTGATGAATTACGGCGGTTGATTCTGCGGCACCATGGCCACACGCTTGCTGACGAATAATGATGACATTCTAATTTGTTAAAATCCGTTAACCCTGATTGGTTAATGGATTTTTTGGTTTAAATTTAAAAAGGCTGTTTTCAATTCGACTAAGTCATGCTATAATATCTTATGTTGATTTGTTATTCCGGCATAGCTCAGTTGGTAGAGCACCTGACTGTTAATCAGGTTGTCGTCAGTTCGAGTCTGACTGCCGGAGTTAAAGTTAAGCGGTTGATGTTTTTCATCAGCCGCTTTTTATTTTTACCTGTGGAGGATTAATAATGGACATCATATATTTACTCTTATGTTTAGTGCTAATGGTTATTGGCCTGCAACTACTGCGTGGCAAGTGGTTGAAAATCTTGGTTACTCACCGTGGGGTTGGGGCGGACCAACTGAAGTGTGATGGCCTGGCTCTAGCTCCAGGCTTAATTGCTCTGGGCTTGAGTATGTTTTTCTTTGGTTTTTTTAACAGTCAGTATTGGGCTAATATTGGCAATGTTATCTTTGTCTTGGGAATTGCCTACACGATTGTTATAGATGTTTGGTCAGTTAGTCGCGACCGACGCAACAAGTAGGCTAGTTTTAATTATTTTGCTGAAAAGCTTTCGTACTTAAGATCATTAATATTAATAGAAAACTGTCTAAATTATTTTAAGCAAAATGCAACAAATTACTAGCTTTCTCTCATCAAAAACTTATTTTTCCATTGACTATTTTTAGAGACAGGGCTAAAATAATGACATTGTTATAAAAAAGTTAGATTTTTTTAATTTTTGGAATGGGTATTCTTAATGGTTAATCTGACTTTGCAATTATTGGAGGAATAAGATTTGATGAGTAAACAAAGAGATATTGATACCGCGTTCTTTGGGCAACCGCGTGGCTTATCAACACTGTTCTTCACCGAAATGTGGGAACGGTTTAGTTACTACGGAATGCGGGCAATCCTGTTATTCTACATGTACTACGCAGTTGCTAAGGGCGGCCTTGGAATGAGCGAAACCACTGCCGCATCAATTATGTCCATTTATGGATCCTTGGTTTACCTTTCCGGGGTTATCGGTGGTTGGCTGTCCGACCGGGTCTGGGGACCACGGCGGACCGTCTTCATTGGTGGTGTCTTAATCATGTTTGGACACATTTCTCTCTCACTACCATTTGGGGTAACTGCCCTGTATGTTTCTATTGCATTGATCGTGATGGGGACCGGGTTATTAAAACCTAACGTTTCTGAAATGGTTGGTGGCCTTTATTCTGAGAATGATCGCCGTCGTGATTCTGGTTTCAGTATGTTCGTTTTCGGAATTAACTTGGGTGCTGCTGTTGCACCATGGGCTGTTCCGTGGGCTGCCAACGGTTTTGGAATGAACCTTTTCCATGGTGAAATGGACTTCCATGCCGGCTTCTCCTTAGCTGCGATCGGAATGTTCTTTGGCCTGGTTCAATACGTGATCGGTGGTCGGAAATACTTGTCCAAGGATAGCCTGTATCCTGATGACCCAATTGACAAGGAAAGCCTTCGTCCAGTCTTAATTTGGACTTTGGTTGGCGTTGTTGCCTTAGTGATCGTGTTGGCACTGCTAGGTGCAGTGGGTCAATTGAACATCACCAACGTTATCACAATCATTACGATTATTGCGATTGCCTTGCCAATTTACTATTTCATCATGATGTTAAATTCCAAGAAGGTTACCAAGGAAGAGCATTCGCGGGTGTTGGCTTACATTCCACTATTCATCGCGGCTGTTATCTTCTGGGGTATTGAGGAATCTGGTTCGGTTGTTCTGGCCCTCTTTGCTGAACAACGGACGATCTTGCACATTGGTGGTTGGCATTTTGCCGCCGCTAACTTCCAGACCTTGAACCCACTGTTCATCATGATTCTGACTCCGGTCTTTGTTACCTTGTGGGATCACTGGAAGAATCAGCCGAGTGCCCCTGGTAAGTTTGCTGCTGGGCTTGTCTTTGCCGGCTTGTCGTATGCCTTCATGGCACTGCCAGCTCTGATTCATGGCACCACTGCTGGTCGGGTTAGTCCATTCTGGCTGGTTGGTTCCTGGTTCATCGTTGAAATTGGTGAAATGTTAATCTCACCAATTGGTCTATCCGTCACAACCCGGTTGGCACCAAACGCCTTTAAGTCTCAGATGATGAGTATGTGGTTCTTAGCTGATGCTGCTGCCCAGGCGGTTAACGCCCAGATTGTTAAATTCTACTCATCCGCTACAGAAGTACCATACTTCCTAACGATTGGTTTAGTAAGTATCGTCTTCGGAATTATCCTGATGTTCTTCGTTAAACGGATTCACCATCTAATGAGTGGGGTTAACTAACTTCTATTTAGATTTATTTGATTACACTTAAGTTGTCACGCTTTTAGTTGTGGCAACTTTTTTATTTTAAAAGTAAAAAAAGCCTTGCAATTAATTGGAAAGTTCGGTATTATAATAAACGTTGGTTAGCTGATTGAGCTAATTAACATCCCAATATGGAGGAGTAGCGAAGTCTGGCTAAACGCGATGGACCGTAAATCCATTCCTTCGGGTTCGGTGGTTCGAATCCACTCTCCTCCATCTTTATTATTGGGCTATAGCCAAGCGGTAAGGCAACGGTTTTTGGTACCGTCATGCGCTGGTTCGAATCCAGCTAGCCCAACTGATAAATCGGTAACTATTTAGTTGCCGATTTTTTGTTTTTAAACCATTTTATTACGCTTATGTTTTAATGAGACACTTGTATAAGTTAATCCTTGCGATGAACTGATGACAGTCTTAGAATGGTATTTATTCTGTTTGTGAATATTCACCAGGTTTGGTGGTTCTTGGTGGAATTAAATCGGGCAGAGAGAGAAAAAGAATAAATTAAGGGAAGAAGTGTTTAGATATCTTGAAAAGGTTAATGCATCAACATATTTTTTCGCTGATTGTCTGGATTGTGATCACGCTGGTTGCAATTATTTCATTACCAAACGTTAACCAATTAACGCGTGAACATTCGGCAATCAACTTACCGCGTAGTGCGCAAAGCCAGGTTGCTCAAGCATTACAAAATGATCACTGGGGTCATCGCCAAAATAATACCTACCAGGTGGTGGCGGTTTTTAACAATGGTGATCATAAAATGTCAAAGCAAGACCAACATAATGTTCAAAAGACGATTAACCACTTGCAAAGGCACCATGGTAAGTATGGCATTAAAACCGTCACTGGCCCAAATGACAATGCAGCCACACGTAAGCAACTGATTTCAAAGGACAAGACCACCCAAATTGCTCAATTGAACGTTGACAAGTCTCATGGAACACTGCGGAGTATTAACCGTCAACTTAGCAGTGCCGTCAAGACTTCCGGCGTCAAGACGTACGTTACCGGAGCTGATATTTTAAATGATGATTTCTCTGGAGCTGTTCAGGAAGGAATCAAGAAGACGGAGACTATTTCCGTGATCTTTATCTTTGTTGTTCTTTTACTGGTCTTCCGATCACCAATTACACCGTTGATTTCATTGCTAAATGTTGGAATTGCCTTTATTACCTCCTTTAGTATTGTCACTAACTTAGTGAAGAGTTTTAATTTTCCGTTTTCAAACTTTACCCAGGTTTTCATGGTAATTGTGCTGTTCGGGATCGGAACGGATTACAACATCTTAATGTATAACCGATTCAAGGAAGACCTTGGCAAGGGAATGGATAAGTGGACCGCTGCTCATGATGCTCAGCATAAGGCTGGGCGAACGATCCTTTATTCTGGCTCCTCAATTTTGATTGGCTTTACCTCATTGGCCCTGGCCAAGTTCTCGGTTTATCAATCTGCTGTCGGGGTTGCCGTCGGGGTTGCCGTTTTACTGGTTCTTCTTCTAACCCTGAATCCCTTCTTTATGGCGACCTTGGGCAAGAAGATGTTCTGGCCAGAAAAGAAGTTTACCGGTGAGAGCCACAGTAAGATTTGGCACAAGACAGCCCGTACTTCAGTAACCCACCCAATTATTACCTTAGTATTAGTTTTCGTCATCTTATTACCGATTGGCTTGTCCTATCGGAATCATTTGAATTATGATGATACGGATGAGATCAGTAATGCGGTTCCTTCTAAACGGGGCCTGTTGGTGGTTGAAGATCATTTCTCCAAGGGAACGGCAGAACCAACCACTATTTATATCAAGGCTAATCACCGGCTTGACAACGAGCGGGATATGCTGCTGATTGATCGGGTCACTAACCAGTTGAAGAAGAGCACGGGTGTTAAGACCGTCGCTTCTGCTACTCAACCGGCCGGCACGAAGGTTAACCAGCTCTATGTTAATAACCAGTTGAAACAGATTACTGGTCAATTAGGCACCGCCCAAAGCAGTATTTCACAGTTATCATCTGGCATGCAGAGTCAGGCTAGTACTGCAGCGGCACAGGCGGCCCAATCCGGTGCTAGTGCTGCCCAGCTTCAGGCTCAACAGGCTAGTGGTACTCAAATGATGCAAGGGGTCAGCCGAATGAGTACTGGCCTCAGTCAAGGTGGCAACTACTTGACCGGCTTACAAAATTCTGCTGCTGGAAAGACTTTTTATGTTCCAAGCAATATGATGCAAAATCCATTGATTCAGCAATCACTAAATACGTACCTCTCCAGTAATAAGAAGACTGCCAAGATTACGGTTATCTTGGATTCTAATCCAAGTGGCGCTCGAGCAACCCGGGAAATCCCCCAGATTACCAACTTGACTCATTACTCATTGAAGGGTACCTCATTGGGACATGCTCACGTCTACGTTGGCGGTCAATCTGCTAAGATTACCGATACGAAGACCGTGGCTGGTGGCGACTTTATGCGAACTGCTGCGATCATGGTAATTGGGATTGGCTTAGCTTTGATCTTGATTACGCGGTCATTATTGCAGCCAGTTTATATTTTGGGGACTCTGGTTTCGGCCTACATGGCAGCCTTATCAATCACTCATTTATTGACCCGGCTTTTTCTTGGGCGACCAGAATTGACCTGGAATACACCGTTCTTCAGTTTCATCATGTTATTGGCATTAGGGGTTGATTACAGTATCTTCCTGGTTATGCGGTATCGTGATATTGACCAAACCAAGTATCTGCCAACGGAACGGATCGTTCGTGCCGCTGCAATTATTGGAACGGTGGTTATTTCTGCGGCTATTATCTTGAGTGGTACTTTTGCTGCATTGATTCCATCCGGGATTCCAACCCTGATTGAGGTTGCTATGGCGGTAATCACTGGTTTAATCATCCTAGTAATCATTATTCCATTGGTTGTCCCATCAACAATCCATCTGACTTACCCAATTAAATCATCTTTCCGTGATGATGAGGGAAATCGTAAGCAACAACTAGACTAGTTTAAAAAAAGCTTCTAAGATAAATAAGGAATCTTAGAAGCTTTTTGTATAAAGGAGAAAAGTTATGCCAAAACAGGGACACTTTGCTAAGTCGACACGGCTTAAACAATTGAATAACTTTAAAGTAAAAAGGCATTTCCCGGGAAATACTATTCCAAATAGCCAGTTAACCGATTTTTTGGTGGTTCGTTTTGCCTTGACAGTTAAGCAACGGATACCTAAGAGTTCTCGAGAAACGGTGCAACGTTTCTTAATTGAGGTGGCTGACCAATTATTGAAATATCAGGGGAACCTAGTCAACCTTGTCCCGGCATTGCTACGGGATATTAATCACCGCGCCCCCTGGCAATTTTATCGGCAATTATTACCGGAATGGGGGAAACTGCAAAAGTTCTTAAAGAAAGAAGTTCCTGCGGTACCGTTAAAACAACGTTGCTACTTGACGGGGACCATAACCACGGCAGCGCTGACCAAAATTGTAGCGCAACTATTAGCTGGCAAAGCTAGTGCAATTACCTTCTTAAAACAGCCTAATGCACCAATTAGCTTACGGCAGCAAACTACTAAAATGCTTTTAGCTGCAGTTTACCAAGAAGGAAAGATTGATTGGGTTAAGGTTCGGGCTTTGTTAGCACCGTTCCCGTTCCAAATTGATCCACAGCTTGATGCGGGGACTAAAAAGTGGCTGACAACACTTAGTCAGCAGTGATAATGGGTAAGAAAACTGTTATAATAAGCGTTAATTAGATATTCAATAAACAAGGGTGTTGTGGTGGAACTTTAACTCACCAGGACACTCTTGTTTTTTGATTTAATAAGGAGGAAATGACTTGCAAACTAAACAACCACGACATATTTATCTAGCGCTCAGTTCACTGGCGTTAATGATTTTTATTGGCATCCTGAATGAAACTTCGATGAATGTTACCTATCCGCGACTAGCTCCATATTTTCATGTTTCATTGGGAGTGATTCAATGGATTACAACTGGTTACCTGTTAATGGTGACGATTACCATGGGGACGACGGCTTACCTCTTGCGGCAATTTACGGCTAAACGTTTGCACCTCGTGGCGGTACTGGCCTTTATCATTGGTGATGTTATGAGTGCCACGGCACTTGCCTTCCCAATGTTATTAACGGGACGGTTGCTTCAGGCAGTTGCTACTGGCTTAGCAACGCCCATTCTCTATCACTTAATTTTCACTGAAATACCGCGGCAACGACTTGGTGCAATGACCGGTTTTGCGGGGATGGTGATTTCATTTGCCCCTGCCTTAGGGCCAACTTATGGCGGCTTTATTTCTGAGGCCCTATCTTGGCGGATGATCTTTTGGCTTCTTCTGCCATTGGCGTTATTGAGCCTGATAATTGGCCAGCTCTTTATCCGCAACCACCCTTATGGTAATGACAAGCCCTTTAGTTATGGAAGCCTGTTTGCTTTAGCATTAGCCTTATTTGTAATCGTTTATGATTTTTCAACGCTTGAGCAACATGGCTTTGACTTGGCCTTTTGGTTATTCTTAATAGGCGGTCTACTTTGCTTTGGTCTTTTTGCTTATATTAATAACCACGGTCGCTCTCAACTCTTTGATTTAACTATCTTTCGACTTAAGACTTTACGACTTTCAACCTTTACTTACTTTAGCCTTCAGTTTATCAACATTGGAATTTCCTTGGTTATTCCGCTCTATGCTCAGTACGTTTTGCACACTTCATCAACCATTGCTGGTTTAGTTTTACTACCGGGTTCAATCATTGGAGCTCTTATTGCTTCGTGGGCCGGACGTCTTGCTGACCAACAAGGCTTTGCCAAACCAGTGACCTTTGGCGGTAGTCTGTTGCTGTTGGGGACGGTCTGCTTTGTCGCCTTCCAACGGCAGTTAACGGCCTGGTGGTTAATGATCTTCTTTGTCATTTTACGAATAGGTTTTAACTTTTCCTTTGGTAACACAATTTCGAATGCTACGGTCCAGGTCGATCAGCGTAATACTTCCGATGTTAATTCTGTCTTTAACATGGTCCAGCAATTTGGCGGATCATTAGGAACGGGCTTATTAGCCGCAGTAATTTCATTAAAGCAGAAAGCTGGTATTGGTTCATTAGCTGTTCGAACCTATGCTGGTGGTCGAATCGATTATTGGCTGGTGACTATTCTGGCAGCACTAGTTGTCTTAGCAATCATGATTAATTTCCATTGGCAAAGTCAAACCGCGCGCCGACAATAAAGTATGGTAGAATAGGGGCTTGTAAGAAAACGATAACGAAATTAAGGAGTGAGAAGCAATGAGTGAACAACCTTTTGTTCCACTGATTTTGGGAAGTGACTTTAATGCTTACGGGATGGCTCGGTCAATGTATGAAAAATACGGGATTAAGTCCCACCTGTACGCTCGACACGAACTGGCACCAACCCGCTTTTCCAAAATCGTGGACCTTCACTTCATTGAAGATTTGCAGGCACCGGATGTCTTTGCTAAGACCTTGATCAAGGCGGCTAAGCAGTATATTGCTCAGGGGAAGAAAGTTGTCTTGATTAGCTGTGGGGATGATTACACCGAACTGGTCAGCAAGAATCGTCAGCAACTATCCAAGTACATGGCTTGTCCATATGCCGATTACAAGGAGGTGGCTAAGCTGACTAATAAGGAAGATTTCTATCAGGTTTGTGATCAATATGGACTGCCATACCCAAAGACCGACATTTTGAAGCCAGACCTGGATTACCGACATTATCAATCACCATTTGGCTTTCCAATTGCTCTTAAGGCTGCTGATGCTGTGGAGTGGCACAAGGGTAACTTCAAGGGCTATGAAAAGGCCTATATCATTAAAGATGCTAAGCGCCTTCAAGAAGTCTTGGAGATTATTTACGAGCACAGTCCATACCATGGTGATTTGATTCTCCAAGAATTCATTCCTGGTGATGACAGTAATATGCGGACGATTAACTGCTATGTTGATCGCAACCATCAAGTTAAATTAATGAGTCTTGGCCACCCATTGTTGGAAGACTGTAACCCGGCTAACGTTGGTAACTACGTGGCGATTATGCCGGCTTATGATAAGCAGATTTATAAGAATATCAAGAGCTTCTTGGAAAGCGTTAAGTTTACCGGTTTTGTTAATTTTGACCTCAAATATGACCGGCGTGATGGTCAATTTAAGGTTTTCGACTTGAATCCCCGGCAGGGACGGTCAAGCTTCTTCACTTCTTTGAATGGCCACCAGTTAGCAACTTTCCCGGTTGAGGATTATATTTTTGATAACTTGAAGGATCAAGATACGATTTATGCCAACCAGGATCCTAAGCAATACAAACTCTGGTTGGGAGTCAGCAAGCGGACTTTCTTGCAATATGCCAAGAATAACCAAATCAAGCATCAGGCTGAACAGTTAATCAAGGAAGGACGCTATGGAACGACTTTCCACTATGCTCGGGACATGAATTTGATGCGGTGGCTGATGGAAAAGCGGATTAATCATAACTACCAGAAGAATTTTGAAAAGTACTTCGTTGAAAAGAAATAATCTGAGAACTATATGAGACAGCGTTAAAACTGTCTCATATTGCAGTTTTAAATGTCAATTCAATTGAATTTGGAAATTGGCAATGTAATAATGTGACTGAAAATAAAAAGAAAGTACAAAAGAGATAACGATAATGCATACCATCATTCACTTTATGGTGAATAATCAAATTTTTACGTTATTTATCTGCATGGCCCTTGGCTTTGCAATTGGCAACTACAAGATTGGCGGCCGGTTTAATATCGGAGCAACCGTGGGAACATTGATTGTAACCTTGATTGTTGGCCAAATTGGTGCCTTTCCACGTGACGAGATGCTGGGAACCATTTTTTTTGGTGCCTTTATGTTTTCGGTTGGTTACCGGATTGGTCCTCAATTATTGGTTAGTCTGCGAATCTTCGGGGTCCGGATTATCTTGGCCAGTTTATTTTGGATGCTGGTGGCCTTTCTGGTTTCGTGGGGGCTTTTTGCAGCCTTTCACATTGGGCCAGGGATTGGTTCTGGGATTATCGCTGGTTCACTGACCCAATCGGCTACCGTGGCCAGCTCGATGCAGACGATTGGTGCCTTACCGGTTAGTCATGCTGTCCGAGCAACCTATGAGGCACAGCTGCCGGTTGCCTATGCCTTGACTTACGTCTTTGGAACCCTGGGGGTCATTATTTTTCTTCGTGACTTAGCACCCAAGATTTTAGGAATCACGGTCGAAAAGCAGGGACCGGCGATGGCGCGTCAGTACCACTTTCATGCTAAGAATCCAAACCCAACCTGGCGACGGACTTACCGAATCGGTGTTGATTCGCCACTTGTGGGTAAGACAATTGCCCAGTTTAATAGGTGGTCTGGTTACCACCTAATTGCTTTGGCGGCATTTCATGGGGATGAAATGACTGACCACCTCGAATACCAACTGCGGCCTGGTAACCTGGTGACAGTGATTGGCTATGCCATTCATTTTGACCGTTTACACCAAGTGCAGGGGATTAAAGAGGTCCTGACACCCACCAATGCGCCCCAAGAACGAAAATTTGTTTTAGGCAAGAAATTTCGACCGGTGCTCCTGGCGATCTTGCGCCAACACGGGGTCTTTATTAATGTTCAGGATCCGATTACCGGAAATGAACAACTGATTAATCAGTTACAGCCGGGTGACGTGATTTCTTTGACGGGGAATACTTCTCGCACGGCGGCGATCCTTAAGAAGATGGGCCGGTGGGCAACCACCGACCAAGCCATTAATTACGTTCTTTTTTCTTTGGGAATTGGTGGGGCTTCCCTTTTAGGGATTCTCGGCTTAAAATTAAATGGTATTCCGCTACAATTGGGCAATGGTACGGCGGCCTTAATTATGGGCCTTGCCTTAAGCTCTTGGATTGATCGCCACCGGGATTATAAGTCGATTCCCACAACGGTTACGAACTTTATGCAAAGCTTTGGTCTGACCCTTTTTGTGGGGACGGTTGGCCTTCAGTCGGCGCAGGCCTTTACCAGTGCCATTAAGAGTCTCGGCTTTGGTGTTTTGGTGATTGGGGCCATTGTGGCGATTGCTCCCCACCTGTTGACCCTTCTTTTTGGTCGTTATGTCTTACGAATGGAACCGCTAGCTCTCTTGGGAGCCCTAACTGGTTCTGGGACAATTGCAGCAGCCATGAGTGAGATTTCACAAAAGGCCGGAGCAGAGGGTGGCGCTTATTATGCCGCTGCTTTTACGCCCGCCTTCGTAGTCGGTAATATTGGTATCACATTACTAGGACCACTTTTTGTGGCTTTATTGTCATAACAAGTGGCAAGGAAAGGTAACATTAATATGAAAAAATTCTTTACAGTACTTGGTGGCATGGGGACCCTTGCCACAGAAAGCTATGTCCGTTTGCTGGATAAGCGAACACCAATTCATTGTGACCAGGACTACCTGGATTATATTGTTGTTAATCACGCCACGATCCCGGATCGCACGACATGGATTCTGGACCACAGTAAGCCAGACTATAACCCAGCCTTGATTGAAGACATCAAGCAGCAAAGTTTGCTTAAGCCCGCATTCTTCGTACTGATCTGTAATACTGCCCACTATGCCTTTGACCGCTTGCAGGCTGCTACTGACGTTCCAATCCTGAATATGCTTCAGGAAACCGTAAATGCCATCAAAACGATTAAACCGGATGCTAAAAAAGTTGGTTTATTAGCTACCCGGGGGACCGTGGAATCGGGACTCTATGATCATTACATCACGGCTGCTGGTTATGAAGAGATTAAGCCGACACCAGCGATTGTTGACCAAACAGAAGATCTGATTTATCACGATATCAAAGAAGCAGGACACTCAAATGGTAGGAAGTACCACGAGTTGGTTCGGCAGATGATTGAAGATCAGGGAGCCGACATTGTTATCTTAGGTTGTACGGAACTTTCCTATGCCGAGGAAATGGATCCGGAGACCAAGTACCCAGTAGCTGATTCTCAGTCAATCATCGTTGATCGTTCATTAGAAAAGGGATTAGCCCTACGTAAATGAGTTAATAAAAAGGTCGAGAGGAAATTACAGTTTCTCTCAACCTTTTTATTTTGCGATCAGTTGTCCGTTGACAGGAGTCAATATAAATAAATTCTTAGATTGGTCTAGATGTTTGCTTTCATGTTAGAATAATAGAAGAAAGAGTGTAGTGTAAGGAGAGAAAAAGATGGGTTCACCAGTATACATTCAAATTCATAACCAATTACGGGAAAACATTGAAAATGGTAAGTGGACAGTAGGGCAAAAGATCCCGGCCGAGCGAGAATTAGCTAGTAGTTTTCATGTTAGCCGGATGACTCTCCGTCAGGCGATCCAAGCCTTGGTTGACGAGGGAATCCTTGAGCGCCGCATTGGCTCAGGAACCTTCGTTGCCAATCGGAAGGTTCAAGAGAAAATGTCCGGTGTTACTAGTTTTACCGAATTGATGCAGGCATCCGGGAAACGGCCTTCTAGTCGAACAATTTCCTACCATTTAACAATTCCGTCACAAACCGAGATTGAAAAGCTTCAATTGCCTGCTGATGCTAAAGTACTACGGATGGAACGAATTCGTTATGGTAATGAAATTCCAATCTGTTATGAGGTTGCAACCGTGCCTGCCAAATTAGTAGAACGCTTTAGTAAGGAAGAGGTTACCAGTTCCTTCTACCGGACCCTTGAGGAAAAGGCACACCTTTATCCTGGCCATGCCGTTCAAATGGTCTCGGCTACTAAGGCGACGGAACGAATTGCTACTTTCCTGCAGATTAAACGAGGGGATGCCCTCTTGCGGATGAGTCAGCTCTCGTACCTCCAAGATGGTCGGCCTTTTGAATATGTCCATACTCAATATGTTGGCTCTCGTTTTGAATTTGTTCTAGAGAAGTAAACTAAACGATCCGTGTTACAATAAAATTATTTGTTTCGATGAGGAGATCTATCTAATTATGAAGTTTAATTATCCAGATGATAGCTTGGCCCTGCATACTGATGCTTATGAATTGAGTATGATGCAGACCTATTGGAAACAGGGCATTGGTAATCGCCGTGCTGTTTTCGAAGCTTTCTTCCGGAAAATGCCGTTTCAAAATGGCTATGCGGTTTATGCCGGTTTAGACCATATCATTCGTTATATTAAAAACCTGCATTTTACCGCTAGTGATATTGAATACTTAAAGTCTACTGATCAGTTCGATGATGACTTCTTGGACTATTTACGGAATTTTAAGTTTACTGGAACTCTCCGTAGTTTTGAAGAAGGGGACCTCGTCTTTAACCATGAACCAATCTTACAGGTCGATGCACCAATCATTGAAGCCCAACTGATAGAGACCGCCATTTTGAATATCCTCAATTACCAGATTGTGGTCGCTACCAAGGCATCACGGATTAAGTCGATTGTTGGTGACCAGAGTGTGATGGAGTTTGGTAGTCGGCGTGCACAGGAATTGGATGCTTCCATCTGGGGAACACGGGCAGCTTATATCGGCGGTTTCAACGCTACCAGTAATGTGCGAGCTGGTAAGCTCTTTGGGATTCCTATTTCTGGGACCCATGCCCACGCATTGGTTCAAGCCTACCGGAATGATTACGATGCCTTTAAGGCATATGCTGAAACCCACCGTGATTGTGTCTTCCTAGTTGATACCTTTGATACTCTAAAGAGTGGGGTGCCAACCGCCATCCGGGTGGCCAAGGAATTTGGTGATCGGATCAACTTCATTGGAGTACGAATAGATAGTGGTGACATGGCATACCTTTCTAAACGCGTTCGGACAATGTTAGATGAAGCTGGTTTCCCGGATGCCAAGATTTTTGCCTCTAATGGTTTGGATGAAAAGACCATTCAGAATTTAAAGATGCAAGGGGCCAAGATCGATGTTTGGGGTGTGGGCACCAAGCTGATTACCGCCTATGACCAGCCAACCTTAGGAGCCGTTTATAAGTTGGTTTCAATGGAAGATTCTCATGGCCAGATGGTAGATACGATTAAGCTTTCTAATAACGTCGCTAAGATGTCGACGCCGGGTGAAAAACAGGTTTGGCGGATCAACGACCGGATCGATGGCAAGAGCGAGGGCGATTATGTTACCTTAATCGATGAAGATCCTCGTGAAGAAGAATCATTAAACATGTTTAATCCAAACTTTCCTCTTCAGCAAAAAGATGTGAGTGACTTTCTGGCCCGGCCGATGCTCAAGGATATTTGGAAAGATGGTCAATTTGTCTATGATGAGCCGCAATTGAATGAAATTCGTGATCACCGAGAGGCTAGTTTGGCAGCTCTTTGGGATGAATACAAGCGGGATCTTAACCCCGAAGTCTATCCGGTTGACTTGTCACAGAAGTGTTATGACAATAAATTACACATGATTCATCACGTTCACGAATACGTTAAGACATTGGAAAAAAAGGAGCGGTAAAAATGCGTAAGATGCAAGAACAAATTATCAACGACCTTAAAGTTAGCCCAACGATCGATCCACAAATTGAAGTTGCTAAGCGGGTTAAGTTTCTACATGACTTTATGCAAAAAACAGGGATGAAAGTTTTAGTTCTCGGTATTTCTGGCGGGCAGGATTCTACTCTGGCTGGTCGGTTATGCGAGCTGGCCGTGCAGCAACGTCGTCAAGAAACGAGCGATGATGATTATCAGTTCATCGCGGTGCGTTTACCGTATGGGACCCAAGCCGATGAATCGGATGCAATGGAAGCAATTGATGATTTTATTAAGCCTGACAAGACAATGCGGGTTAATATCAAGCCGGCTACTGACGCGATGGTTAAAAGTCTGGAAGAAGCCGGTGCTACTATCAGTGATTTTAATAAGGGCAATATTAAGGCTCGTCAACGAATGATTGTCCAGTATGCCATTGCTGGCCAATACGGTGGTGCGGTTGTTGGTACTGACCATGCGGCCGAGGCGGTGACCGGCTTTTATACCAAGTTTGGTGACGGTGGGGCCGATATTACGCCACTTTCCGGACTGGATAAACGTCAGGGTAAGGCCTTATTGAAATACTTAAAAGCCCCGGCTGAACTCTATGAAAAAACTCCAACAGCCGATTTAGAGGATGATCAACCAATGCGACCGGACGAGGCAGCACTGGGAGTTCGCTATGAAGACATCGATAATTACCTAGAAGGTCGGCAAGTTGCCGATGATGCGGCTGCGAAGATTGAAAGTTGGTACATGAAAACTCGTCATAAGCGGCACCAGCCAATTACACCATTGGATACTTGGTGGAAGTAAACGAAGAAAGTAAACGGAGGATTTATGAATAAGCAGGCACTTCAACTAGTTAGTCAACAATTACCGAACTTACGGGAAAAACAGATTAGTGCGGCACTAAAATTAATGAGTGAAGGAAACACGATTCCCTTTATTGCTCGTTACCGGAAGGAAGCAACCGGTACCTTGGATGAAGTTCAATTACAGGCAATTCGGGATGGTTACCGTCACGTTAATAACTTGTTAGAGCGTCAAGAAACCGTTATTAATGAAATCAAAAAAGAGGGTAAGCTGACCCCTGCCTTAGAGAAAAAGATTCGGGCGACAACGGAACTCCAGCAGGTGGAAGACCTTTATTTGCCATACAAGCAAAAACGACAAACGAAGGCACAAAAGGCCCGGGCGGTTGGTTTAGCTCCGTTGGCTAACCTGCTTTTGACTTATCCAGCAGGGGACCTTAATGAGTTAGCAGTTCAGTACACCAATGCTGATGTTCCGGATCCACAATCGGCCCTGGCTGGAGCTCACGAGATTTTAGCAGAAGCGATTAGTGAAATGGCAACGGTTCGTGGCTGGCTTCGTAATTATATTGTCGCCCATGGTCAGCTGCAAGTTAAGCTAAAACGGAATGGTGAGTCAAAAGACAAATTGGGTACCTATAAACAGTATTATGATTTTGTTGCGCCGATTAAACACCTTAGTTCGTACCAGGTATTGGCCATCAACCGGGGTGAAAAGGAAGGCGTCTTAAATGTTAAAGTAGTAGCCGATGATCAAGCAATCCTGAACTACTTACACTTCCGCCTGATTCGCACCACTAAACACAATGCAGCTACAGATTTTATTGTGGCTGCCTACCGTGATGCATTGAAACGTTTTTTGGGACCGGCAATTGACCGTGAAATTCGTCGTCAATTAACTGCTCAGGCGGATACTCAAGCAATTAAGGTTTTTGGTGAGAATCTTTACCACCTCTTAATGCAAGCGCCGATTAAGGGCAAGATTGTGATGGGCTTCGATCCAGCCTACCGCACCGGTTGTAAGCTAGCAATTCTAGATAAAAATGGTAAATTCTTGGCCAAGGCGGTTATCTTTCCACACAAGCCGGCACCGGAAAAGCAACGGGCGGCTGCTGAAGGAGAATTCTTACATTTGATTGAGCAGTATCATGTTGAAATGGTTGCCATTGGTAATGGGACGGCTAGCCGTGAATCAGAACGTTTCGTAGCAACGGCTCTTAAAAAATTATCACGACCGGTTTATTACGTGATTGTTAATGAGGCTGGGGCTTCGGTTTACTCGGCCAGTGCTGCCGCACGAGAGGAATTTCCTCAGCTACACGTTGAACAACGCAGTGCGATTAGCATTGGGCGACGGCTCCAGGATCCATTGGCTGAACTCGTTAAGATTAATCCCCAGGCGATTGGGGTTGGTCAGTATCAGCACGACTTACCTAAAAAAGAGTTAGGAACGGAGTTGGCTGATGTGGTTGAACGAGCGGTTAACCGGGTTGGTGTTAATCTCAACACGGCCAGTTACCAACTGCTAGGACAAATTTCGGGATTAAATAAGACAACGGCTAAGAATATTGTTCATTATCGTGATGAACATGGCAGCTATACTAATCGAACGCAGTTAAAAAAGGTGCCTCGGTTAGGACCCAAGGCTTACCAACAAGCGGTTGGTTTTTTGCGGATCCCTGGTGGTGAGAATCCACTGGATAATACCGATGTGCACCCGGAGTGTTATCAAATTGCAACCACGATGATGAAAGATGCCGGGATTACACTTGACCAGTTGGGTTCGGCAGCAGCTAACCAGCAGTTGGCTAAACTTCAGCCGACTGACTATACGACCGCCCAGGCTGGTGAAGAGACGGTTGAAGATATTATCAATTCGCTGGAAAAGCCCGGACGCGACCTTCGTGATGCGATGCCAGCACCATTATTGCGACACGATGTTGTAACGATTGAAGATCTGAAGCCCGGGATGAAACTTCAGGGGACAGTTCGCAATGTGGTCGATTTTGGTGCCTTTGTTGATATTGGTGTTAAGCATGATGGCCTGGTTCACGTTTCCAAAATGAGCAAACGGTTTATTAAGGATCCACGGAGCGTGGTTGCCGTTGGTGATATTGTAGACGTCTGGGTTGACAGTGTGGACCTTCAGCGGCAACGGATTCAATTAACGATGGTAGCCCCGGAGAAAGTTGAAAATGACTAACCAGGAATTGCAAACTCTAACTGAAAAATGGTCGCTGAAATATTTTCAACGGCCGTTTCGTCACCGCATCTTTTTTAACCGACGACTGAAAACCACTGGTGGGCGTTATCATTTAAGTGATCATCATATTGACATTAATCCATTGATGCTAACTGAGTTTGATGAGGACAACCTTAGGAGAGTGGTACTACATGAGCTTTGTCATTATCACTTGCATTTAACCGGTCAAGACTATCACCACCGTAGTTTAGCTTTTCGACGCTTATTAGCCGCAGTTGGTGGCTCGCGATATGCACCACCGACCAGCAAAGTCCGTCATCGGCAGGTAAAATGGCTTTACCAGTGTCAAGGATGCGGTGTCTTGGTACCTCGTCAACGCCGATTTAATACTCGGCGTTATGTTTGCCGTCGGTGTGGTGGGCGCTTCAAATTAATTAATTTGCAAAAGTAGTTGCCAAGGGGAAACGGGTTTGCTATAATAGTTCTTGTTGGTTGTTATGCGGCCGTGGCGGAACTGGCAGACGCGTAAGATTAAGGATCTTATGGTCGATTTATGACCGTGGAGGTTCAAGTCCTCTCGGCCGCACTGATTAAATCCGGAACGATTTTCGTTCCGGATTTTTTTGTTTTAAATTTCTATTAATAAAAGTTAAGTAAAGTTTACCTGTTGTTCTATCAATTCATTAATGAAAGCGCTATACTAAAAGATGAACTTGATGAATGAGGAGGATTTATTAATGGATGCAGATATCAAATGGTTAGATGATCCGGAAACCTTCCGGGTTAACCAACTACCCGCGCACAGTGACCATCGTTATTATGGCAACTATGCCGAATGGGCAGCAAATAACAGTCGCTTTAAGCAGTCCTTAAATGGCCAATGGCAGTTTAAGCTTGCTAAGTCTCCCCAGGAGCGGTTGAAGGGCTTTTATGAGACCAATTTGAATACCGCTAACTTTGATGAAATCGAGGTACCAAGTGAGATTGAACTGAGTGATTATGCTCAGAACAATTACATTAACACCCTGATCCCATGGGAAGGCAAAATCTATCGGCGGCCTGCCTATGCATTGAGTGCTGATGATGACCAGGCTGGCTCCTTTAGTGAAGGACCCGATAATACGGTCGGAATGTACCGGAAGACCTTTGACCTTGCACCAGCCCTCCGTGGCAAGCAGGTTCGTGTTCGTTTTGAAGGGGTGGAACGGGCAATGTACTTGTGGCTCAATGGTCACTTCATTGGTTATGCTGAGGACAGCTTTACTCCATCCGAATTCGATTTGACTCCGTATATCAAAGACGAAGGTAACGTCATGGCGGTGGAAGTCTTCAAGCACTGCACTGCTTCCTGGATTGAAGATCAGGACATGTTCCGCTTTTCCGGTATTTTTCGTTCTGTAGAGTTATTAGCTCAACCAGTAACCCATATTGAGGACATGACGATTCGACCGACCCTGGATGACAATTACCAGGATGGTCACTTTAGCTTACACCTTAAAATGGCTGGTGAGGCTTCTGGAACCGTTCACGTGATGGTTAAGGATGCTGATGGCGACAGTCTGTTTGACCAATCGTTGCCGGTTAAGGACCAGGTTGACCTCACGGACGTTAACTTTATTAACGTTCATTTATGGGATAACCATGATCCGTACCTTTACCAGCTATTAGTTGAGGTTCGCGATGAAAATGGTGAACTAGTTGAGCTAGTACCATACCGGTTTGGTTTTCGTAAGATTGAAATCAGTCCGGACCACGTTGTCCTGTTGAATGGTAAACGACTGATTATCAACGGGGTTAACCGTCACGAATGGGATGATCATCGTGGTCGGAGCGTAACCCTGGATGATATGCGCTCAGACATTAAGACCTTCCATGCTAATAACATTAATGCTGTTCGGACCTGTCACTACCCAGATCAGATTCCGTGGTATTACCTTTGTGACCAAAATGGTATTTACATGATGGCGGAAAACAACCTGGAATCACACGCTACCTGGCAAAAGCTGGGTGCGATTGAGCCATCATATAATGTTCCCGGTTCTGTTCCCCAATGGAAGGACGTCGTGGTTGATCGGGCCCGTAGCAATTATGAGACTTTTAAGAACCACACGGCAATTCTCTTCTGGTCACTAGGAAACGAATCATTTGCTGGTGATAATATGGTTGCCATGCAGAAGCTTTACAAGTCACACCATGATGGTCGATTGGTTCACTATGAAGGAGTTTGCCACACCCATGATTACAGCAAGCAGATTCCGAGCCTGGATCCAAAGGGTTATCTGCCGGCTGGCGGGACTAAGGATTACCGGGAAGAACTTTCCGACGTCGAGAGTTGGATGTACCTGCCACCAAAGCAAGTAGAAGAATACCTCAAGAATAATCCGGATAAGCCATTCATGGAATGTGAATACATGCACGACATGGGAAATTCCGATGGTGGAATGGGCTCCTACATTAAGCTCCTTGACAAGTACCCACAATACTTCGGTGGCTTCATCTGGGACTTCATTGACCAGGCCTTGGCAGTCAAGGATCCGGTTAGTGGTAAGGAAGTCATGCGTTATGGTGGCGACTTTGATGATCGTCACTCGGATTACGAATTCTCTGGTGACGGCCTGATGTTTGCGGACCGAACACCAAAACCAGCAATGCAGGAGGTACGGTACTACTATGGCTTACACAAATAAATTACACGTCATTTATGGTGACGGCACGCTCGGCGTTGCGGGCGTTGGTTTTCGCTATATTTTTAGTTACGAACGCGGTGGCCTTGAATCACTAAAGCTCAATGGTAAGGAATGGCTTTATCGTGTTCCCACCCCAACTTTCTGGCGGGCAACGACCGATAATGACCGAGGCAGTGGCTTTAATATTAAGTCTGCTCAATGGCTTTCCGCCGATGCTTTTCAGAAGTGTACGGGAATTAGTTTAACTGTTGATGACCATCATTTTGATCAATTACCAGTAGCTCCCGTTACCAATGACTTTAGTAACCACGAATATGCTAAACAGGTCACAATTGCCTTTACCTTTGCGACTCTGACCGTGCCGACAACGACAGTTAAGGTTAGTTATCAGGTCACGGCTAATGGTCATATCAAGATTAGCGTTCACTATACTGGTAAGAAAGGCTTACCAAGCTTGCCGGTAATGGGTTTACGGTTCGTGATGCCAACACTGGCAACCGGTTTTACTTACCACGGGTTATCTGGTGAAACGTATCCGGACCGGATGGCAGGAGCAAAAGAAGGTACCTATACTGTCAAAGGCCTGCCGGTGGCTAAGTATCTAGTACCACAAGAGAATGGAATGCACATGGCAACCGACTGGGCTACGATTACTCGCAATACCACTCAAAACAACGCTGACCATTCCCACGCACCATTTTCATTGACGGTGGCTAAGGCTGACCAACCATTTAACTTCAGTTGTCTGCCTTACACGGCGGAAGAATTAGAGAATGCCACCCACATTGAAGAATTACCATTGGCTCGGCGGACCGTTTTGGTTGTCGCTGGAGCAGTTCGTGGCGTTGGTGGTATCGATAGTTGGGGTGCTGATGTGGAAGACCAATATCATATTCCTGCTGACCAAGACATTGACTTCTCATTCGTTTTGCAACCGACTAAATAATTAGACATCGTTGAAACAAAAAAAGCTGTACCAGTTTTAGCTTGGTACAGCTTTTTTTCTTTACTTATGCTGTGATTTGTTGCCAGAAACCAGGAAGGGCACGGATGAAGCGGTAGAGTCCATATAAACCGAGAAGGATTAGACCAACCAGAGAAATAACAATTAACGCTTTAAACCAAGTGGCAACCCTGAAATAGAGGGTCACGGTATTTTTACCGTGTCGCTGGTGGACAAATGGTGCCCCAATTGATGATCGTTGGTAGTTATGAAGCCGGTGTCCATTTAAGGTTAATTGGGATTCGTGGTAAGTGATGATTGGAAGACGAACCCTACCTGCTTGAGAAGCATTCCAGCTTAATTGCAAGCCACCGTGCGGCAGAACCTTATGTTGGTATTCCGCTGCATGGTTGATAATCTGATCCTGATAGGCAAAAGAACGGATGTACTTTTTATTGATGAATTTCTTGGGGACTGGTAAATAGTCGGGACTGCGTTTTTCAACCATTGTTATTAATTGTCCAGGATAAAGGTCGTGAACCGAGCGCCGTAGCCGAACCCGGTTATCGGTCACCCACGCGATGGCACTGGATGAATTAAGGACTTCAGTAGATTGGTAGCGGGCGGTTCGTTGGAAAACATCGATCGTGTTGGGCACAAAAACCTGGACGATGGTGAAAATTAAGACACCGATCGTAATGTTGCGACGAAGGTGTAATTTGGGAAAATGGTCACCTTGAACGAAAGTAGTTGCCGAAATGGCTACCCCTAGAAGCAGCAAGGGATAGGCAACCACGGTTAGCCGGCTTGGAAACTGAAGATTATGGGACAGGCTGGGAACAGCAGTAGCTAGTTTTTCCCAGGGAGCCCAGATAGAACTGAAGATAACGATAATTGCTCCCCAGATGGTTACCATAGTATTAACTAGGGATTGCTTGAAGTGACAGCAGACATAAATAAATTGGATTAAGAAAAGTAGCCAACAGAAGTAAATCAAATAGGCCCGGGTACTAGTAAATTGTGAAGGAATCAATGAATTCTTTAGCATGTTAAAGTCAGCCGGACCAGCAATGTTGTTGTGGAGATTGAGCATTAACAACGCTCCCCAGACATTGGCTGTTAAGATAATAGTACTAATTACCGCCAGGGCAGTTTCTTTAATCATTTCCCAGCGATTAGTTGTTCGAATTAGACCGATGATGAAAAATGGTACTAAGGTCACGACAAAGAAGATGGAACTTAGTAGGTGGATTTGAATCACAATTGTCATTAAGGTCATTAGTGGCAGCCAATGAACCGGGTGTTGCCGGTCCTGGAGCATATTAATGCCACACATCACCATGTAAGGAGCCAACATTGCTCCCCAAGCATTCATATTCTGAGCGAGTTCCCACCGTGGTAGCCAACCGATGTTCATGAAGAGAAGACTGGCTAGGAGAGCAAAGCGGCGGGAGCTATGGGCTTTGATGGCCAGTTGGTACATTCCAATTCCACCACCAATATAAACGATCAGGTTGGTGATGACTTCGTAGCGAAACCAAGTCCCTAATAAGCCGAGGAGCGCCCCATTCAGATAGGCAAAAAAGGGTCCGTAGACGGCATTGATGACCCGGCCACTCTGCTGAAAGCAATAGTTACTCTGAAAGTAGCTAAAATTGCCCTGTTGAATCTGTTTGGCAGCTTCGTAGAACCGGTTGAAATGAAAGATCGAATCGGTACCTAAGATTACTCCATGGGAAATCAATTGAGGATACATTACAATATAGGCCATTGCACAGATTGCGAGGTAGGGTAATGACCAATTTAGTAAGTGGTAAAATTTGGTTTTCATGTTTTTTTGTTCCTTAATAAAAATAGTCAACTCTTTTTATTATAAACCACCGTGAATCTATGTGGCAGGAGGCAGGGTAATCTAATGAAGCTAATATACCAAGTTTAGTAGTACAATAAATACTAATCCTAAATTTGGAAAGTAGATGAGAGTTAAGTGCTGTCAATATTCTTATCGGCGATTTCTGGGGTATTGGTTATCCTCATTATGGTGGTCGTCGGTTTTGTAATGAACGAACGAGGCTGGTTCAATGTCCAATCGCCACGAATTATTTCCCGCCTGGTAACCCAGGTATCCTTACCCTGCTACATGGTTACCACTATTATGCATGATTTTTCGGCCGATGAACTGAAGACTTTGCTGCCAGACTTGCGTTATCCGGTCTTATCGATGATTATCCTTTTTGCCTTGTCCTTTGCTGTAGCCCGGGCAATCGGGATTAAACGGTCACACATTGGGCTTTTCTCTTCAATGTTTTTTAATTCCAATACAGTTTTCATCGGTTTGCCGATCAACTTAGCCCTTTTTGGTAATGCCTCGATTCCTTATGTGTTGGTCTACTACATGGCTAATACAACCTTCTTTTGGACAATTGGTGTTTGGCTGATTCAACGGGATGGCTTACATGAGGCCAAAATTGACGTCAAGACGGCATTGAAAAAAATCTTTTCCCCACCATTGCTCGGCTTTATTGTCGGAGTTATTTTGGTAATCCTTCACGTTAAGTTGCCTAAGTTTATCATGTCTGACTTATCATATATTGGCGGATTGACGATTCCGATGTCAATGATTTTCATTGGGATTGCCATTTCTAACGCCGGTCTTAGTCGGGTACGTCTAACCCGGGATGCTTGGGGGATCTTATTGGGCCGCTTCCTTTTTGCTCCACTATTAATGGCCATCTTAGTAATCCCAAGTAGTATGTCGCCATTAATGAAACAAGTCTTTATTCTTCAGGCGGCGATGCCCGTGATGACCAACGCCCCAGTAGTTTCCAAGCTTTACCATGCTGATTCTAATTATGCAGCAATCATGGTTACCGAAACGACCGTACTAGCGGTTATCGTCATTCCAATCTTAATGGTGATTATTAAGACGATGTTGTAGCATCAGGCTGTTAAAGAGTGCACAATTGCGCTATCATTAATGGTGGCAAAGGAGTGAGAGTTTATATGGTAGATTTAGTGATTGTTCGGCATGGTCAGAGTCAAGCCAATAAGGATAATATTTTTACGGGTTGGACGGATGTGCCGCTAACCCCTGAAGGTGTGGCCCAGGGTCAAGCGGTTGGTCGACAACTTGCTAAACTGGGAATCCAATTTAGCGATGCCCACACTTCGTATATGGCGCGGGCAATTACCACTACGAACATTATTCTTGATGAAATTGACCAATTGTACATTCCAATTCATAAGACCTGGCGACTTAATGAACGCCACTATGGTGCATTGAGTGGTCGCAATAAAGCCAAGGTTAAGGAAAAGGTTGGAGCAGCCCAATTACACCGCTGGCGGCGTGGATATAAGGACCTGCCACCGCAGCTGACCCACCGACAACATGAGCGTCGTTATGACCGTCTCGGCGTCAAGATGCCGTTGAGTGAAAGCCTAGCAATGACTCAACGTCGCTTATTACCATATTGGCAAGATCAGATTGCCCCGCGTTTGTTAGATGGTAAAAACCAACTGATTGTGGCCCATGGCAGTTCACTACGGGCCTTGATTAAATACCTTGACCAGATTCCTGATAGTAAGATTGATCAAGTAGAAGTACCGAATGGCAAGCCAATCTGGTATCGCTTCGATGACCGATTAAATATCGTTAAAAAGACTTTCATTACAATGGATGGTGAAGAATAAATGATTCATGAGCTGCACAATAACCCCACCTTAGCTGGGCAAGTCCGCCTGCTTGATAATGTTACCTACGCCGCAGTTGATGGCCGCCCTCTTAAAATGGCCATTTTGACCCCTTGGACCCAGCGTTATCCACATCAGTATCACCCAACAGCCCGCCCGTTAATTGTTTTTGTTCAGGGCAGTTCTTGGCGCACTGGTAAGCTTGGTGAGGAAATCCCGCAGCTAGTGCAATTTGCCCAAGCCGGTTACGTGGTAGCGACAGTTCAACACCGGAGCGCGATCGATGGTTATGCTTTTCCGGCTTTTCTGGAGGATGTTAAGACAGCGATTCGTTATCTCCGTCGTCATGCTCGTAAGTATGCTATTGATCCCCACCGTGTTGCTATTTGGGGAACCTCGTCGGGGGCTAATGCCGCCATGTTAGTAGGATTAACCGGTGATGATCCACGTTATAAGGCCCGACTTTATAAGCATGAATCTGACCGGGTTGATGCGGTCGTTTCTTGTTTTGCCCCAATGGACGTGGCCGATACCTTTGAATATTCCAAGAAGGTTCCGGGTAATAAATTGCTTCAGTTCTGTCTCTTTGGACCCGACCCGTCTAAGTGGGCGGATGTTGCTCGGGCGATGAGTCCCCTCAACGTGGAAAAGCCGGGCCAAGATTATCCGCCGTTTTTATTGTTACATGGGGATGCCGACAAAGTTGTACCGTACCACCAGATGGAAGATATGTATAAGAAACTTACTCATGATGGTTATGAGGTTAGTGCCTATCGGATTAAGGGTGCCAACCATGAACGCGACTTTTGGAGTCCGGCCGTTTACCAAGTTGTCAAAAAATATTTGGATGAAAAAATAAAATAAACGAAAAATGCGTCCGGTAAAGTTGCAGATTACCGGACGCTTTTAGTATTG
>NZ_JBFLGB010000093.1:0-4275 GCF_041859915.1 Limosilactobacillus sp.
ATTAACATGGAAGCAAATCATGAATATAGGTTTCAAAATGGTGATCGAGTTTTCATAAAAGGTCAATTTCACCATTATCTAACGCACCAGCCTTATTACCTAATTAGGAATCAGAATGGTAACAATTATATTCTAAGCCAAAATGAGTTTAAAAATCTTATTGCTTCGGAAAGAAGTACGAATGAGAAAATTGATCTATATTTCCAGTATTTCAGTGGTCGCTTAGATGTTTATGCTCAGAAATGGAGTAATGGTAAGGGATATAGTCCAGCTCTAAAAAATTGGTGGGCATTTTATCAAACGCGAAATGATAAAGTGGCACAGGAAAAATTGACCAAAGAATATGCTCCCTACACAAGGAAAGTTGTATATGACCAGATTATTTCTGATGATTGTTATCATCATTATGGAATCTATCCACTAACAGATAATGATTGTACGAAACTCCTCGTTTTTGATTTTGATAAACATGGCGCACCGATTAATCCGAAAAAAGCGACGATGGCTGTTCTAGGAACTTGTCAAAAGTATGGTATTAGTTGTTTGCCCGAAATTTCTTCGTCAGGTGATAGTTACCATATTTGGTTATTTTTTTGTCAACCAATAAAAGCTTGGATCGCTCGTCAGCTTGGCAAGTTAATTTTGGTTGAAACAATGATGAGTAGTGATAATGTTGATATCTCATGTTTTGATCGTATGATTCCTGCACAAGATAGTTTGCCCAAAAATGGTTTTGGAAATTTAATTGCATTACCCTTAAAATGGTCCGAAGTAAAAGAAAAACGGTCAATTTTTACTGATAAACGATTAAATCCCTTGTTACCTACCCAGCTGTTTGATTGTTTAGCAAGCATTAAGCGATATACTTCTGATGAAATTAATCAACTGGTTAATAGAATTATGAAAGATATGCAGTTAATGAAAGGACAAAACAAGTCATTCGCTTTGTCTAATATTACCAATTATCCAGCTGAAATTAGGGGTTATATAAGTGGCGAGATTTATATTAAGCGACAGACATTGACTAGACGTGAGCAGCTTAGTCTTTTGGGCCTAGTGACTTTTGATAATCCAGAGTTTATTAAAAAACAGAGAATGCGAATGCCAGTGTGGAATGTCCCGTCAGTTTTAACTTCTGGACGTATTGATGGAGAATATATTTGTCTTCCACGAGGCGTTTTAAATATATTAAAGAAGTACTGTTCATGTCATTTAGAAAAGCGATTTGCATCTCCAGACAAGCTTAATGCGACCTTCAATGGGAAGTTAAGAGAAGAACAGCTATTGGCTGTAAAAAATCTTGGCGACCATAACTTAGGAATGATATGTGCTCATACAGGTTTTGGTAAAACAGTTGTTGGCTGCGCACTGGCTGCCTGTCGTAAAGCAAGAACCCTTATTATTGTCCCAACAACCAGCATTGCTAAGCAATGGCAAAAGGCCGCATTTAATTTTCTTAAAATTAAAGATAAGCCGTTTATTGAGTACACAGAAAAGGGGCATGTTGTTCGTAAAAAGAAAGTTGAAATAATCAGTGGGTCACGTAATCGCCCATCAAGGCTAGTTGATATTGTTAATATTAGGAAACTTACACGGATGAGTCCAACAGAAAGAAGGGATTTTTATAAACATTATGGCCAGATAATTGTTGATGAGTGTCACCATATATCAGCAGTTACTTTTGAAAGCACTTTGGTTCAAGCTAATGTTCCCTATATAGTTGGTTTAACAGCTACACCAGAACGCAAGGACGGCCTAGAACAGTTTATGCATTATCGCTGTGGGCCAATTTATTACCAGGGTAATGAAGAGGCTAATTATTTAATTCGGCGCTATATTTATCCAAGATATACTAGTTTTGCTGAAGATAGGACTTTACAAATTAAAGATAATTATTCTCAGAGAATTAATCATTTAGTAATAAATAAAGACCGGAACCAGTTAATCGTTGATGATGTACAACGTGTATTGTCTGAAAATCGGCACATACTTTTATTAAGCGGAAGGGTTAACCATTTAAAAATATTACAAAAAAGTATTCTCGAATTAGTTGGTAAAGGACAGGTTTGTTTAGTTACTGGTGGTGGAAATTCTACAATAGATATTAAGGATGAGCACTTACCATATGTGATCCTCTCGACTAGTAAATATGTAGGTGAAGGCTTTGATATGCCAAGCCTTGATACACTCTTTTTAACAACTCCTTTCTCTTGGAAAGGAAATACTAAGCAGTACTTAGGACGGCTCGAGAGAGGGTTAAATAAGAAAGATGAATTACGCGTTTATGATTATGTTGATTTAGAAGATAATACTTTTATTAAAATGTATCAGAAGCGGGTAAGTGTCTATCGTAAATTAGGTTATGAGTTTGTTAAAAGTAAAAAATGGAATCGCTATGATTCGGTTTATTATACAAGTCAGGATTACTTATCAGTTTGGCAGCATGACATTGATTGTTCATCAAGTATTTTTATGAAGGTAAAGCAGTTAACGAATCAACAAATTGTTTTGTTGACACAGTTAATGAGAGAGGGAAGAAATCTACATATAGAAGTAGAAAGCTTACCCAGTGAGTATAAAACGAACTTACCCTTGAAAGCATCTAAAGGGAAAGTGGGCGTTAATCTTTGTATTATCGATAATAAGATTTGTTGGTATGGTAACCTGAACCTCGGTGGACGTTCTTATGTTCATGCTTCGGGAATTAGGATTGTAAGCCGTAATATAGCAAAAAAAGTAATAGAAGAAAGTGGCTGATACAGGACGACTAAACATTACAATTTATACAAAGTTGTGAGCTTATCAGCTAAATATAAAAAGAAAGCTTCTCAAATAAACCTTTTCGGAGGTGATCCCCCATCAACTTCACCAACCCCTACTTACCAAGTAACGTTTATATTCCCGACGGTGAACCCAAAGTCTATGGTAACCATGTTTACCTATACGGGTCCCACGACCTGCCCGGTACCCGCTTTCCGTGTGAGGGTGATTACCAGTGCTGGTCGGCCTCCGTTGATGATCTCAGCCATTGGCGAAGTGAAGGAACAATTTACCGCCGACTCCAAGACCCCTTTATCAGGCGCCACCAGCATGACCTTCGTCCATTTAGCAAGTACCTCTTTGCTCCCGATGTCGTGCAGGTTGGCGCCCGTTGGTATCTTTACTATGGGGTGGGGATGTCTGGTGCCGGGATTGGAGTCGCCGTTGCGGATTCGCCGACGGGTCCCTTTAAATTCCTTGGACGGGTCACCTGTCCAGATGGTACGATTCTTGGGCACGGTCGGCCGCTATTTACGATGCCGCTAGGGATCCCAATTTTTCATAAAAAGGGTTACCCGTATGACCCCGCCGTTATCTACACGGGTGGCCGGCTGTTTCTTTACTTTGGCTATGGTCACTGCTATGTGGCGGAACTATCGACCACAGACATGCGGACCATCATCAAGGCGCCTGAAACCGACCGGTTCATTTCTCCAGACCTTATTCCAACGAAAACTGCCTGGCGGATGCAAAATGCCCCTTCAATCCGTCAAATTGGCAAGCGCTTCTTCCTAACTTACTATGCTAAAAAGGGGACCAACAACGCGCTTTGCTACGCGACCAGCCAATGTCCATTTGGCCCGTTTAACTTCCGCGGAGTATTGGTCTCCCTTGGTGACGGTGGCGTCTTTGGCAATCAAGCGGGAACTGCCTACCAGGGAAATACGCACGGCGGCCTTTTCTGCGCTGGTGGTCACTACTACCAGTCCTATCACCGGCAGACCGGTGGCCGCAATCCTAACCGTCAAGCATGCCTGGTAGAATTATGCCGCACCAAAGACGGCCTCTTTAAGACGGCCCACTTTACATCGCAGGTGCAGGCGAGCGGCGGCTTGCCCTGGGCCCAGACCTACATGGCAAACACCGCCTGTGTTTTAGTTGACCGGCATGGCTGCTGCCGTAAGCACCGGGCCCCATATTTCGCCTTGCAAAATAACCAGCAGGTGGTAACTAACCTCCGTACAGGGAGCCAGGTGGGCTTTAAGTACCTTGACTTCACGGGTGCAAGTAAAAAGCAGCGCGTAACGGTCGAGCTCACCAACAGCCGGGCAGGGGAAATTAGGGTGCTGGTTGACGACGAAAAACAGCTGGTGGGAACCATTAAAACCACCAGTGGCCAACAGCACTTTGTGGGCACGACTAAAATCCCCGCAGGCCGGCACGCGGTTTATTTCGAGTTTAATGGGCTCAAGCGGGCAAAGCTTGTGGCATTTTGGTTTGGGCCTGCATGAATGT
>NZ_JBFLGB010000094.1:0-4125 GCF_041859915.1 Limosilactobacillus sp.
TCATCAATTGAATATTTGATTTAGTTTGAATCAGTCCAGCAAGATATTTAACATCATCAATACTCATTGTGGATCGATGATTCAGCCAAAAGAGAAGTAACTTGATAATACTGTCCACATACAGTGTTTGAAAAAACTTAACTTGGATTTTTAGATGGGGGCGTTGGCACCTTATCCTTGCTATTATCAGGAACTACAGAAGTCTTAGGCTTATCTTTATCGCCATTATTATTCGGCTTAACATTTTTATGAGAATCATTTGTTTCAGGTTTATTACCTGGCTTCACCGGATTCTTTGGAGCTTTATTATCATGATCTCTTGGCTTATTCGTGGCATCCTTTGGCTTGTCCTTGTCACCATCCTGACTTGGTGTGATAGGCGCTTCTTTGCCAGATTTACCATCCGATTGATCCGCTTGCGGAGTAACCGGCCCATATATAATTGGATTCTCGTCTGGTGTGCTTGGGTTAGTTGGCGTCTTATCATCTGTAGATCCTGGAGTAGTCGGTTTCGGCGTCTTATTCTTATCAGAAGAAGTTGGCTTATTACTATCTGGAGTATGCTGACCCTTTTTTGAATCATCATGATTTGGTTTATGTTGATCCGACTTATTATCTGGTTTACCTGGCTTTGTATCTGCTGGTTTAGCTGGTTTACTGTGCTTTACTAATTCTGGGGCCCACAAATCCCAACGGTGTGATTCCCCACCACGAATATTAACGCGGTCCGCAATCAGGTTTCCATCGGCATTGACATTGACGGTCAATTCACTATTAGGGGCCAAGACACTTCTCATCAAGTAACCACCATTAATATTCAGCTTCTTCACATCATTACCAAAGTTCCACAAAACGTGGTTAGACTTACTGTGGCCCTCATTTGGTGATAAGGAAGAACCATCATCATAAACCAAATGGATTTGCGTTTGCCAGTTGACTTCATTCTTGATGCCTTGCACATTCAAAATCACTACCGGACCATTAGCATTACTATTCAAGCCTTTAATTGTTATCGGCTGTGGTGCCTCTAACCAGTCCTTGTCAACATTAACAACGATTTGATTATCCTTAGCCCTGCTGACATCAATTGAGCGATTATTCATATCAGCAGAATTAATAATAACGCCATCACTTTGATTCAAACCGCGTAGATAGTCAGCATTGCCTTTAAGAGTGTTCAGTTCGCTCTTAACATCAATATAACCTTTAGCAACTTGAACATCTTCCTTTTTCAAGTGGTCCAAACGGTTACCGTTAACGTAAACCTGGTTTCCTTTAAATTCCACATTAGAATCGTCACCAAGAATCACGTAATTATTATCAGTCCGGAAACCATTGGCACCAATCTGATCAATTGTACCAATGTAATAAACATCACGAACCGTGTGATTATGAGATTCATTCCGACCACCGAATTCTGGTCCATTCAGCAGTTCACCGGTTGCAATGTTTCCATTAGTGTCAGCACTAATATCGGTCTTATTCGATAGAATATGGAAAATTGTCGAAGGACGATCGAGTCGACATTACAAAAATGAAGCAGCAGTGGCAAAAATTGCTGAAGATCATGGCTACCATAATATCTACCAAAAGAAGCTATTACCAATTACAAAATTAGAAAAACAGCTCGGTAAGAAGAAATTCACCGAACTGTTCAGTCAAGAAATTGTTAAACCTGCGGGTAAACCAACCCTGGTGCCAAATTCAGACCGGCGTCAGAGTATTAGCAAATCAAACCCAAAGGATGAATTTAAGGAGGAAAAATAATATGTCACAACAAACAAAGGTCGTTACTGGTACCAACACTCGTCTCTCTTACGCTAACATCTGGGAACCTAAATCTATCAATGGTGGCAAAGAGAAGTATTCAGTTAGCTTGATCATCCCTAAGTCAGATAAGCCAACAATTAATGCTATTGAGAAGGCAATCAATGCCGCTATTCAAGAAGGAATCGGCAGGTTTGGTGGCAAGAAGCCAAACAAGGCCACCCTGAAATTACCACTTCGCGATGGTGATGTTGAACGTGATGATGCTGCCTACCAAGATAGCTACTTTATCAACGCTAATTCAATTACGGCGCCACAGATTGTGGACAAGCATGTTCAGCCAATTCTCGACCGCAATGAAGTCTACAGTGGCTGCTACGCCCGAGTATCGATTAACTTCTATGCTTTTAACACCAACGGTAACCGTGGAATCGCCTGTGGTCTTGGTAACATTCAAAAGATTCGCGATGGTGAACCATTAGGTGGTCATGCTAGTGCCAGCGATGATTTCACTGCTATTGATGATAATAACGACGATGATTTCTTAGCTTAAATCAAAAGACGGGTAGTCGACTTTGACTACCCATTTTTTGTAGAAAGGATTCCTAATGAAGCAAATCTCGATTGATATCGAAACTTATTCTAGTACCAACCTGAATCAAACTGGTGTCTATCGCTATGCTGATAGCAACGATTTTGAACTTTTGCTCTTTGGTTATGCCACCGACTTTGGACCAGTTAAAGTAGTTGACTTAACCCAAGGTGAAAAAATTCCCCCACAAATTGTTGAGGCCCTAGATGATCCCGATATTATTAAGAGTGCTTTTAACGCTCAATTTGAACGAGTTTGCCTATCACGCTTTGTGGGACATCACCTAAAGCCGGCCGGTTGGCACTGCTCACGAGTCTGGTCCGCTACCCTTGGTCTTCCCTTATCGTTACGCGACGTTGGTACCGTTTTAGGGCTTTCTCGTCAGAAAATTACGGCTGGAAAAGAACTCGTACACTACTTTTGTACTCCCTGCAAGCCAACCAAATCTAATCAAAAGCGCACACGTAACTTTCCTTATCATGCACCTGACAAATGGCAGCAATTCAAGCAGTACAACCAATGTGACGTTGAAGTTGAAATGGAAATCACCCAGAAGCTCGAACACTTTCCTGTTCCCCAGAATGAATGGGAAAACTACTGGATGGACCAGGATATTAATGATCGCGGTATTCAGATTGATCAGCAACTGGTCAACAACGCCATCAAATGTCAAGAAAATTTTCACGATCAATATTTGCAAATTTCGCAAAAACTAACTGGCCTGGCCAATCCCAACTCACCACTGCAGTTAAAAGATTGGCTCAACCAGCGGGGAGTGAATACCGACTCTCTATCCAAAGCCTCAGTAGCTCAACTTTTACAAACTACCACCGATAAGGTTCATCAAGTTCTAAGCCTGCGTCAACTATTATCAAAGTCTAGCGTAAAGAAGTATCAGGCAATGCAAAAATCAATGTGCCAAGATGGTCGCGTTCATGGACTCCTGCAATTTTATGGTGCCAATCGGACTGGGCGGTGGGCTGGGCGCTTAGTACAAGTACAAAACCTGCCACGCAATTCAATGCCTGACCTAGAAGAAGCTCGTGAACTAGTTAAACAAGGCAACACTACTGTGCTTTCGATGCTTTACGACTCAGTACCTGACGTCCTATCACAATTAATTAGAACTGCCTTCATCCCCAGCCAAGGACATCATTTCTATGTAGCTGACTTTTCAGCCGTTGAAGCACGTGTAATTGCTTGGCTCTCTGGTGAGCAATGGCGACAAGAGGCCTTTGCCAATAATGAGGACATCTACTGTGCATCCGCTAGTCAGATGTTCGGGGTTCCCGTTGTTAAGCATGGGGTTAATGGTGGACTCCGGCAAAAGGGTAAGATTGCTGAACTTGCACTAGGCTATGGTGGTTCCATCGGTGCACTCAAAGCGATGGGTGCCACTAAATTGGGTTTAACCGAGGAAGAATTACTCCCGTTAGTACAAATGTGGCGTAATGCCAGCCCTCATATAGTGCAGTTTTGGTGGGATATCGACAGAGCAGCAAAAGAATGCATTAAAACACATCTACCGCAAGCCACTCACGGAATGAAGTTTATTTATCGTAGTGGCTGTATGTTCTTACGATTACGGTCAGGTCGCAACCTTGGCTACCCCCAACCCAAGATTGGTACTAACCGTTTTGGTAGCGAATCAATTACCTTTATGGGTATTAACACTGTTAAAAAGTGGTCCCGTATTGAAACCTATGGGGCAAAGCTCGTTGAAAACATTGTCCAAGCAACCAGTCGTGACTTGTTAGCTGAAGCAA
>NZ_JBFLGB010000095.1:0-3882 GCF_041859915.1 Limosilactobacillus sp.
ATTGGCGTTACCACGTCATCAATGGCTCACCAGACATTTCCTTTAAGCTCTTCTTTGGTAGTCGTTTTGGGACGGCGGAAGTTAGTCAGGCCAAGCAAAGCGTGTTGTCACTCTTTAAACGGGTAAAGAATGGCACGATTAACATTGGCTATTATCGTGGTAGTTTGCCACAAAAACTGTCATTCGAGCCATCCAAGCTCGGTAACTACAGCTTGAAGTACCAAGTAGTGGCGGAAAATCTTGGTGCTAAGTACGACCGCGAAGTGGCAACAATTCAAAAGCATGGCATTCAAGACCTCCAGTTCGGTCAGAATACCTTCAGCGGGAAGATTACTACACAACGGTCAGGAATCCTTACTTCATCAATTCCTTATTCCGACGGCTGGACGGCCACGGTTGACGGTAAGCCAGCCAAAGTATTGCGGACGAACCAGGCTTTTCTGGGCCTGCGCTTAACTGCTGGCAGTCATCGAATCCGCTTTACTTACCACTTGCCTGGATTTAGTCAGGGTGCATTGATTAGTCTCATCGGCTTAATCTGGACGGCAGTGGCAGCCGTGATTTCAATCATCTGGTATCACAGAAAACGAGCATAATAAAGAAAAAAAGGGCCATCAGCGATGCAGAAACGCTGGTGGCCCTCATTGTTTTCATAATATTTAGTTTTTAGGGTAGGGGGTTAAAGTTAACTTTCCTTGAACGTATTCACCAAGGTAGATATCTTCGATGCGCTGGTAACCGGCTTGCTCGACCTGATTTTGCAACCAATCAGAATCACGATGAATCAATTCCAAAACATCTTGGTTTGGTTGTCCGTCACTAATGATGGGGAAGCGGACGTTATGTTCGTCGTTTTCGATGATGATGAGTTGACCATTTTGTTCAAGAATCCCACTTTTCACCTTGGACACTTGGTCGATCCCACGACTGCGGAGCTGAAACATCAAGTCATTAGCGGTCATACCGGCTTTGAGACAATTCTTGACCAATAGGTGGCCGTTGCGGATAAGTATCCGTGGGTTACCATCAATGACGCTGCGCACCCAGTGGTTGTTTTCTTTAGCAACCTTAATCACGAAAACAATGATAGTCCAAATTAATAGGACCATAATAAATTCCAATACTGTTACCTGGCTGTTGTAGATGATGCCACCGATAATCCCACCAAGGACATAGTTTTGTACCTGGTCAATGGCAGATGTCGGGGCGAGGTTGCCTTTGCCTAACAAGTTAATTTGTAGGATTAGGCAAACCATGCCTAAGACAAATTTGATGATGATTAAACTATACGTATCCATTAAATTGCCCCCCTATTTTTCCAAATTAACTTTGTGATTAACGACATGGGCGCGTGTGAGGGTATAGTTGTCACCGTTCTCTGATAAGTTAACCCGGTAATCTTCATCCTTAATGCGCACGATGATGCCGTCCGTTAATGTGGTTGAGTTAACGACGACCTGGCTTTGCTTGACGTGATGGTCAACGGCTACCGCCTTAATGAAAGGTACCATCTGTGATGACTGCACTTGTTTGGTCGAGTTCTTTTCCATGTCGGTGATTTGAAAACCGGCAAACAAGAGCAAGAGGAGAAAGAAAATGATGCCAAAATCCCGATAACGGGTGACAAGTCGGTGACGGAAATACTTAATGAACATAAATGCCAGCAAAATTAGAAAAACGATCATCACGATATTGTTAATCAATTGATTTATCTGCTGATGATTTTCGAGGTATGAAATGGTATAGAAAGTCATAATAAGCCCCTTTTTCACAAATTACTAATCATCATTCTAACATGTCAGGATTTAGAAAAAACACGTGACCAACTATGATTAGTTAATCACGTGCTTATTAATACAGTTTAACGTTATTTTTGACTCCACTGGGTTAACATGGTCCCCAAGATTCGAGCTTCTTCTTTCGTTAAGGAGAAGGTGTTATCAAATTCATGACCCTGAGCATCCCAATTAGTAAGGAGGAGGCTCAAACGATTATGGTCACCGCCATCGGGTTGAACGCTTAATTCGTTGGCATTAGCATCATCACGTTCTTCACCAGCATAGCGGCTATCAAAAAAGTCTTGATCAATGGTTAAGCTGTGTTTATTCAATTTATTGCCTTCTTTAACTAACTATTATTTCTAGTATAGCATTGGTTGAGGCTTAACGTTCTTGATCCTTAATCTGGAAACTGGCGATTAAACCGATGATGACTAAGGCGAACGTAAAGTACAAGCCAAAGTGCACACCATTAGTAAAAGCGTATGCATGAGAAGTGCCAGCTGCACTAACCCGGCCAATTTCTAAGAAGCTAGTTGCCAGGGCAGTGGCTAGGGCACCAATGATTTGCTGCATCGTATTTAGGATCGTACTGCCGTCACTGGATTCACGACCACTCAATGCGTTTAGCGCACTGGTCTGTGCTGGTGACATTGCTAATGGGCAACCAATCATTAAAACAATGTGGGCAAAGATCACGTAGCCAATGTTGCTATGATCATTAGCAAAGATCAAAAGGATCACGCCGACAAGGGCGATTACCATGCCTAGACGAACAGGCAATTTGGCCCCAGTATTGTCATACAAGCGACCGGCAAAAGCTGAAACCAGGGCGTTGATCACGCCACCAGGAAGCATAATGATCCCGGTTAAAGCGACAGGCAATAAAAGACCATTTTGAATGTATTGCGGCAATAAGTACATTGCTGACAGAATAATAGCAAAATCGACCATGACGATAATCGCGCCGGTACGAAATTCCTGATATTTAAAAATGCGCAGGTTCAAAATTGGATTTTCTAAGTGCAATTGACGGTGACAGTATAATACTAAAGCGATTAAACCGATAACTAAGCAAGCAATTACTGAGATAGCGGCCCAGCCATCGCGACTGGCTAAACTTACACCACCGATTAGGGCACTAAAGCCGACAATAGATTCAATAATTGAAATAAAGTCGACATGCGGTTTAGTCAATTCGTTAACGTTCTCTAACGAAGTAATCGCAAATCCTAAAGCGATCAACAGGAATGGCACGAATGACCAGAAAATCCAATGCCAGGAAGCGACATTTAGAATTAAACCGGTTAAGGTAGGACCGATTGCTGGCGCAAACATGATTACTAAGGCACACATGCCCATCACTGCACCAATTTTTTGCGGTGGGAAAATTTGCATTACCACCGTAAACATCAGGGGTAGAACTAAGCCAGTACCGATACCTTGAATCATCCGGCCTAACAGAACCATGGAAAACACATTACCAATGGCAGAAATAATTGCACCAAGGGTAAAGGCACTGAGGCCGAAAATAATGATTTGGCGGGTACTGAACCATTTCGTCAAAATACTAGAGAGCGGTAAAATAATACCAATTACTAGCATATAGCCAGTGACCAGCCATTGTATGCTAGCCTGGCTAACGTGGAGCTCGGCCATGAGTTGGGGTAGGGCAATGTTTAGTGAGGTTTCACTAAACATTCCAACGAAAGCCCCCAGCATCATACTGACCATCGCGAGCTTGGGATGGTGGACTTGGACGCGTGGTTGAATGCAGAACGGTGGTTATGTTTACTCAATGATTCCAGCATTGAGAAAATTGTATCCAAATAAGAAAGACTTGTCTGCTGCTTTACAGAGACACTTGGTATTCTTTAATACGCACCCGTACTTAGCTTCACCAGTTATTGGTGTTACCTTAGCTTTGGAAGAGGATAAAGCTAACGGTGTTCCAGTTCAAGATGAAGCAATTCAAGGTGTTAAAGTTGGTATGATGGGGCCTTTAGCCGGTGTTGGTGACCCTGTATTCTGGTACACGGTTCGTCCAATTGTCGGAGCTTTAGGTGCTTCAATGGCTATGCAAGGTAATATCCTTGGGCCAATC
>NZ_JBFLGB010000096.1:0-3668 GCF_041859915.1 Limosilactobacillus sp.
CAAGAACTCTCGCGTTATACTTAAATCGCCAAAAACAAGTAGAAAGGGAGTCTTGCGCAATGAAAAGTATAACTCAAATCCAGGCAGAGCACGATACTAAAAACCTAATTTCTTCTTTTATCAGCGTAATTGGTCTAGGTCAGCTTAGTAGGCGGATTAACTTTAAACGCCACTCTACTATTCCTTTGACCGCCATTATTACTTGGCTGTTTGAAGTTACCTTTAGTCGTCGTTCTCTCTATCGAGCACAGCCTAGCCAGTTGTTTAGTTCACGTACGGTTAGAAATGTTCTGAACGATGGTCGGATTAACTGGCAGAAATTACTATGTCTGGTGACCATCAAGATGACTTCAATTCTTACCCCATTTATTGATAAACGGCGACGGTTAGCTTTAATCGTTGACGATACCCTAATTGAGCGACCATACTCGACTAAAACCGAATTATTGGCGAGAATCTATGATCATGACCAACACAAATATTCAACCGGCTATCGAAATCTAACGATTGGTTGGAGTGATGGCAATCCCTTCTTACCAGTCAACTTGGCCTTAATGTCAACCAAGAAGAAGACTAATCTCGTTGGTACTAAATCCAGTACGACTGATCAACGGACGATCGCTGGTCAACGTCGTTCTCAGGCGCAACGTAAAATGAATGAAGTAGTTCTGGAGTTAATCAAGCAAGCACTTAATTTTGGTGTATCAGCTAAATACGTCTTATTTGATAGCTGGTATAGTTCTCCACAGATGTTCTGGCGCCTTAAGCAACTAGGATTAGATAGTGTGGCGATGCTTAAGCGCAGTTCTAAAGTAGATTATCGCTATCGGGGACGAGCTTATAGTATTAAGGCCTTATATTTACGCCTGCTTCATTCGAAACGTCCGCAAGGTAAACAGTATCTTTATAGCAGTGTCGTTGAGGCTGAATTTCAAGGCCACCATTTTCCAATGAAAGTTGTTTTCGTCGCTAAAAAAGGTGTTAAGAATCAATATTTAGTTTTAGCATTAACTAATACCAAACTGACACCCCAACAGATCATCCAATTATATAGTCGGCGGTGGTCAATTGAAACTTATTTCAAGACTGCCAAACAATACTTGCGGCTTAATAAATCACAAATTCAAAGTTATGATGGCCAAGTTGCCCAAATTACTGTCACGGCGATGACTTACCTTCTTTTAGCCTGGCAAGAGCGGCTTAATAAAGACGACCGGACACTTGGTGACTTATTCTATCTGATGAATGATAGCTTGCCAGAAGTTAAATTTATTGAGGCATTGGTCTACCTATTGAAGACATTACAGTCACAGGAAGTAGACTTCATCGATCAAACAATTAATCAATTCATGGCTTATTTACCGCATAATGTTCAAACCATTCTTCAAGCAGCCGTTTGAAACTAATTTTATTAAAGAAAAGCCAGAGTTGGTATGGGCTTTAGCCCTTTTGAGTGCTTTCAAGTTTTAGTCATTATTCGTTAACCTCTTTGATAAGTTGTTTAACTGCAATTTTGCCGTTTGCAGACATTGGGAAGCTTTCCCGGTAGTCGAACTGGGTTGGCATCATGTAAGGCATGATGAGGTCCTTTAAGCTTTCCCGAATAGCAGCGGTGAGCTTAGCGGGATCATCCGGCTGTTCCTTTGGAATCACCGCGGCAATTAAGTGGGTTACCTGGCCATTCTTGTTGTACTTTGGCAAGGCGACCGCTTGCTTAATTAGCGGACTCTTTTCTAGGCTGGCCCGGACTTCATCAAGCTCAATCCGGTAACCGTGGAGCTTGATCTGGAAGTCCATCCGTCCCTTATAGTGAAGAAGACCGTCCTTATCAAGAACACCGACATCTCCGGTCCGGTAGGCATTTTGCCCGTCTAATTTAAAGAAGGACTTGGCCGTTTTTTCAGGATTATTCATGTAGCCTTGGGCCACGCTATCACCAGCAATGATGATTTCCCCCTGTTCACCAGGGGTCGTTACCTGTTGGTCGCCCTTCCAGATGGAAAGTTTAATTCCCGGTTTGGCATAACCAACGGAGAGGCGGTCGTTATTGGCCACCATTTCAGGTGTAATTTCGATTCCGGAAATTGCCACCGTGGTTTCAGTCGGCCCGTAAGTGTTAAAAATATGGGCGTGTGGGAAGCGTTGTTCAAGGCCCTTGGCAGTCTTAACCGTTAATTCCTCACCACAGAAGAGGAAGTATTGGAGACCGGGCATCTGTTTTTCATTAAAAGCCGGGCTTAACATCAGCATTTCAGCAAATGATGGGGTCCCCACGAAAATATTCAGGTCTAACTTGGGCAGGGCCGTGAACAGCTGGCCAAAGTTCTCAACCATGCTATGAGGCACGGCCTTAATCGTGCTGGCGCTCAGCAAAGCGGGGTACAAGAACATGTTTGACACGTCAAAGGAATAAGGCGGTTGCCCAAGGTAGTTGACCTTTTGGGGGAGGTTAAAGGCGTCCCCAAGCATCCAATCAATGAAAGCCTTCAGGTTATCATAGCTAACTTCCACACCCTTCGGTGAACCAGTGGTCCCGGAGGTGAAGAGGATGTAGGCCAGTTCATTGCCCTGGACAGGATCCTTAATAGTAAAGGGATCCCGCTTAGCAATTACGTTTTTGACTTGGTCACGGGTAACAATCGGCGCATCGACCTTTAACTGGTCACCTGGAAAGTCATCAATTGCTAAAATCAAGCTCGGTTTCCCAGTGTCCAGGATCGACTGGATACGTGGCAAAGCAGAATCAGCAGCGACCGGAATATAAGCGTGGCCCGTCTTAAGGGCAGCAATGAAACCAGCAACCATTTCCACCTGGTGATCCCCAAAAACTAAAATTGGGCTGTGACTAGGTAAGCTTTGTTGGTCAAGCCAATTGGCTAAGCTGTCACTAGCGACTTTTAGTTCACCATAAGTAGTGACTGCACCCATTTCGTCGTAAGCAACCAACTGCGAGCTGCTTGTGGCGACATGGTCAAAATCAGTAACAATGTTTGTATTCAATTTTCTTTCCTCCACGTTAGAATTCATTATAAATAAACGGTTCTTGTCCTGCACCATAGTAACCATATAAGTATATTAATAGGATCAGGACTGCAAATAAAAGACCGTCCTTAAGATGAACTGTAGTGTAGGATGATTCTTAATACTTTTAATCAAGATTATGAATCACTCCTTTCGTCTCAAAAGCTAATCTTACCACAAGAAGTATACTACGCCACATTATTTGGAAATAATTATTAGGGCAAATTTAAGCTTTTTATAACTAATCATTATCTTATCAAAAGAATGCCTGACGCAGACGATCCGCGATAGAAATCAGAAGTTTATCACGCGGTTGGCCGGGTGGCTGGTTTAGTGGCCTTAGAAGCTGTCCAAGATCTATGATTTTTGATATACTTCTATGTAAAAAGCGAGTTTAAGCTATGAAAAATTATCCCAGCAATATTACTCGGCAACAATTTGAATTAATTCGACCAGCTTTAGAAATTTTCGTAAGCGAACTAAGCCTCGAAAATATGATCTCTACGAGGTTTTCTGTGCGGTCCTATATGTCTTGAAAACCGGTTGCCAATGGCGTCAAGTCCCCGGTGATTTCCCAGAATGGCGGTCAGTTTACAACTATTACAAAATTTGGTCAACTAAAGCTGAGCATACGGCTGATTCTTTAT
>NZ_JBFLGB010000097.1:0-3497 GCF_041859915.1 Limosilactobacillus sp.
GAAGGCAATTGGTAAAAGTGTAGCAACCATCCCTGGTAGCGGTGCTGCAGGTGGACTTGGAGCCGGTAATAGTTACAGGGGTTGGGTCAACATAAATTGAGCCATAGGTAATATATTTTTGACCTGTTGAACCGATAAGCTCCCAGTGGGATAGCGTTGACTAGCTTTCTGGTGGTGGCCTGGTCAAAGGTTCCAATCATGATATCACAGTCATGACCAAGCATCGAATATTCCCGGTTACTGGCAGCTAGGTCACCAGGTAGTTGAACAGCCTGAAGTTGGTAGTTGGGAAGCTTTCCTTTGATTCTATTCCAAGTTGGCATGAAGGGAGCACTGGGATGAAGGAGTGAAGTGCCAAGGCGAATACTTTGAACGGTGCCGGTAAGTTGGTGGCAGTCAACGTAGACCTGGTCCGTCAGCTTAATAACCGTTTCGGCATACTTTAAGAAAATGTGGCCACTGGGCGTTAGACTAACTCCAGAACTGGAACGGTCGAATAACTTAGCGTCGATTTCTTTTTCCAAACGATTAATTTGTTTCATCACCGCAGTGCTAGAAATGAAATTCTGTTCGGCAGTCTTGGTAAAGCTGCCGGCGCGCACGACCGAGATGAAAGTGCGTAAACTATTGGTTTCCATAAATTATCCTCCGTATCAACTATTAGTTAATGCCACACTAACAATGAGCTTCTTCCTTGTCAACCGTTATGGCACGATAATAGAAGCATCGGAGGCGGAGGAAATGACAACTAGCATTCTAATCGCATATTTCAGTCACTGGGGGCATACCAAACAGTTTGCCGAAAAGATTCAGCAGCTAACGGATGGCGACCTTTTTGAGATTAAGACTAGCCGTTTTTATCCCGAAGAACACGATCCGTGCTCAATCCAGGCTCATCGAGAACAGTTAAATGATGATCGGCCGGAACTGATTGACCAGGTTAAAAACATGGACCAGTATGACACGGTCTTCATTGGTCATCCAATTTGGTGGTACCGTGAGCCGATGGTGATTCGTTCCTTCTGGGCAGCTTACGATTTCCAGGGTAAGAACGTGATCCCATTTTGTACCTCGGGTGATGTTGGAATTGAGAATACCGAAAAGGACACACAGAAATACTTGCCAACCGCGACCGTTAAAACTGGTCTGCGCTTGGGTACTCACGCCGTTGACAGCAGTGTCCCAGAAATCAAAGAGTGGTTACAACGAGATGGCATTAAATTAATTAAGGAGGACAAATGATCATGAGTAAAAAGACGTTAGTGAAAATTACAATCAATGGGAAACAAACGATTAATGCTCAGTTTGAAGATAACGCAACTACTCGTGAGCTAATTTCTCGGATGCCATTCACAATTGAAATGGACAACCTGTACTCCCGTGAAATGTGTCACCGTTATGGTCGTGGTGGTTTACCAACCGATGATGCCCGTGATCGGGATTACCAGGTCGGGGATATTTCCTATTGGCCACCGATGGGCAGCTTGGTGATCTTGTATCAGCAGAATGGTGAAGCTTTTGAACAACAACCGATTGGCCATGTCGATGGTGACGTTAGTTTCTTTAGCAAATTAGGCTCGGCACAGGTTAGTTTTGCAGTTAAGCAATAAGAGGGATGAAAAGATGGCAGATATTACATATGATTTTACGAATAAAACAGTCATTGTTACTGGGGCCCGAACCGGAATTGGCTTAGCAGCAGCACAAAAATTTGCAGCAGCCGGGGCCAATGTTGTCTTAGCTGGTCACCATGAGCCAAACAAGGAAGCGGCTGACCTTAATGCTAAAGGCTACCATGCTGCCTCATTCCAAGTTGATGTTGCTAATGAAGAGCAGGTAAGGGCGATGGTAGACTTTACGGTCCAGAAGTTTGGTCGGCTCGATTTTGCCTATAATAATGCCGGCATTCAGAGCCCGATTACCAAGACCGCGGATTTAACATTGGCGGAATACAATCGGGTTCTTGATACAAACCTTAAAGGTGTTTTTCTTTGCACGAAGTATGAGTTAAAGCAATTAGTCAAGCAGGGCGATGGCGGTAAAATCGTTAATTGCTCTTCAATGGGTGGCTTAATTGGCCTAGCGGGCCGCAGTGCTTACCATGCTTCCAAACACGGGGTTCTTGGCATGACCAAGAGTACGGCTTTGGAATATGCGGATCAAGGAATCAATGTGAATGCCGTTTGTCCGGGAGTCATCCGGACGCCAATGGTTGACCGAATGCTGGCGAAAGAAAAAGATGCCATGGATGAATATATTCGTGATATCCCGATAAAGCGCCTTGCCCAACCAGGAGAGATTGCCGATGCGGTACTTTTCTTGTGTAGCGATGGGGCCAGTTATATCGTCGGCCACGCCTTGGCAGTTGATGGTGGTTATACCATTCATTAAATTGGCAGTTGACAAAACTTAATTGAGGAGGAAATTTAAATGGCAGTTAAAGGAAAAGTAGTTGTAATTACTGGTGCTTCATCTGGAATTGGGGAGGCCACCGCTAAATTGTTGGCCAAAAATGGTGCCATGGTGATGTTAGGTGCGCGACGTGAAGAACGTCTTTACAAGATTGCTGATGAAATTAATACCAATGGTGGCCGGGCCGATTTTCGAACGGTTGACGTAACTAAACCGGCTGAAGTACAGGCTTTAGTCGATGCCGCTAAGGATAGTTTTGGCAAGCTGGATGTTATTTTTAACAACGCCGGAATCATGCCTAATTCTCCGATGAGTGCTATCCGGACGGATGAATGGAATAAGATGATTGATGTTAATTTGAAAGGAGTCCTCAACGGAATTGCGGCCGTGATGCCAACCTTTACCGCTCAAAAACATGGTCATATTATTACCACTTCTTCCGTCGCCGGGCTTAAAAATTATGCTGGTTCCGGAGTATACGGGGCTACAAAGTTTGCGGTTCGTAATGCGATGGAAGTTACCCGGATGGAAAGTGCTAACGAAGGCACTAATATTCGGACGACGACCCTTTACCCAGCCGCTATTAATACGGAACTGCTGAACCACATTGGCGATCAAAAGACGGCTACTAACATGAAGAACTTCTACAAGCAACACGGGATTTCGCCAGATGCCATTGCTCGAGTGGTTAACTTTGCCATCGATCAGCCAGAAGATGTCGACATTGCTGAGTTCACCATTTACCCGACCAACCAGGCATAGGGTTAGCTACATTATTAATTGAAAGTTGTTATTTTAGCGGGAGTGTGAAGACAAGTGCTCGTAATAGGGCTCCGTTTCACTCCTGCTTTTTGAAAGTGGGCAAGGAAACACGTTCTTTTAAGGACGTGATGAATTGCCCTTTTTGTGTTCAACATACGCATGGATAGTATATTATATGATATAATTATTAGTATGAAAGACACAAATAGACTTACATATGGTGGAACATCAGTTTACAATCTTAATTACCATCTCATTTGGGGGACTAAGTATCGCAACAAAGTGCTGAAAGGACACGTTGAAACAGTCTTGAAGCGAATATT
>NZ_JBFLGB010000015.1:0-29606 GCF_041859915.1 Limosilactobacillus sp.
TTTGAAAAGGCACTACAAAAGTTTGCTGAAGAATAAAATAAGCTATTAAATAAAAGTAATATTCTATAGCTCTTACCCAGATGTGGTAGGGGCTATTTGATTTTTAAAGGAAAAAGAATAGTAAACAGTTAAATAATTGATTTATTGAAGGAAAATGTTATAACAGAACTACAATGAAATGATTATGAAAGTTTGCTGAAAATGCTGAGGTTAATTAAATACATAATATTAGTTTAAGGAAGTGGATTGCCTTGCTAAATAAGAGAGATTATGAGGAAAAATCTGATAAAGTAAAAATGTATAAGACCCACCACGGCTGGGTGAGTTGCTTAACTCGCTTTTTCAGTATTTTACATTTTTCCAAGAAAGTCGAAACTAAACAGACTACTTACACCGATCCAGATGAACTGGATAATCATGTATCAGATACGGTTAATTCTTATTTAAAAGGACTAGGACTGCTCTCCACCATTTTAGGAATTGGTGGGGGTGCCGATGCTATATCACCAACAACGGTCCAAGCCGCCACTCGAACGGTAAATACGGATTCTCAAGTGATCGGCTCCACTAGCGCTTCGCAGAATGATAATTCTTCATTGTTTGCTAGTCAGCAGGATTCGGCTTCGACCAGTACTACGCAAAGTCAATCGGATACCCAAAGTACTACCCAGACAAGTCTTTCAACGGCTAACTCGACTAGTACTTCAGTGTTATCAACTTCGAATAATACAAATACCAATTCAACTAATAATACTACGACTGAAACTCTGACAGTTCCCAGCATTAGTCAAGCACATGCCAATACTCAGGCTCAATTGAACGCTGAACTATTTACCCAAGCATCAAACTGGCAATCTAGTACCATCTATCCTAGCGGTGAAACAAGTTTAGCTGGAGGATACGGTTGGGGACAAATTCAAGTTAAAAGTCCAATTTTGGGCACTGTCAATAAGGGTGATGCTTACTACGTCAACATTGGTAACACTACATTATTTGATTATGATACTACTCCCGTAACTACCAACAAGTTTGATGTTCAAAGGATTAGTCCTGGTGTCTACAAATTAACTGCTAAGGACACGTATACTGCTAATGCTGACTTTGATATTACGATTGGTGTTAAACCTAAGGAAATTGTCACTGCTAACAAGACCATTACCGTTCCTGTTAGTGTTACTACTCCCAATAATACAACGATACCAATTAATACAACTATGAATTTAACACCAGCTCCTAAACAGAGTTGGCAACAGACCCATCCACTTCTCAAGTACGTTTGTTTTGGTTATGATACCAAGGATCCAACTAGAATTGACTGGGGAATTTACCTTAACTACAATAAATCTGATCTATCCGACCTGAAGTTTAATGCTAGTTTTACCGGCCAAACAATTGTTCCAAGTTCTGTTACGGCTTATAATGTTACAGATGATGAAATTACCGATAAAAATGGTAATCCAATTGATGCCACTAACATTGTAAGTATTCTGAATCATAACTATGATCATTATAATGGTGACGCAGTTGATTGGTTCTTAGGGATCCCTAAGGAGGGATCGCAACAAAATGGGCCCTACAACAATATGAATAGCTCTAAAACAGAATTAACTATTAATGAACCAGGGCAATTGATGATTGGCGGTAAAGATGAATCTAAACAACCCATGTACATTTGGTTTCAAACGCAAACTGGTAAACCAAGTGGGCCAAGAACATCTACGATTACCTTATCTGGTAAGGGTGGTTATACTAGCTTAACTGTTAGTCCTCAGCATTCTTCTGGTAATTCTGCTGATGCTAATGGTGATAGCTTGTCGTTGAGTGAATCACAGAGCACGAGTACCAGTGTGAGTGAGTCCCGAAGTCACAGTGCTAGTTTGAGTGAATCTTGGAGCCATAGCGCCAGTTTGAGTGAATCCTGGTCCCGAAGTCACAGTACCAGTGTGAGTGAGTCACAAAGTCATAGTTTGAGTGTGAGTGAATCTCGGAGTCACAGTACCAGTGTGAGTGAATCTCGGAGTCACAGTACCAGTGTAAGTGAGTCACAAAGCCATAGTTTGAGTGTAAGTGAATCCCGGAGTCACAGTACTAGTGTGAGTGAGTCGCAAAGCCATAGTTTGAGTGTAAGTGAATCTCGGAGTCACAGTACCAGTGTGAGTGAGTCACAAAGCCATAGTTTGAGTGTAAGTGAGTCACGGAGTCACAGTTTGAGTGTAAGTGAATCACGAAGTCACAGTACTAGTGTAAGTGAATCAACAAGCTATAGTGAATCAACCTCTACTTCAACTAGTGGCAGTACAAGTAGATCAACAAGTTATAGTAGTTCAACTACTACTTCATTGAGTACCTCTACTTCAACTAGTCATAGTGTGAGTGAATCAACAAGCTATAGTGAATCAACCTCTACTTCAACTAGTGACAGTACAAGTGAGTCAATGAGTCAAAGTAATTCCACTAGTAACTCATTGAGTGAATCTACTTCAACTAGTCATAGTACAAATGAATTAACGAGCTATAGTGGATCTACTAGTATTTCATCGAACACTAAGTTGCCACAGACAGGTAATCGTTCGCAAAGCCTTTCAATCTTTGCGTTAGGATTGCTAGCTATTGATGCTCTGTATTCTTTGTTACCATTTGGCAGGAAACGTCGTCATAATGATAATAAATAGGATAAATTGAAGAAACAGTACAGCTCTTGTCTAATTTGGGCAAGGGCTGTTTCATTACTCTTAAATAGCAACTGTTACAATTAAGAATTAATACAACTGATGATTGATTGTATTAAAATAAAAGCAATAATATGTTGGCATACATGATAAGAAAGCGTGTCGATTAAGAATGATAAAAAAAATGCAACTGAATAACCTACGCTGGCGAATTGGTTATACGTTGCTGATTCTCCTGGTATATATTCTTGGAAACAGTATTCCAGTACCGTTTGTTCAGCTTACTCAAGCTTTTCGTGGTATGTTAAATCGCAGTCCACTGACTATGGTGAGCTTTCTTGGTGGTGCTAATCTAGAACGACTATCGGTCTTTAGTGTGGGTCTGAATCCCTTCATGATTGCAATGATGATTGTTCAACTCTTGACTATGATGCGTTTGTTTGGAGCGGATACCTTATCGCCGCACCAAATGATGATCGTTCAGCAATGGCTCAGCCTGATTTTAGCCATTGCTCAATCGACGGCACTTGTTTATGCCTTTAAACTAACCAATGGCTTATGGCAATCTTTAGGAGCAATCCTGATCTTTACGACCGGCAGTATGTTCGTTCTCTGGTTGGGCCTGATGAATATGCAATTTGGAATTGGTGGCACGATGACCCTGATTCTTTTCAACATTATTTTTTCTTCGGTTGGTCCATTACTTCGTTCAGTTAACCAGATGAGTCAATCGTCCAATGGAACATGGTTGATTGTTGGTTTGGTAATTTTATCCATTACTGAATTACTTTTTTGGGTAGCCTTCAACCGGGTTTATTACCGGTCAACTATGATTGATATTAACTTGCCCAGTACGACCAGGCCATTAACACTGCCGTTGGCTTTTAATATTGGGGCAATGATGACCTACATGATTGGGATGGCCTTGTTGATGATGCCGTTGATGCTGACCCAGTTGATTCATCACCACACAATTTTTAACAATATTAGTTTCCAATGTTGGTTCTGTGCGATCATGACTTTCGTGCTCTTCTACTTTTTCACATACTTACAATTTAATCCACAGGAACAAGCTAAGAAAATGCGTAATCAAAATAGTTATATTGTTGGCGTTCGACCAGGTAAGCCTACCAAAAACTATTTCTGGTTTCATTGGCTCTGGATTTGCTTACCAGGGGCGTTATTGAATGCTGCCCAGTTGACTTTTGGCTTGGTAGGGATTCAGTTACTTGGTAAGTATGCCGCTTTTGCACTAGTATCGGTCAACATTGTGATGATCGTGATGTTTATAAAAACTATTAAAGATCAACTGTTGATTTTATTGATCCCGCATCGTTACGAACGTTTAATGAAGAGGGAGGGGTAATCAATGGATTATATTGTTCCTGCTTGGCACCAGTTGCTGAATGACTGGTCTTTTACAGTTCCTCACCTGGAATTTGATGACGCAACTAACCAGCTTCAACTTTTTCAAAGCGGTAAAACGGGGATTGGACTGCTCGTGACTGATTACCAGCCCTATCTGATTACTAAACTTGGTCAGTTAGCGCTTAGTCCTCAACGTGTTCTTAGTGTTTTCGACTATTTACAAGGTATTAATCATCTGGATGGCCACACTGTAAGCTATCGTGACTTACGATGGCCTGCTGACGCCTTTATGGAATTTGGTAACTTTCATTTAATCGTGTGGCGACAAAATCGTCGTTATGCCGAAGTGGTATATGATACTCAGGGACGAATTATCTGGGTTGATTATTACGGTGACCATGACCGTGTTCAAAGGCGTCTACGTTTTGATAGTCGAGGATTTGTTTCGCGGGCGGCTATCTATCATGGTAAGACTGTCGCCCAGCATATCTATTATGATGAACAAGGACACTGGCGGTTTAAGCATGATTTGGCGACTGATGCTGTTATGATTAACCCGACTTACCAGGGAAAATTGGCTCATCAGTGTTATGACCACCTGAATGACTTAATTGCCGAAGTAGTCTTTCAGAATTTTCTGCCAAAACTACGAAAGACTCATGGTCGATTAGTGATTTCGGTCGATAATCATGCGACCGTTGATCAACGTAAATTGGGGAAGCAGTTACCGACCATTTATTCGGTTAGTCATTGGCACGCTTATGATCAAGTTTTGCCACGGCTCGATAAAAATTTGTCCCGGTTGGTGGTCGATTCCCAAGCAACTGGTGAACAGGTTACTAAACTCTTGCCGGATCAGGAGGTGTCCCCGGTGCTAATTCCGCCCTTTTATTCGCAGTTTCAGTTGGGGCACAGTCAACAAGTTCGTGAACAACGTTTAGCCCTCTTTGCTGAAAATATCGATTTGGCAACCTTAAGCCACCTGTTGGAATTGCTTTATAAGCGCCTCTTCAAGCGAGCTAAGCAGGAGCAACTCTATATCTTTACTTATAGTCAGATTAGTGATGCTTCAGCTAAACAGGCTTTGCGGCAGTTGTGTGATCGACACCAGGGTGAATTTTTGCTGTATACCAAGCAATTGGCGCAAATGCTCAGGCTACGTGACCAGAAATTTCTAAAGCTGCCGATCCTTCACATTAAAGTGGTCCGTTTGGCTAGTGTGGCCGATGCTCTTAAGTATTTAGATAAGATCCGGGTAATCATTGATTGGAGTCCAGTTCCAGATGAGTTCTTCCAGATGATTAGCGTTAGTATGGGAATCCCACAGATTCAGCGTCAATCCACGGCTGAAGTTCAGGACCACCAAAATGGCCTGATTTGCCAAAAAATGAGCCAGCTTAATTCTGCGTTGGATTATTATTTGAAGAATTTAAGAAATTGGAATGTTGCTCTGATTAACGATGTCCGGGTTTTAAATCGTAACTCGAGTCAGCAACTCTTAGCCAAGTGGCGGCAAGCATGGAAGCAAGGTGAATATTAGTGGCAACAACGGTTTTGCAGCTTGGTGGTGACAACAATTGGGCTAAAACTTGTCAGCTTTCCAGTGACCTAAAATGGCATTTTAATGATTTCCTATCAAACAAGCTAGCTTGGTATTCGGTAGTTATTTTAACCGGTCGGGTGGACTTTCCAGATCAACTTTGGGAAGAACTCTTGTGGTCATCAACCCCATATTCGGTCTTTTACCAGGCTGGTCTGAAAGAGCAATTGAGTCCGGCCGCCCGACGTTTTCTCAAGTTAACGGTGGCTAAGCAATTTCATGAAACACCACAAAAGATGGCAGAATTGATTGAGCGTAAATATTTCTTTGGCCAAACCGGAATCCGATTGAGGCCTAATGATCTTGTAATTGATGAGCGTCATTTCCATGAACTTGATTTTCCCGATGGTGGTCACCTTAGGTTGATGGTAAATAGTCAAAATTGGGAGGCAATCGGTTCTTATCGTCAAGCCCTTTACGTTGATCCTCATCGTCAATTAAAATTGTGGTTGGAAGCACAGCATGATTCTAGCGTGGCAGTGCGGCTCGTGGCTTATCCTTTAGACAATAACGATCAGGGCAAGTATTATTATTTTCCGGTTAATGCCGAAGACAGGGAACTGGTAGTGCCAACACCAATTACGACTAATCCCCAATTTATAACAATAGGGGTTCAGGCCCGCGGGCATGGTCACCTGAAGCTTGGAATGTTTCATTACCGCTGGGCCCGTTACGGTGCCGGTGAATACATTGCTGGTGGCCATCGATTGATCAATCCTGCTAATAATGAAGAAGTCGCTTACTACTTTAATCCTGGTGATATGAAGCCACCATTAAATGTCTATTTTGCCGGTGCGCGAAGCATGGAGGGCTTTGAAGCCTACCCACTTTTTCGCAATTTACACGCGCCAAGTTTGCTTTTCACTGATCCCCGGTTAGAAGTAGGCCAGTTCTATACTGGTGACTATATTGAAGCAGGCGTTCGTCGAGTAATCCGACAAACCCTTATTAAGCTTGGCTTTACCACCGCTGACTTGATTACTGCCGGTACTTCCATGGGCTCTTATGCAGCCCTGCGGTTTGGTGCTCAACTTGGTGCTCATGGTATCTTTGTCAGGAAGGAAATTGCTAACCTAGGATATGTAGCAAGCCGCAGTCGTTTTGATCGACCAGACGAATTTGAGGCTGCTTTTGATATTGACGCCCAATTAATCGATCATCAGAGTCCAACCACACTTAAACAACTTGACCGACAATTTTGGATGGATCTCAATGCAACTGACCTTTCTAAGACTCGTCTGTTCATGGTTTATATGAAAAATGATGATTATGACAATCATGCCATTCATGATTTATTGAAGTCACCGGCCATTGCTCAAAGCCGCCAATTTGTTTACCAGGGTTATCGAGGTCATCATAATGATGAAACTGAGGACGTAATTAATTGGTTTGTTTTTCGAATTCGTCAGATGATGCGAACTGACTTTGGCAGAAAGGAACCAGTTTAATGAGACAAAGTTTAATTAACGAAATTTACTGGGGGCCAAATTATAATCAAGCTTTTGCCTATGGATCACATATTCAAATTGATGCTCATAATGTGGTTACTTTTGACAACCAGCTCATGGCAGCCGGTCGGGTGCTTTTTTCATGGTATTCCGCCTATAATTACCAGACTAGTAAAACCAGCCCGCAGTTACCGATTCTGCAGGTTAGTCGGCGTTACCGGTTAGTTTTCAAGGGAAGTGTAAAGCCCGCTGGTACTTTAATCTTTCGCCTAATTTTTCGTGATCTTCAAGGGCAGGAGATTAAGCGGCTCAACTTAACGACACGGGTTAGTGAATTTACCTGTCCATCGGGCACAGTTGAATACGAGCTTCAATTAGTTAATGGTGGGTGCACCCACTTGACTTTTCAACGCTTTGAACTGGGACCAGCCGCTTTACCAATTGGTGCCAATGATGATTTGTGGTTACAAGAGGGCGTTAATGATCAACCGGAAAAACAGCTAACCCTTCTTTTAGTTCATGATCACAAACAATATAAGCGTGCTTTGCAAGAACTGATTACTTTGGCTCAGGGAATGTCAGTGCAGGCGTTAAGCGTTAGTTGGCAGTACCATGGAAATTTGATCAGTGAATTACAGCAGCTTTTAAAAGGTAATTCTGTTCATGATTTACGTTTGGTTAGCTGTTATCCAGCTTATGATCAGATTGTGCTTGAGCTTTACCAACAAAGGTTGATTTATCAGGCCTTAGTAACCGACCGAGTTAGAATTATCAATCGTCCGCAATGTGTTCAACAATATCATTGGCAACAACCAGCAACATGGCTCACCCCAGCATCAGCTGATCCAGACTGGTCGGTTATTTTTGCGGCTTTGCATAATCAGAATAATGAAGAAGGTGTGCAATAGTGCTGCTAGACCAAATTGAGTTACACCGGGTCCATCGACAATTGCGCCGGGTGAATGCCTGGGCAGACCGAATGCACCAGATGAGTGATGAAGAACTTAAGAGCCAGACGACGATTCTTAAGCAAGAATTGAAGAATGGCAAGACACTGGGCCAAATCCTGCCACGGGCTTTTGCAACCGTACGGGAGGCCGATTATCGTCTGCTGGGAATGTATCCCTATGATGTACAAGTGATGGGTGCAATTGTCCTTAGCCGTGGCTACATTGCCGAGATGAAAACCGGGGAGGGTAAGACCCTGGTAGCCACGATGCCCCTTTACCTAAATACCTTATCTGGCAAGGGGGCTATTTTGGTAACGCCGAACGAATATTTGGCCTCACGGGATGAAGCCCAGTTGGCCCCAGTTTATCGGTGGCTAGGCTTAACGGTTAGCTTAGGATTTTCAGAGAAGATTAAGAATCCTAAACCAGCGCTAAAACGCAAGTGGTACCAGTCGGACATTCTCTACACGACGGCTAGCACACTGGCCTTTGACTATCTGTTTAATAACCTGGCCGACAGCCTTAACGACCAGTACTTACGACCTTATAATTATGTCATTATTGATGAGGTGGATGCGGTCTTAATCGATGGGGCTAATTCACCATTTGTAATTGCTAGTACTCCACAGCTGCAATCGAATCTCTACGCCCTCGCCGATAACTTTGTCCGGATTCTGATTCCGGGTCAAGACATTAAATTTAACCGACAAGAGAAGGGAGTTTGGTTGACCTACCGGGGAGTTCAAAAAGCTGAAAGGTATTTCCGTCTCAAGGGATTATATAGTCTTAAGCATCGGGAACTTTACCGCCACATTGCCCTTGCTTTACGGGCACATTATTATATGAGAAAGGGTCACGATTACTTAGTTAGAAATGGCAAGGTGGTCCTGCTTGATGAGACCAATGGCCGCTTGATGAAGGGCATGAAGCTCAATACTGGCTTGCACCAGGCAATCGAACAGAAGGAACACGTTAAGGTAACTGCCAATCAGGCTACTGCGGCATCAATTACCTACGCTAGTTTGTTTGCTCTCTTTAATAAGACTGCGGGGATGAGTGGAACTGCTAAGGTCAGTGAAAATGAATTTATTAATGTTTATAACATGAAAGTTATCCAGATTCCAACCAATAAACCAGTAATTCGACGTGACCTCCCCTCACAGGTTTACTTGACGACGCAGGAAAAACTGATGCAAGCCATTAATCTAACGTTGCGGTTGCACAAGCAAGGACGACCGATTTTGCTGGTTGCTGGTTCGGTTGAGAACTCAGAGATTGTCTCTGAACTATTGCTGAATAAAGGAATTCCCCACAATGTTTTAAATGCCTTTAATGCTGCTCGTGAAGCCGCCATTGTTAAGAATGCCGGTCAACGAGGTGCGGTGACGATTGCCACTAATATGGCTGGTCGAGGAACCGATATTAAACTGGGCCCCGGAGTTAAAGAGCTTGGGGGCCTGGCAGTAATTGGTACTGAAATGTTACCGGATCGGGTGCGATTACAACTGGCTGGCCGTGCTGGTCGTCAGGGTGATCCTGGTTCTAGTCAATTCTTCATTTCACTAGAAGATAGCTTTATCTCGAAAGCCAGCACGAAACGGTTTAAAAAATATTATCGTAGGGTGCTGAAACGACGACAAACCGGTGCTCAACCTAAAAAATTGAGAAACCCGCTGTTACGGTTAAGTCTCTGGATGCTCAGTAGCCGGGTGGCCGATAGTAAGGAACGATCACGTGAGCAAACTAATAAATATGAGATTGCAATGCGCATTCAACGAAATCATCTTTACCAAGAACGCCAAAGGATTATGGAGACGGACACTCTTGAAAAATTGACGTTCGATTGGCTTGAACGAGGTTTACGTCTTTACTTAGCTGACCATCAACACTGGTCAACTAAGCAACTGCGGCGATTGATTAATGAACATATTACTTACAACCTAGTTGATATACCAAGTAACGTTACCCGTAATCAGCAGGAATTAATTACCTATTTAAAGCACCTTTGTCAAGGAATCTTAACGAAGAAAATACAGAAATTAGCCGATAATCAACAGGTTAATCAATTTTATCGATCTGCCTTACTCAACGCACTTGATTCCTGTTGGGTTGATGAAGTGGATTATCTTTCCCGCTTGCGAACAATTGTTGCACCGTGGGGATTAGCTCAACGGGATCCAGGTTATCTTTATCAAGTTCGGGCGTTACATTCTTATCAACAGATGTTGCACCGTTCTTGGCGAAAGATGGTTGATAATTTAATGTTAAGTGCAATTATGGTTAATAAGAAGCAGCAATTGGTAGTATGGTTCAACTGATTGGAGGTTTGTGACTAGATGACGGTATATAACGTTGATTTGGGAATCGGCTGGGCAAGTAGTGGGGTTGAATATGCACAGTCCTATCGTAATCAGGCCTTTAAATCCTTAAAGATTCCCGCTAAGTTTATTTTTTCCGATTTGATATTAGATAACAATATTGAGGTATATACGAAACAACTCGGTTATGATGACGACCAGATTATCTGGTTTTATAACTTTTTTACAGATATACGAATTGCCCCATCAACTTATTCCTTGGTTGACCTAGAAAAAGTGGAACACTTTAGTAAACGTAATGTGAAATGTCAGGATAATGGTCAAGATATCATTTATACTTTACCGGATGAACAGTTAACCATTAGGGTACACTTGAGTAATCAGCAGAAACAAACGGTTTATTCAGTTAGTTATGAGTTCAATGGTTGTTTAATTCGACGTGACTTTTATTCCTATGTAAAATATGTTTCCGAATTTTATAATGGAGATTCTCAAAACAATATAGTTGCTTATCGAGAATTTTATAATGAAGATGGCAGTGTTGCTTATACGCAGTATCCTAACGGTAAGGACGAATTATTTGTTTTTCCTGACCAAATATATTATTCAAAAAATGCTCTTTACTTAAAGATGTTAGAAGAACTGAATTTCCAACCAAGCGACATTATTATTTTGGATCGGATGGATGATGGGGGTATTTTAATCAATGGTCAATTAATTTTTGAACATCACCTATCAGCCAAATTGGTTGTTGTTGTTCATGCTGACCACTATGATAAACACTATGTTGGTCAGAACATTCTTTGGAACAACTTTTATGAATACCAATTTACCCACCCTGATGATGTAGCAGCATTTATTGTGGCAACTGATAAGCAAAACCAGCTTTTTAAAAAGCAGGAACGACGCTATCAGAAAGCCACTCCCCGGATCGTTACGATTCCAGTTGGTAATTTGACTAAACTGATGAAGCCAACCCAACCACGGAAGGCACATTCAATGATTACGGCTTCCCGATTAGCCGATGAAAAACATATAGATTGGTTGATTCGGGCAGCGGTAATTGCTCGGCAAACCGTACCTGACCTAACACTTGATATTTATGGTTACGGTGGTGAACTTGATCGATTGCAGAAATTGATTGAGAGTTTGAGAGCCACGGACTACATCCGGTTAATGGGGCAGCATGACCTGACTAATGTTTATGAAAGATATGCCGCCTATGTGGCTGCTTCGACTAGTGAAGGTTTTGGCTTAAGCCTAATGGAAGCAGTGGGCTCTGGTCTGCCGATGATTGGATTCGATGTGCCATACGGGAATCAGACTTTTATTGAAAATGGTCAGAATGGCCACCTGATTCCATACCATGAGGATGATAGTATCGATCACAAGGTTAAATCTTTGGCAAGTGCTATGATAAAGCTCTTTACTACGGATGATCTACACGCCTTCAGTAAGCGGTCTTACGCTTTAGCTGAACCTTACCTGCAAAAAAATGTTGCCCAATTATGGTATCGATTATTGGGGGAATTACAAAATGATTAATCTATTTGAAAAATATGATGAACGTTCACAAAACCTCCTGCGGTCTGAATTAATGGCCAAAATTAAGTTACCAACAGTGATAATGGAAGACAACGGCTTTTTGCCTGCAACGGTTGATTCACCGATTCGTTATTTCTGTGGATTAGAGCATGACAACCATCCAGCCCTTTATTTTGATAAGTTGCCAGTACCAGCTTATTGGCGTATCACAGGAACGGCAACTGGTGGCCAAGTATTGGACCTGGACCATAAACGGGCAAACATTATTTTTTACAGTAATGATAATTCTCGCTTGATCAAGGAGGTGCAATGGCTAAATACTCAAGGACAGGTTGCTTGGGTTGATTGTTACAACCAGCATGGGCGTCGCTTTGCTAAGGTTGTTTATACTAATGGCCGACCAGCAGTTAAGCGTTACTATAACCGGAAGGGCAGCCCAGTATTAACCCAAAATCTAGGTGCTGGCGATTTATTCTTAAATTATCGTGGGGTACAACGTCATTTTCCTAACTTAATTGCCTTAACAACGTATTACTTGCATCTATGCCATTATGATTTGGAGCGAGTCTTCTATAATACATTGAATCTTAGCTTGAATGTTGTGCTCAATTTACCAAAGAATGGTGAGGATACTCTTTTCTGGGCTGAGCCAGTTGGTAATCAATTGCCTGGTAATATGACTTATTTGATGCAGCATTCAACTCGGACTAAACATATTATTTTTCAGAACTATCGTGATTGGCAACGAATTCATAAGCAGTTACCAACTGATAGTCAGGTGGATTTTCAATATTTGGGGATCACTTATCCGCATCCGCGTGGCAATGCTCTCCAGCCCAATGCATTGATTCTTACAGATTCGGACCAACTCGAGCAGTTTAGGCAGTTAGTCACCCTTCTACCGCAAGTTACTTTTTACGTTGTGGCTCTAACTAACATGTCGGATAAGTTAATGGCAATGCACCATTATGCTAACGTTAAACTTTATCCGCGAGCTAGTGATCACCAAATTCGGCATTTGCTGAAAATTTGTGACCTTTACTTGGATATTAATCATGGATCAGAAATCCTGGATGCGGTTCTGGGTGCTTTTGAACAGAATATGTTAATCCTGGGCTTCAATAACACCCTGCATCGGCCACAATTAGTCTTACCAGCTAATGTTTATGCGCCAGCAGGTGTTAAACAAATGGCACAAAAAATACTAACTAGTTTGATCAGCCCTAAGACAATGAAGAATCTAATTGATAGTCAACGGAAGGACGCTAGTGAGGTTTTACCAAAGGAGTATCAACGAGTGTTAGGAGCAATCATAGATGGCAAAGCCTAATAAACCAACTTTAGTAGAAGAACATGCTCTTAAACGTCTTAAGAAGGTAGAAGAAGAAAAACGTAAGGCTTACAAAAAGCGGCCGGAAGGGTCTAAGCTCATTCGTTTAATGATGGTGGTTATTTTACTGGTCGTTTTAACGACAATGTTAATACCAATCATCTATCAAAAGTAGGAGTGAAAAGTTTGAAAGTACATATTACAAATCTATACGGGATGGCACCATCGAGTACTGCCCAAATTGCCCAGAACATGGTTGCCGATTTTGCTGAAAATGATTTGAACTACCAAAACATCGGTATTTATTTTTATGATGATTCTGGTGAAAAGCCCGGTGAACTCTCAGCCCGGCTGGATGGGATTCTTGCTGCCTTGAGTGCACGAGACGTTTTCATTTTGCAAACGCCAACTTGGAATTCGGTAGAATGGGAAACGGCCTTGATGAATAAGGTTTCAGCCTATGGTGCTAAAAAGATTATTTTTGTACATGATGTTATCCCGTTAATGTTTGCAGCTAACCGTTATCTGATGAAAAAATGGATTGCTGTCTATAACCGGGCTGATGTCATTATTTTACCGACAAAGCGGATGGCAAAAGTCCTGTCAAAGGAAGGATTAACGGTTAAAAATATTGTCATTCAGCACCTTTGGGATCATTCAGCAAATATTGACTGGCGACAAAGTGTTAAATACCAACCATTAGTTAATTTTGCTGGGGATCCAGCCAAATTTGGCTTTCTTGATCAGTGGACAACTAACCAAGTTAAGTTACAGGTCTTTGCTAAACAACCGAAAAAAACAATACCTAATTCAAAAATTAACTATGTTGGCTGGCATAGTGATCCCGAATTGCTAGCAATGTTGCGCAAAGACGGTGGCTTTGGCCTGGTTTGGGGTGCCAATGATGATAACCTGGTTGAATATATGAAAATGGATTGTTCTTATAAGCTTAGTACCTATTTAGCGGCAGGGATTCCGATTATTATTCAGGGTTGGGGCCCGGTTGCTGATTTGGTACGACGCAAACACCTTGGTTTGATAGCTGACTCCATTGATTCAGTAGTTCAACAGGTTGTTGCGATGGATGAAGAGCAATATCAGTCAATGGTTCAGGCAGTTGATAGTTTTGGCCAGTTAGTACGGAATGGTTACTTTAGTAAACGAGCATTAACCGAGGCAGTTTTTAAAGCTTTTTATGACTAATTATTAAGCAGGGAGAATTTCTTATTCCTGAATGTTCTTTGAAAATGCATATTGCTGGAATAATATTTTGCACTATAATTAAAAGTGTTAGTATAAAATCATTTGTATTTTAAGAATCGTTATCAAGCGTGGGGAACGAGTACGATTCGTTTAACTTAATGGGGGATATTATTGTGGATAATCAACAACCAACAAGTGCACATGATACCAAACAAACGGTTTTCATCAGTTATGTTGATGAAGAGACTGGAAGGGTATTGTCACAGGACCAAAGAGAAGATATTGCTGACCAACCAATTGATTACCAGCCGACCGATCAGCTGAAAAAGTTGAAAGAGCAAGGTTATGTTTTAGCTTATAATGGTTTTCCTAAAAATGCCAAGTATGCAGTAAATGATGATATGAATCAAGTCTTCGTTGTCGTTTTGAAGCATGCTCGTCAACAGGTTAGTCCTGATGCAATTCAAGACCAGGATCAATTACCTAACCAGGATGATTATTTGAAGTCATACACCGCGGTAGTTAATTTTATTGATTCTCAGGGAAATAAGGTCCACAAGCCAATTACTCAGACGATTAAATGGTCACGACCATTGGTTCAAGATCAAGTAAATGACCAATTAAGAGTTGATTCTCAAGCTGCATGGCAGGCTGACACTAAACAATATCAAACCATTACGGTACCGGTAGTAAAAGGATACTTTACTGATCGACGGGAATTACCAGGACAGCCAGCGGTTGAACATAACTTAACTGATACGGTAATCTACCGTCCCTTAGGCAAAATTAAGCCAGTTTTAGCTGATGGGACACCGGTACCCAAGATTGCACCGGTTGCTTACCAAAATGACCCCCATGACTCAACCGCAGTCGTTAGTGATGAACAAGTGCCTCAGATTACGGGCTACAAGCCGAAGCAGGAAACGGTGACTCCGTCTGACCCAAGTGCTGACATCAATGTCATCTATACACCTTTAACTCAGCACGTGGTAGTTAATTTCTTGGATGAGGATGAGCATCAGCTTGACCAGCGGCACTTAAGTGGTTTAGCTGGTGACAAAATTAATTTAGCTGAAGTTAATACGGTGATTGAGCAGCTTAAGAGTCAGGGCTATTCTGTAAAGAATAACGATCTAGTTGCGGGGACTTGCTATGATGGCAGTGCTGCTGATGACCAGGTCTTTACCATTACCCTTACGAAGGCCGCAGTTGATCAGCCAACTGAGGCTACCACTATGCAATCCGCTAAGCGGTATACCTTTACGGTGCACTTTATTGATCAGCGGGGCCAAAAATTATTAGACGATCAGATCCAAGTATCTAACTGGGGTGCTAATGGCGCTGATATTAATCACTATGAGGATGTACAGGCACCGGTGATTCCTGGTTACTTCACCGGGACTAAAGCGGTCAAGGGTCAATTAGCGGTTCCGTTTAACCTTAGCCATACGATTATTTATCAACGACTTGGCAAGATTATCCCGGTAAATGACGAAGGCACTGTGATTAAAGATGCTCCGCATCCGCAGTATCAAAATGATGATGATGACCCGACTAAGATTATTGAAAACCAGGTAGTTCCTAAGGTGACGGGGTATGTACCTGAAGTTGAAACAATTAATCCAAGTAATTGGACTGAAGATACCCGAATCGTTTACCATCAAGCTTAATTTTTAATGAAAAGACGTTCTTAATCATTGGATTAAAAATGTCTTTTTTAGGGTGATCACCGTTAAGCGGTATTAATCAATGCTACAATAAATTTAGTTTTATTATGCTAATTATTAGTCGAATTGAAAGGAATTACCAATGATTTCATTTATAACTAGTCGGCAGGACATGTTAACTTCTGCAATCGAATTGGCTCAAGCCCAGCGTTTGAAAATCTTTGATGCCCTTAAACAGCCGGCTCAGATTGTGACCCTACAGTACAACTTTGCTCATTATGGCGTGGAGAAGAAATTAGGAGTTGTTGGTCGGGTTATTAATCTTTTTCAATATTATCAACGCCTACCTTATAACTACTTAGCAGCGGGCGATCAACAAATTATTGCACAGATCGTTAATCAACCGGGCTTTGACTACCATGCTCAGGATAACCAGGTCTATTATCAAGGAAAATTGCGCATTCGGTTAAACTATAACGATCACCGACTTTATAATGTCGATTATCTTGATAAATTTGGTTTTACTGATCGACGCGATTACTATGATTGCGGTTGTTTATCTTATACTGAATTCTTTGAAGATAAGGGACGGATTGTTACTCGTCAGTACTATGACCACTTTGGGAAGCCAAAGATCGTTTATCATTACCGAGGTGGTAAGGGTAATACTCCAGTCTTCACGATGATTGAGCTCTATGACCAAGGTCGTAAGTGGCAATTGGATTCGGTCGATGAATTGCGTGCTCACTTTCTTGATGAACTGGTTGCCAATGATCCCCATGCAGCTCTTATTTCTGATCGGTCTGACTATGCTCTTAAGGCAATGGGTATGATGAAGAACCAGGTGCCACGTTACCAGGTCTTTCATTCCGTCTTTACTGAGGACGGAAATCCTAAAGGGAAACTCTTTGGGGTCTATAAGCCATTAACGTCGATGTATCAAAAGGGGACCCTTAATGGCTTGATTTCTGCTACTACGCATGAAGCACAAGATGCTGCAACGCGGTTTCAAATCTCGCACAGTTATGGAATCCCAGTAACCTATTTAGATGATGCTCAATTAACTAAGAAGATCCCGTTTACACAGCGACACCGGGGCCAAATTATTGCCGTGGCTCGGTTAACCTCGGTTAAGCGGTTGGATCACTTAATTGATACGGTTATTTTATTAAAGAAGAAATATCCAGAAGTTGACCTGAAAATCTATGGTTTTGATGATAGCTGGAGCAACTATGCAACTTCTAATCACCTTAAGACTTTGGTACGGAATCGGCAGGCTAGCGACTATATTCACTTCTGCGGTTACCGTCATGACCTAACAAGTGTTTACGAAACCGCTGACGTTGAAGTACTGACCAGTCAGTACGAAGGCTTTGCGATGGCTTTGTTAGAGGCCCAAGGGCATGGTTGCCCTGCCGTTAGTTATGATATTAATTATGGACCGTCCGAAATTATTGATGATGGTGTTTCTGGCAAATTGTTGCCAGCTGGGGATATGCATAGCCTTTATGTAGCCTTAGAAGAATTACTACAAAACCGTGACCAGCTTCAACAATACGCAGCCCATGCCCAGCAAGCAGCGACTAAGTTCTCCTTTGAAAAAGTTGCTGCCAAGTGGCGTGATTTCCTGTCAAAGGAAAAGTTGCTGGTTGATTAGTAAGTAAAATAAGAGATAAAAGTAGAGGTGGTTGCTTTGGCGATTAATGATTCAACTCCAATCAATCAAACACGATTGGTGACGACTAGTTATTTTGACTCGGATACGGGAAAGAAAATTGATGATGCACGGGTGCAGGGCATTGTAGGGCAGGTAGCCCTTTGTGACTTCAAGGACCGGCTGGCTAATTATCAACATCAAGGATATGAATTGGTAACGAATGGACTACCGGATAAGGTTCGATACCGTTCTTATGATCAGGTGTATGCAGTAATCTTGAAACACCATTTGCTGGAAATTGATCCTCAGGCAAAGAATAAAGTGGATAGTTCAGTAGTGACTAAGTTGGGGATTGATAAACAGCAGTATCAGCGTAACTGTGTTAAGACGGTTTATTTTGTAACTACTGATGGTGCGCCAGTTGCTCAGGCAAACCAGCAACGGTCAACTTGGCTACGAAAGCTAACAGTTGACCAAGTGACAGGTAAAATCAAAAACCCAGACCAGTCGTGGACTAGTGATCGCCAAACTTATAATGATGTTGCGGCACCAGTAGTTAAGGGATATTATGCAGACCAACAGAACATTAAGGGCGAAGAGGCAGTTAATTGGGATATTAACCAACGGGTTATTTACCGACCAGTAGGCAAGATTATTCCGATGGGGCCAAATGGTCGACCATTAACCACTGGGGTACCATACATTAATGACCCGGCTGACCCAACCAAAGTGCAAGCTAATGAGCGGGTACCGAAAATCGCCGGTTATAAAGCTGACCGGCAACGGATAACACCTGCTTCAGCCGGTGCAGATACGGTTGTAAAATACCAACGTGATATTCGAAAAGCTGTCATTCGCTACTTAGACATAACCACTAACACTACCTTGGTAACCGATAAGGTAAGTGGGGATGTGGACGGTGTAATTAGTTATGTGCCGGCTAAACGGATTCAATATTACCATGATCGTGGTTACCAATTAGTGGAAAATGGTTTTCCAAATGGTGCTAAGTACCGGGCTGATGCTGGCCAACAGCAAGAGTTTACGGTGAAGTTAGCCCATGCCACTAAGCTGGTGAGTGCTGACATGCCGCAAAAAGGTGGCGAGCCGATTAATGCAGTTGACCAGAAGAGTCCAACTTGGCCGGGACGGGAAAACTATGATCGTGATTTTACCTTTACGGTTAGTTTTATTAATCTTTATGGCCAACGTCTGCGCAAAGATCAAGTTCAATCTTCACATTGGACACGAACGATTAAAGTAGACCTTGTCACCGGGAAGATTGTTAACCCACAGGTACAATGGTATTCTCCAGTTAAGCATTACCATGACGTGACGGTGCCAGTAGTTCGTGGCTACTATACTAGTAAGAAGCTTTTGCATGAGCCACAGGCAATTCCGTTCGATATGAGTTACACGATTGTTTACCATGCTTTAGGTCGAATTATTCCTACAGACACAGAAGGCCAGCCATTTCCCCACGTTGCACACCCGCAATATGCCAATGACCCAGTAGACCCAACGGCCATTTTGATCGATAAACAAATTCCGGTGATTCCTGGTTATTCGACAAAGACGTTGACAATTAACCCAAGTAAATTAAGTGCTGACACTAAGATTGTTTATTATGATCATCAAGCTAAGCCTGCCAAGTCAACGACCCCAACAAAAGACCAGCTGGTTAAGAAACCTGCCCCGCAACAACAAACTTCGACTCATGTTGATGCTAAACCAACTTCAGTAACTAAAGCTCAAGTACAACAACCAACTAGTAGTCGGCAGCAAACCAGCCCGACGCAGCATAGTGCTAAGCACGCAATGCAGCCAACAACAGCACAACCGAGTTCCGCTGGATCAGATTCAAATATGAAGAAAAATGATTATCAGAGAACCGCTAAGATTACCTTTACAAGTTCGGCACCAGAACCAACGGCAGCAGCTAAAAAGGATTTAAAAGATGAAGAATCACAGCCAACGGGAGGCTTCTTCAGTCGCTTACGGTCGCACTTTAAAAAAGAAGAACAGTAATAAATAAAGGTAACCGAAGATGCTTTAATTTTATTGACAATCGTCCCTATAGATACTAAACTATCAATTTAGTATCTATAGGGACTTTTTAAATTGAAGGACAGATATAATGTATGATGATTTAATCGAAAGACTGGGGATGGCTATTCTGAAGTGCAGTAAGGCCTACACGATGTGGAGCACCACCCACGGCCTCAGTGACTATTACTGTAAGATGTTGTATGAACTGTACCGTCATCCTGGGCAAAGCCAGCGTCAACTTGTTTTGGTGACGGGCAGCCCCAAGCAATCAATCAATAAGGGGATCAAGAAACTGCAAAGGGCTAATTATTTAACATTAACTGCTGATCCACATGATGGGCGGGTAAAGCTTTGTTATCTTAACCGTGCAGGTCAGCAATATGCTAAGCAGAAGCTGACACCATTATTTGAGCTGGAACGGCTGACTGCCGCTCACTTTGGTCGGGAGAAGCTCGTCCAACTTGCCAACTTAAATGAAGAATGGACACAGACGTTTTGTCAATTGTTACGAAAGGAGGGGCAAAAATGAAAGTTTTAATGCCCCATTTGAAACATTATAAAGGAGCAATCGTCGGGGCCACGATCGCTATCATTCTTTCTGCACTGGCCTCACTTTGGCAGCCTTTGCTTTTAAGAAATATCCAGCGGGCCCTGCTGGCGAATCAACAACAGATGGTCTTGCATGACAGTATTTGGTTAGTAATTTTGGGCCTGGTGGCGATTGCGGCCGGAATCTTCAACGTTTACTTTGCCGCTCGGATTGCTCAGGGAGTAACCTCAGACCTGCGAGATCAGACCTATACTAAGATTCAGCAGTTTTCCTTAGCTAATGTGGAACACTTCTCTACTGGATCTTTAACCACTCGACTAATCAACGATATGAACCAAGTCATGAACGTCATGATGACGACCTTTATGATGCTTCTGCGAATTCCCATCATTCTGGTAGGGTCATTTACCTTGGCAATCATTACTCTGCCTCGTTACTGGTGGGCACCAATATTAATGGTAGTCCTGATCGTAGGAGTTGGTATCTGGGTTATTAAGAACATGAACAGTCTGTTCAGACACTACCAGGTCCAGATGGATAAGATTTCAACCCAAGTTAAGGAAACTCTGCAAGGAGTCCGGGTTGTGAAGTCTTTCAACCAGGGTGCGAATGAGAGCCGTCGTTTTGACCAGACCTCCGACCAACTGAATAATTACAATATTCAGATTGGTTATTGGTACTCGACGATCATGCCAGCCTTTCAACTAATTGCTTATATCGTGATTGGTCTCGCTATTTTTCTGATTGGAACCACAATTAATGCCCACCCGACGGACGTGACGGTTATCAGTCCTTATGTTTCTTACGTATTTACCCTCCTATTCGCAATCATGATCGGGGGAATGGTTATCATGACCTTTTCCCGGGGGATGGTTTCCGTACGCCGGATTGGAGAGATCTTAGATACCAAACCGAGTGTCGTTTACCCGACTACTGATAATGTTAAGACACCTTTGCCAGGGGCCATCGAATTTGACCACGTTTCCTTTGCCTATCCGGGAAGTCCCGACCAAACCCTGAAAGATATTTCATTTAAAATAGCCCCCAAACAGATGATTGGAATTGTTGGGGCTACTGGATCGGGGAAGTCTACCCTGGCCCAGCTGATTGCCCGGTTATATGACCCTACTAGTGGGACCGTTAAAGTCGGTGGCCATGATGTGAAAACGCTGAGCGAGCGAACTCTGCGTCGAACGGTGGCCTTTGTCCTGCAACGGGCGATCCTATTCTCCGGAACCATTGCTGATAACCTGCGGCAAGGAAAGGTGACGGCTAACGAAGAAGAATTGGATCGTGCCGCCAACATTGCCCAAGCTCAGGAATTTATTGATAACTATCCGGATAAGTTCAATCATGTCGTAGAAGAACGGTCAGCCAACTTCTCCGGGGGCCAAAAGCAACGGTTATCAATTGCCCGGGGTGTAATTGGTCAACCGCCAATCTTAATTCTTGACGATTCGACCTCAGCACTGGATGCCGAATCAGAAAAGCTGGTTCAACAGGCTTTGGAACATGATCTGCCGAATACCACGACCCTGATGATTGCGGAAAAGATCAGTTCCGTTCAACACGCTGATCAAATCTTAGTTCTCGATGATGGACGGCTGGTGGCTACGGGTACTCACCAAGAATTGCTTAAGAGCTCGCCAGTTTATCAGGAAATCTATCGGACTCAAAAGGCCAAGGAAAGGAGGGCCGATCTCGATGAATAAGGAACCAGAAGAAAGCAACACTAAGGAAGCACTGGGCTATTTTTACCGTTACCTTCGACCATACTGGAAGGGAATCCTAGTGGTCATTGTGCTGAGTTTGTTGGCTACGGTTGCCCAGATCATGGCCCCATTGTTTATGGGGAATGCCGTTGCTAGTTTAACTAGTTTCGTCAAGTCGGCTTTTCGTGGCCATGCGCACTTAGTCAGTTTCTATCAAGCTCTCGGGTTAATGTTAGGGGCCTACGTGTTAGGAATTCTGGCAACTTTTATTGCCTGGATGGTAATGTCAAGGTTTAATGCCAATTCCACTAATGATATGCGGGAACACCTTTTTAGCAAGTTTCAACGGATGACAATTCGTTACTTTGATACCCACCAGGATGGCAAGTTGCTCTCACTATTTACCTCCGACTTGGATAATATTTTCAATGCCCTTAATCAAGCCGTCTTCGCGATTGTTTCTCAGGGGGCGCTCTTCATTGGGACCGTGGTCGTGATGTTCTATGTCAACACCACGATGGCCTTACTAACGGTCGCCACTACCCCATTAATCTTAGTGGTCAGCCTGGTGATTATGCGTAAAGCCCGCTACTATCTTGACCGCCAACAAGATGAGATTGGGGCCTTGAACGGCTATATTAACGAACAAATTAATGGCCAGCGGGTGATCATTACCAACGGCTTACGTGACCAATCAGTACGGGGATTCCGCAAATATAATAACCGCGTTCGGCATGCAATGTTTAATGGACAATTCTATTCGGGGATGCTTTTCCCGTTACTGAATGGATTATCGCTTTTGAACCTGGCAATCGTGATCGCTGGTGGTTCCTGGTTGATTGTCGCTGGTCAGATCGGCCAAGCGGTTGGTCTGGGTCTAATCGTCACCTTTGTTTCTTATTCTCAGACCTATTTTCAACCGCTAACCCAATTGACGTCGATTTATTCGATGATCCAACTAGCTTTGACCGGTGCACGGCGATTAAACGCGGTCGAAGAGCAACCGGAAGAAGATCGGGTATCAAATGGGCAGGTTATGACTGGCCTCAAGAATGGTGTCCAATTGACGAATATTCATTTTGGCTATACACCAGACCGGGAAATCTTGCATGGTGTTAATGTTGGTGTCGATAAAGGTAAAGAAGTGGCAATTGTTGGACCAACTGGATCGGGAAAGACGACGATTATGAACTTAGTTAACCGCTTCTATGACGTTGACTCCGGTCATGTGCGCTTCGATGGGACAGATGTTCGGGACATCACGTTGCAATCCTTACGCGATAATGTTGGAATCGTTTTGCAGGACTCAATCCTGTTTACCGGAACGATTGAAGATAACATTAAATATGGGAAACCAGCAGCCACTCATGATGAAGTGGTGGCCGCGGCCAAGGAAGCCCAGATTCATGACTTTATCATGACCCTGCCGGATGGCTATGCTACCCGGGTTTCCGATGAGAATGCCGTTTTCTCAACTGGACAAAAACAGTTGATTTCGATTGCCCGGACGATTTTGACTAACCCAACTTTCTTGATTTTAGATGAAGCAACCTCGAACGTTGATACGGTCACCGAAGCTAAGATTCAGAAAGCCATGGATGCAGTCATTTCTGGCCGAACGAGCTTCGTGATCGCCCACCGTTTGAAGACAATCCTGAATGCAGACCAGATTGTGGTGCTCAAAGATGGCCAGGTGATTGAGCGTGGTACTCACCAGCAACTCTTAGCTAAGCATGGTTTTTACTATGATTTGTATACTAGTCAAATGACATTTGAATAAGGAGGGTTATTATTAACCTTAATACAATCCTGGATTTGCTACTATCCAAATCAATAGACGAACGCATGTTTAGGTGCTAAACTGAATACGGTATTAAATGAAGAGAAGGGTAAATACCTTTCTCTTTTTCGTTATTTATGACGGTATAAACGGGGGGATTGCGTGTGATTTACCGACAACCTGACAGAAAATTTGACTTAGTTTCTGATTATAAGCCGACAGGGGATCAGCCCGAAGCAATTGACAAATTGACTAAGGGTATCCGAGCTGGTGACAAGGCTCAGATCCTGTTGGGGGCGACCGGGACCGGGAAGACCTTCACGATTTCTAACGTGATTGCTAATATCAACAAACCAACCCTGATCTTGTCACATAATAAGACCTTAGCTGGTCAACTATATGGTGAGATGAAAAAATTCTTCCCTCATAATGCGGTTGAATACTTTGTTTCCTATTATGATTACTACCAGCCTGAAGCATATGTACCCTCCAGTGATACCTATATTGAGAAGGATGCTTCAATCAACGATGAGATTGATAAGCTCCGTAATGCTGCTACAACAGCTCTCTTGGAGCGTAACGATGTGATTGTGGTGGCCTCGGTTTCTAGCATCTTTGGTCTTGGTAATCCAAATGAGTACCAAAACAGTGTAATTTCCCTTCATGTTGGTCAGCAACTTGATCGAGACTTTCTTCTGCGACAATTAGTAACGATTCAGTACGATCGTAATGATATTGACTTCCAGCGGGGTCGCTTTCGAGTCCATGGTGACGTAGTTGAAATTTTTCCCGCTTCACATGGAGAAACTGCTTTACGGATCGAATTCTTCGGTGATGAGATTGACCGGATTCGGGAAGTTGATGCCTTAACTGGCGAGGTTAAGGGTGACCGACAGGAAGTCTCAATCTTTCCAGCAACCCACTTTATGACCAACGAAGACATTATGGATGTCGCCCTGCCCGAGATTGAAGCTGACATGAAGAAACAGGTCAAAAAGTTTACGGACGAGGGTAAACTACTCGAAGCTGAACGGATCCAACAACGAACTAGTTATGACATTGAAATGATGCGTGAGGTCGGCTACGTCAACGGAATCGAAAACTATTCACGTTACATGGACCGACGAAAACCAGGCGAGCCACCATATACCTTACTTGATTTCTTCCCGAAGGATTACCTGATGGTAGTTGACGAATCCCACCAGACGATGCCTCAGGTGCGGGGAATGTATAACGGTGACCGGGCACGAAAGAAGATGTTGATCGATTATGGCTTCCGATTGCCGAGTGCCCTGGATAACCGCCCATTGAAGTTGTCCGAGTTTGAAAAGCACGTCAACCAGGTTGTCTATATGTCTGCTACCCCGGGTCCGTACGAGATGAAGCAAACCGATCATGTTGTCCAACAGATTATTCGGCCAACTGGTCTGCTTGATCCAACGATCGAGGTACGGCCGGTGATGGGCCAGATCGATGACTTAGTTGGTGAAATCAATAAGCGAATCGAGCACCATGAACGAGTCTTTGTAACTACCTTAACTAAGAAGATGTCCGAAGATCTGACCGATTATTTAAAGGATCTCGGACTCAAAGTTAGGTATCTTCATTCCGATATCAAGACGCTGGAACGGACTCAGATTATTCGGGATTTACGGTTAGGTAAGTTTGATGTTTTAGTTGGCATCAACCTTCTTCGTGAGGGCCTCGACGTGCCAGAAGTTTCCCTGGTGGCAATCCTCGATGCCGATAAGGAAGGCTTCTTGCGGAATGAGCGTTCCCTGATTCAGACGATTGGACGGGCTGCCCGGAATGAACATGGGGCGGTGATTATGTATGCCGATACGATTACTGAATCGATGCAGAAAGCAATTGATGAGACTAAGCGGCGTCGACAGATTCAGATGGCTTACAATAAGAAATACCACATTACTCCAAAGACGATTGTTAAGCCAATTCAAGATGCCATTTCGGCTACCACGAAGAGTGAGGATACTGGTAAAAAGGAAGATTCAACCGAATTTACAACCAGGGACTTTGCTAAATTATCTAAGTCCGCTCAACAAAAGATGGTTGACGAACTGACCGAACAGATGAAAGCAGCGGCCAAACGACTCGATTTTGAACAGGCAGCCACGTTGCGTGATACCGTAATGGAATTAAAGGCTCAGATGACAGGTAAAAAGTCGAAGAAAGCTGGTAAAAAATAAGGAGGATAGGTATGGCAAACGATAAAATCGTGATTCATGGTGCTCGGGCCCACAACCTGAAGAACATTGACGTGACAATTCCCAAAAATAAACTGGTGGTGATTACCGGACTTTCGGGTTCTGGGAAGAGTTCACTAGCGTTTGACACCCTCTATGCCGAAGGGCAACGTCGTTATGTGGAGAGCCTTTCCGCTTATGCCCGGCAATTTTTGGGACAGATGGATAAGCCTGATGTTGACTCGATTGATGGCTTATCCCCAGCCATTTCAATTGACCAGAAGACGACTTCGCATAATCCACGGTCGACTGTTGGAACGGTGACCGAGATTAATGATTTCTTGCGGTTGCTCTGGGCACGAGCTGGAACACCAATTTGTCCCAATGACCATATTCCGATTACCAGTCAATCACCTGACCAGATGGTAGATCGGGTCTTGAAGCTACCCGAACGGACCCGTCTTCAGATCCTGTCACCGATTATCCGGGACAAGAAGGGAACCCAGAAAAAAGTCTTTGCCAAGATCAAACGGGAAGGCTTTGTCCGGGTCCAAGTCGATGGTGAAACCTATGAATTGGATGAGGTCCCAGAATTAAACAAGAACCAGAAGCACACCGTCAACGTGGTGATTGACCGGATCATCATTAAAGATGGGATTCGCTCACGGCTTTTTGAATCCTTTGAGGCAGCGCTGCGTTTGAGCAATGGTTATGCGGTCGCTGATGTAATCGGTGGGAAACCAATTCCATTTTCTGAAAAGTATGCCTGCCCAATTTGTGGCTTCACGGTTGGCGAGCTGGAGCCCCGACTCTTTTCCTTTAATGCCCCGATCGGTGCTTGCCCAGCTTGTGAGGGTCTTGGTTCAAAGCTGGAAGTCGATGTTGACTTGGTAGTTCCCGACCGTACTAAGACTTTGCGTGAAGGGGCGATGGTGCCATGGAATCCAATCTCGTCTCAATACTATCCACAACTTTTGGAACAGTTCTGTCAATCGGCGGGGATCGATATGGACACGCCGTTTAATCAGTTATCGAAGAAACAACAGAAACAGGTTCTTTATGGTAATGGTGATACCACCTTTCATTTTCATTATGAGAATGACTTTGGTGGGGTTCGGGATGTTGACGTACCGTTCGAGGGTGTTGTTAACAACATCAGTCGACGTTATCGTGAAACGAATTCCGATTTCACTCGGGAGCAGATGCGTAAGTACATGACCGAGCTACCATGTCCGGTTTGTCATGGTTACCGTCTTAACGAACGTGCCCTGGCCGTCAAAATTGATGGTAAAAACATCGGTGAAATTTCAGAGTTGCCGATCAGCAAGTCAATCAAATTCTTCAGGGGCGTTAAGCTATCGAAGCAACACGAAAAAATTGCCAAGCCGATCTTGAAGGAAATCCTGGATCGACTGACCTTTATGCAAAACGTCGGGGTCGATTATCTGACCCTCAGCCGTTCGGCACGAACCCTTTCCGGTGGGGAAGCTCAACGAATCCGGCTGGCCACCCAGATCGGTTCTAACCTTTCCGGGGTTATGTATGTCCTCGATGAACCGTCGATTGGCCTCCACCAACGGGACAATGACCGTTTGATCTCCTCGCTGAAGGCAATGCGGGATCTTGGTAATACCCTGATCGTGGTTGAACACGATGAAGACACGATGCGGGCAGCGGATTACATCATTGATATTGGTCCCGGTGCCGGCGAAAATGGTGGCCGGGTAATGGCCGCTGGAACACCGAAACAAATCATGCGGTCCCGTAAATCCCTGACCGGCCAGTACCTTTCTGGCAAAAAGATGATTGAGGTGCCGACCAGACGCCGCCAGGGTAACGGTAAGCACATTATCTTAAAAGGAGCGGCTGCCAATAATCTTAAGAATATCAACGTTGACTTTCCCCTTGGTAAGTTTATCTGCGTGACCGGAGTTTCTGGTTCCGGTAAATCAACCCTGGTCAACCTAATTTTGAAACGGGTTCTCGCCCAAAAGCTAAACAATAATTCCGCTAAACCGGGTAAATATAAGTCAATCTCAGGGGTTAAGAACATCGAAAAAGTGATCAGCATTGACCAGTCACCGATTGGTCGAACGCCACGATCTAATCCAGCCACTTACACCGGAGTCTTTGATGATATCCGGGAACTCTTCGCCCAGACTAACCAGGCTAAGATGCGTGGCTATACCAAGGGACGCTTTAGCTTTAACGTTAAGGGTGGCCGGTGTGAAGCCTGTCATGGTGACGGTATCATTAAGATTGAAATGAACTTTTTGCCCGATGTCTACGTACCGTGTGAGGTTTGTCATGGAACCCGGTACAATTCTGAAACCCTGGAGGTTGAATACAAGGGTAAAAACATTGCCGACGTACTTAATATGACTGTTTCCGAAGCTTTAAAGTTTTTTCACAATATTCCGAAGATTCGGCGGAAGCTGCAGACGATTGAAGATGTTGGCCTGGGCTATGTTCACCTTGGTCAGCCAGCAACGACCTTGTCCGGTGGGGAGGCCCAGCGAATGAAGTTGGCTGCTGAATTACACCGCCAATCGCACGGTAAGTCTTTTTATATTTTGGATGAACCAACGACTGGTCTTCACTTAGAGGATATTAAGCGTTTATTGAGTGTTCTCCAACGTTTAGTGGATGCTGGTAATACTGTTTTAGTGATTGAGCACGAATTAGACGTGGTTAAATCCGCCGATTGGCTAATTGATCTTGGCCCTGAAGGTGGTGAGGGCGGTGGCCGTGTTGTCGCTACCGGAACACCAGAAGAGGTTGCTCAAGCTAAGGGTAGTTACACCGGTTACTACCTTAAGCAAATGTTGGCTCGGGATAAGCAACGGATGGCCGAGCGAGCCGCTAAACAGGCTAAGAAACGTTCACGACGGAAACAGAAGAGTAAAAAATAAAGTAGAATGAAAAAAGAAGAGTTAGCAAAGGATCCTTTGCTAACTCTTTTTTCGTTAACATAAATAAAAGATAATAGCAGTATAATGAAATTAATTATTTAACGAGGGGAAGTTGTGTTAAGTGATCTTATTAAGTGCTTGTTTGGCAGGCTTCAATGTGCGTTACGATGGTGGTAATGCCAAAAATGACCTTGCGGCTCGGTTAGTAGCTTTTGGACAAGCAGTTACGGTCTGTCCCGAGGTAATGGGTGGAATGAGCACTCCACGTGAACCGGCTGAAATTCAGGGTGGGGATGGTACTGACGTTATTGCCGGTCGTGCTAGAGTTGTTAATCGTCGAGGAATTGACGTTACTAGACAATATCTTCAGGGAGCACAATTGGCCCTTGGCATTGCCCGTCGTCCTTTAGGTTCCTCTGCAGCTGCCAATACTTTCTATATTCCTGAGGAATATCTTAAGAATGATATGTTCCAGAATTCAATCAAGGCATATTTAAGTCCAAACAAAAATATGCGAGAATTATGGTGTTAGAGTTCAAAATTCTGTTTTTGAATGTTTGGTTGATTACGCTCATCTTGAGATACTAAAGGAAGAACTGTTGGATGAGATTGATACTGATCACGACAGCTTATATTTCTTCAAC
>NZ_JBFLGB010000098.1:0-3430 GCF_041859915.1 Limosilactobacillus sp.
ACTTCACCAGCCTGGGCTTGGATAGACATATTCTTGTGAACGACTCCTAAGCCACCTTGCAGAGCCATGGCAATTGCCATTGAACCTTCAGTAACCGTATCCATTCCTGCGGAGATAATTGGAATATTCAAGTGAAGATTATCAGCCAGAGTAGTACTTAAATCAACTTGGTTTGGTAAGACATGGCTTTCTGCCGGAATTAATAAAACATCATCAAAAGTTAAGCCTTTTTTGACAAATTTCGTGTCCCAATTCGACATTGCTTCAACACACTCCTTAAATTGATTAGGTCAACTTTACCCGGAAATTGGAGCAAGGTCAAGGGTAAAATCCCGAAAATTAATTAGAATATTCTAATAAATTGTTCGCACTCTCCTGATCAATAATCAGTGTATTAGCATAACCGGCCGTCAATGATCCATGAATAGCTGGCACTTTAGCAACGTTAGCAGCTACTAGAATACTATGTTTTTTCTTTTTTAAGTCATTTAGATGAATACCGATTGTTCGTTTATTAATATCTTGGTTAACAATTTGACCCTGAGCATTAATAAAACGAGAGAAAATATCACCAACGGCATTTTGCTGCAAGCTCCGTTGTTCCGCTGCTGTAAAATAGCCCAGCCGAAAAAGTAAGGCTGAATCTCGAACTGTACCAACCGTAAACATAGCAATATTTGCTTCCTGCCCTAGCTTAAGGATGTATTTAATATGAGTATCGCTTTCTACTAGCTCCTTCGTTTTTGCATGGTCAAAGATAACCGGTACTGGTAGATATTGGGGGATAGTATTAAAGGCACTGGCGAAGGCATTGACTGTTTCAAAAGCATAATTGCGGGTTTCGGTATTTGACATTCCGCCCTTCATTTGAACAACCTTAACCCCCGACACATTCTTGATATCAGTGTGCAAAGCTACCTGATAAACCGTCTTTCCCCATCCCAAGCCTAAAATATCATTATCCTTAATAATTTGCTCTAGGTAATGAGCTCCAGCATTGCCTACTTCTTCTAATGGATTATCTTTACCTGGAACAATAATAATTTTCTTTAAGCTTGAATATTTTTTCAATAACGCCGTTTGTAATTGATGAAGTGGTGCTAAGGGATTGTGAATTTGAATTGTCACTAATCCCTGATTACGGCCGAATTGAAGTAAACGGGAAACTGTAGCTCGAGAAATATCAAGTTCAGTTGCAATTTCTTGCTGATTAAAGCCATCTCGATAATAAAGCGTCGCCACCTTAAGCGCTATGGCAATTTTTTTGTCTTCGCCTTCCATAATATGAATCCTCCTAACCTAAAAACAAGGGTACTGCATGCATATAAAAGCTGCAGGCCCTTGTTTATTTTTCCTTATTCAATATAGCGAACTTGGTTGGGATATTCAATTATTTATTAGCAATAGCAGTTTCTAATGAGATGTTGATCATATCATTAAAAGTCTTTTCCCGTTCTTCAGCCGTAGTTTTTTCGTTTCCAAAGATCAGGTCACTAACAGTTAAGACCGATAATGCCCGAAAATGTAACTTTGCTCCTAGCAAGTATAGCCCGGCTGATTCCATTTCCGTTCCTAAGATACCATAATCACGTAATTTCTTCATATCCAGTTCATCATTATAGAACCGGTCAGCAGCAAAAATATCACCAACTTTAGCATTAACACCAAGCCGGCCAGCAACGTGATAAGCGGTATCTAAAAGCTTAAAATCGGCAAGTGGCGCATAGTGAAAGCCAGCACCAAACGTATTCATGGTAACGGCGGAATCTGTCGAAGATCCTTGCGCCAGGATAACATCACGCAGGTGAATTCCTGGAGCAATCGCCCCACAAGAGCCAACTCGGATGATAGTTTTAACGCCAAAGAATTTTACTAATTCGTTGATGTAAATAGACATCGATGGAATTCCCATCCCAGATCCTTGAACAGAAATCCGGTGGCCCTTGTATTCACCAGTATAGCCAAAGGCGTTACGAACGGCATTCACTTGCTGGACGTTCTCCAAGAAATTTTCAGCAATGTACTTTGCCCGTAGTGGATCCCCCGGTAATAATACCGTTTCTGCGTAATCGCCCATCTTGGCGTCAATGTGTGTACTCATTGTGTTTCCTCCTCAACATTATTCAATAATCTCGTGAATCAAGGTCGGTCGCTCACCATGATCACTAATCTCAATGCTTTCGTCTAATAATTTCTTTACATCAGTAATTACCTGACGATTACTGTAAACGGTTAATAATTCATCACCAGCCGTTACCTGATCTCCCAACTTATGATGAAGTTCAATACCAACACTATAATCCAATTGGTCAGTTGCTTTCTGCCGACCCCCGCCAAGCAACATACTGGCAGTTCCAATCTCATCGGCGGCTAATTTAGTCAAAATACCAGATCGTTGTGCACGGTATGGGAAATGGTATTTAGCCTGAGGCATGACCTTATAATCGTCCATTACCCGTGGATCACCACCCTGAGCAATGATCATCGCCTTAAAACGCTCAATAGCGGTACCATCAATAATGGTTTGTCTAAGCAATTGCCGTGCTTCTACGGGAGTTGTTGCCTTGCCACCCATCATGACCATGTAGCTGCCTAGCGTTAATACCAATTCGGTTAAATCTACTGGTCCTTTACCCTTTAAGACATCAATGGCTTCCTCAATTTCTAGAGAATTACCTATTTTGTTACCTAATGGTTGGTTCATATCGGAAATAACTGCCATGCATTGCAAACCAGCTTGTTTACCAATATTCACCAGGGCATGCGCCAAAGCTCGAGATTGGTCAAGGGTCTTCATAAAAGCACCGGCACCTGTTTTGACATCAATTACCAAGGCATCAGTTCCTGAGGCAATCTTTTTACTCATAATTGAACTGGCAATTAGAGGAATCGAATCTACTGTATCGGTAACATCGCGCAAGCTATAAAGCTTTTTGTCAGCGGGTGCGACCTCACCAGTTGCACCAACAATCGCTAGGCCTTCCGTAGCTACTTGATTGATAAAATTTGCTTCGGATAGTTCCACCCTAAAACCTGGAATGGCTTCCAACTTATCTAAGGTTCCACCAGTATGTCCAAGGCCCCGGCCAGAAATCATCGGTACTGGGATGCCGGTTGCCGCCACCATTGCTGCTAGTGGCAAACTAACCTTGTCACCAACACCTCCGGTTGAGTGCTTATCGACTTTGACTCCCGGAATTTGACTGAGATTCAGTCGTTCTCCAGAATGCATCATTTTCATTGTTAGGCTAGTTTGTTCTGCACTGGTCATCCCTCGAAAATAAATTGCCCTAAATTTCAAGAATAAGTTAGCCACTGGACTCAAATAAATAATACTGACCAATTGATTATTGGTTGATGGAGCTGTGATATCTCTTGGTAGAAGGCCTTACGATAGATATCCATTGACGAATGTCCATTAAACATAGCT
>NZ_JBFLGB010000016.1:0-29043 GCF_041859915.1 Limosilactobacillus sp.
GATTAAAAGCCGTTGGCTAGGAACTAGCCTTGGTAAAAGAACGGAGTTCTGTAAGTTAGGTAGCGTGAATACACGTGCAAGATCCTAAATACTACTTCGTGTTCCCAGAAGCTCGGTCATTTATGACCGAGTAGTTCACAAAAGGGTAGTAAAATTAAAATTGAATCAGTTTTAAAAGTGTAGTTGAGAGGGGATGACTTAATGTTCAATCGTCAAAATGCGGGTGCTGAAAAAGCTAAGCACAGTCTTGCCTTAGCGTTGCTATCGCTGATGAAGGAGATGCCATTTGAACAAATCCGGGTAATTGATATTGCTGAACGCGCTGATTATACTCGTCAGACCTTTTATCAGCATTTTAAGTCTAAACAAGCAGTTTTAGAATATTACATTAATGATCTATATTATCAAAGCTTTCAAGAATTCGGTGGTCAAAAGGGAAGCTCATTAGCACAGTTATTTAATAAATTAGCTTTAGATTGGCAAAAGCATTCTGCGGGAATTGCAGCTATCATTAATAATGATTTAACTAATTACATGGAGCAATGTTATCCAAAGTATGTTCGCCATTTTCTTGAAAACAGTATTTGGCAGTTGAAGGAAAGCAGTCTAGAAAAGCAGGAATACATTTACCATTTTATTGCTGGTGGTCAAATCAACTTGTTGGCATGGTGGATTCATCAGGATCAACAATTAAATTCGACACAGTTAGCGATACTTTTACAAGATACCATGGTCCCATTTATTACTACTAAAAGATAAACAAAAAACGGAAAATTAGCCGATAACAGTTAATTTTCCGTTTTCTTTAATGTTGTTGTGTAAAGTACCATTTACCCCAAATCCAAAGGGCAACTAAGAATGGAATTCCAGCAAAGTAAATTGTTAGCAAACCAAGGATTCCTTTAAAATCTACAAAGATATATGGCAGGTTCATGACTCCGTACAAAATAATCGGCAGAATGCTTAAACGTTGTTTAAAACGTGTATCGAGTTCAATAATAGCTTTCTGATTGTCGTGACGGAAAAGGTATCCGTGAACCAGGAAGGTAATCAGAGCAACGGTAAACCAACCAACATAGTTGTGAAGTGGAACCCCAAAGTAAGGACCGCCGGTTGGCCAAACCCACATATGATTATGAACGGAAACAGGATCACCATTTAAATCAAACGTGGTTAAGAGAAGAGCCTCAATAATCGCTCCAAAAATAATTCGAAAATTACTATGATTGGTTGGTAATGGAGTCCTATCTAGGAATAAGTTTACCATTACCCAAATCATCATCATTGAGAAGACCCACATACAAGGGATCGCCACGGGGATGACATCAATCTTTGGACCCATAAGATGAGTAAAGTAATAAGGGCCAAAAATCAAGCCGGTATGTACCCCAAAATCTTCTAGGCACCAGGCAATTACGAGCCCCGCACCAATAAATTCAGCCGTTGGTTTTAATCCAATCAGCTTAGTATAAAGCCAGCCCATTAAGGCTAGCATAACAATTGCTCCCAACATAGCTTGCATTGTTAAAACTTCCTTTAACTTTGTTTGTTATGTACGCCGTACAGGTATTATTGTAGCAAGCATTAGGCGATAAAAAAGCCTTTTCAAAGAAGTCATACAAGATCGCTGATTTGTCAGTTTTTTAAAACTTGGATTATTAAATGCAATTATGAAGCAAGAATATTTTTGGATAGTGGGATTTACAGAAATGATGTTTTAGTTAGGAAGTCAATAACTATCTTGAATAAAAAATTAGGCAATTAAGCTCTACTTTAAGAAACTTAATTACCTAGGGAAAATATTTATTTAAATTAGAATACTTAATCTTTTAGAATTATTTTAATAATTTTTCAAACTAGTATCATGCAAAAAGATGCTGATATTATATTAACAATCATGGGTAAATTGATGCTGTGTTTGATTATGACTAGTTGGTTGAAATAGGTCGACGACTTCCATGTTTTCGGTCAGCGTTTCCTGGGGAGTAACGAGTGGCATAGTGAAGTAATGGGGATTAAAACGAACGGTCATTTGATCGGCATATTGTGCTTTTGCTTCTTCTTTATAATAAACAGCACCCAAGTTAGAAGAAATCGTGTGCGGAAAATCAGTTAATGGTTGATCTGCATTGACGATGATCAGCCGATAATTAGCGTCTAATGAGCAGTTGCCAATTTTGGAGAACGGGCCCACTCCGTCATCATAGTCTAGAATTAATTTAATTTGTGGATTAAGATAGCACTTAAGTCGTCTTACAGCACCGTCTGTAAAGGTAAGTTTCATAATGAGTCATCTCCTTATCGCTTAATTTTAATATGTAAGAATTAGGAAGTAAACATAAGCGCTTGAGAGCGGATAATAGAACTTCTATGGATAAATTAAAAATTCCTTTACAAACTTAGATAAGCGTGGTATATTATCAGAGTTGATTAAATATGACTCTGCCTAAGACTCAGGTGGCGTGATGCCTTAATGAATTGCCTGCCGAGGAAGAAATAAATTTCCTTCTCTATGTCTGCGGTCATAGGGATTTTTTTATAAATCCGATCAAAATACACTGCAGGAGGTGAAAATTTATGAGTAAAGCAGCTATTGCTAAGAAGGCTGAAGTTGTTAAGGACGTTCAAGGCCAATTAAATGACGCTCAATCAGCTATTATCGTTGATTACCGTGGACTGACCGTTGCCGAGGTTACTGAATTACGTAAGCAACTCCGTGATGCCGGTGTTAAGATGTCCGTTATTAAGAACAAGATTCTTGACCGGGCCATTGAAGGAACCGGTTATGAAGACTTGAAGAGCACTTTTGCGGGCCCAACTGCCATTGCCTTTTCAAACGACGACCCAATCGCCCCAGCTAAGATCATCAAGAAGTTCTCTGATGACCACGATGCTCTAGAAATCAAGGGTGGCTTCATCGAAAAGGAAGTTAAATCTCTTGATGAAATCAACGTTTACGCAACTATGCCAAGCCGCGACGAACTGCTGTCCATGCTGGCATCTGCACTGCAAGATCCAATGCGGAAGATTGCCCGGGCAGTCAAGGCCGTTGCCGACAAGGAAAACGAAGCCGCATAATTGCCGTATTAAGATTAAATATCAACTTAAAATCAATTACCTAAATATTGGAGGAAATAAACATGGCTTTTGATAAGGATGCTATCATTGCTTCATTAAAGGAAGCATCAATTTCTGACCTTAACGACCTTGTTAAGGCAATCGAAGATGAATTCGACGTTTCTGCTGCTGCTCCAGTTGCTGCTGCCGGTGCTGCCGGTGGTGACGCTGCCCAGAAGGACACCTACACTGTTGAACTGACTGAAGCTGGTCAGGCTAAGGTTAAGGCTATCAAGGCTGTTAAGGACGTTACTGGCGTCGGCCTGAAGGATGCTAAGGACTTAGTTGACAATGCTCCTTCAGTTATCAAGGAAGACGTTAAGGAAGACGAAGCTAACGACATCAAGGACAAGCTTGAAGCCGCTGGTGCTACTGTTACCCTTAAGTAATTTAACATTCATTAATACACTGAATGGTCGCTTGTTGGCGGCCATTTTTTGGTTTAAAAAAGGGAAAACTGCTTATTTCATTTTTAATAAGCAGTTTTCCCTTTAAATATTTAAGTGTAAAGGAATTCTAATTAATTAGCACCGTGAGTGAAGTCAACTACCATCCGGCCGACAATCTTACCGGCCTTCATTTCATCGACAATGTCGTTGATTTCACTGAGCTTCCGGGTATGAACGATTGGGTCAATGCCACCATCAGCAGCCAGTTGGAAGGCTTCCGCAAGGTCTTGACGGGTTCCAACTAATGAACCGATGATTTCAATGCCATCGAGAACAGTCTTAGAGATTGGTACGTCAATATTACCCTTTGGCAGTGAAACAGCAACTACTTTTCCACCAGCACGAACGGAAGCTAATGCTTGGTCGTAGCAAATCGGTGCCGTAGCGGTTACAATAGCCGCTTGAACACCACCAACTTTGTCTTGGATTTCCTTAGCTGGGTCAGTCTTAGAAGAATTGATTACGATATCAGCACCGACCTTCTTGGCAGATGCTAACTTATCATCATTCAGATCGATTGCGATGACATGGTTCTTAAAGACGTTCTTCGCCCATTGAACACCAAGGTTGCCTAGGCCACCAGCACCATAGATAGCAACCCATTGACCAGGACGAGCGCCACCGGTCTTCAAGGCCTTATAAGTCGTAACCCCGGCGCAGGTAACAGAAGTGGCTTTAACTGGATCAAGTTTTTCTGGAACTTTAACAGCATAATTTGCCTTAACGATGCAATATTCAGCCATTGCACCATCAACGGTGTAACCGGAATTAAGGACGTGCCGACAGAGGGCTTCGTTTCCGCTGACACAGTATTCACAGTGTCCACAGCCAGAGTAGAACCAAGCGATAGAAACCCGATCGCCAATCTTGAGTGAGGTGACACCAGGAGCAACCTTAACGACTTTACCAACACCTTCGTGTCCAGTGATTCGACCAGGAACTTTACCGAACTGACCAGAAGCAACGTGCAGGTCGGTGTGGCATAATCCACAGTATTCAACCTTGACTAAAGCTTCACCGGGCTTTAAGTCCCGCAGGTTAACATCTTTGATATCGAAGTAACCATCACAAGCATCACGTACAACAGCAGCTTTCATCAATAACATCTCCTACTATAAACAATCAAACCTACCAAAGTAAAAAGAGATAAATTAGTTAAAAACAGTTAAATATCTGATAGCTGCTTTACACCCTTAATGTAATTCGTATTTTTAAAAAATGCAAGCGCTTTCTATAAAAAACATAAATTTTTTACGCAAAATGGTATATTTAGCCGTCAATTTAGGCCAAATATACCATTAGATTAATGACTCCCTTTGTTGCCTTCAGCTAGTGGCTTGGTGCATATTATGATGAACACTGGTTGAATTCTTGTAGCCAAAATAGAACTGGAGAGCGGCTACGGCAATGTTAACCCAGTTCATAGTAATAAACCAACCGTCGATCGCACTAGCATCATGGGTAACGCCATAGTATACCCAGAAGCCAATTATAATTGCACAAACGTTAATCCAAGCGAAGGCCTTTTGCAAAACTTGATCATTGAGTTTAAACCACATCCATACTACGTTGACGACAAACCAGATGGCTAATACCCAGAATACAAAGTTGAACATAAGACACCCCTCCTTAGAATGCATTTGCTAAAGATGATCAATGACCAACTTCATTGATCACTTTCTATTATAAAGAGAACACAAATAATGGTAAGCGTTAATAAAACCAAGTTGGCCAACAAATGCATGATTTCGCAACACTGGTCACAAAATACATCAAAATTAATTAATGTCTTATTTATCAACAGAGAATATTATTTAATTTTTTCTCGGATTACCCAAGGCAAGGGTCCAAGAAAAAATAAAAAGAACCCATTTGGATTCTTTTTAAACCTACTTATTTGGTGTCTTCTACTCCAGTACCATCGTAGCAGCGTTCCAGTAGCTCCTTAAGCTGGCTAACCAGTGGTTCAACTGGGTTGGTTGTTGTGCATTGGTCTTCATAGGCCAGAACGGCTAATTGATCAACGACTTTATCAAATTGATCACGTGTAACTCCATTGTCCTTTAGGCTTAACTTAACACCACATTCATGGGCAATTTCAATGTATTTCTTAGCATAGGCTTCAGCTAATTCTTCATCGGTATTGCCATTGAGGCCAATAAAGCGGGCCAGGTCGGCATAATCTTTAGTAGCATGGTAGGTCTCGTAATGTGGCCAAAGCGCTAATTTTTGTGGTCGTTGGGCATTGAAGCGAATTACCTGAGGCATCGCGATCGCGATTAATAGTCCATGTGGCAGACCAAATGCCCCACCCATTTTGTGGGCTAGAGAATGAGTGATTCCTAGGAAGGCTTGACCGAATGCCATCCCGGCCATTGTGGAGAAATCATGCATCTTGCGACGGGCAAGCTTATTGCCACGAACAGACATCGGCAGGTATTTCATTGCGCCTTTGACAGTTTGCAAAGACCAGCCACGAGTATAATCGGTTGCCATGACGGAAACATAAGATTCGGTAGCGTGGCAGATAACATCAAGGCCGGTATAAGCCGTGGTCTTAGCTGGTACCGTTTCAACAAATTGAGAATCGACGATGGCAATGTTAGGTGTTAGGGCATAATCAGCTAATGGGTATTTAACGTGGGTCTTGGAATCGGTAATTACCGCGAATGGCGTAACTTCAGAACCAGTTCCGGAGGTCGTTGGAATAGCAATTAATTGTGATTTAACGGGCTTCTTGATTTGATAAGCTCGTTTACGAATATCGAGATATTTCTGCATCACCCCATACCAGGATGTTTCAGGGTACTCATAAAACATCCACATTGCTTTGGCGGCGTCCATTGGCGAACCACCACCGAGTGCAATAATTGTGTCTGGCTTAAAGTCATTCATTAAGGCCACACCCTTTTCAACCGTGTGTGTTGAAGGATCCTCTTCGACGTCATCAAAGACCAGGTAGGCCGTTCGATTTTGACGAAGTCGCAGTTGATCAATAACGCGTTGGACGTAACCCCGTTTACTCATTCCTGGTCCCGTGACGATGAAGGCCCGTTTAATGTTGGGAATATCGCGCAATTCTTTTAATGAGTTCCGTTGAAAGTAAACTTTTGGGGGAATCTTAACCCATTGACGATTTTCGCGTCGTTTAGCGATAACTTTGATGTTTAAGAGATCCCAGTCGGTAACGTTATGGGAAATGGAATTGCCACCATAGGAACCAGTCCCTAAGGTCAATGATGGGGTCATATTATTGTAGATATTACCGATCCCACCGATCCCGGATGGGGAGTTAACGATGATTCGGGAAGCACGCATTTCTAGTCCGTACTTAGTTGCCAGGTCTTCGTCTAAGGTGTGGATGGCAGCAGTATGACCTTCACCGCCATAATGCAGAAGTTGACGGCAAATATCGAAGGCGTTTTCCCGTGAAGTAGCTCGGTACATAGTTAATACTGGTGATAATTTTTCAGCCGACAAAGGATATTTATCACCGACACCCTTGTATTCGGCAATCAGTACTTTAGTGTTAGCAGGAACGTTCTTTAGACCACACATTTTAGCAATAGCGTTGGCAGATCGACCAGCGATTGGCTCCCGAACTTGGTGACGTTGCGGGTCGATAAAGCCATCGGTAAAAGTCTTGATTTCGTTAGGCTTGATGAAGTAGCAATTCCATTTTTTGAATTCGGCCTTGACCTGGTCATAGATTTCATCATCAACCACAACGGAATTTTCAGAAGCACAAATCATACCATTGTCAAAGGTCTTGGATAGGACAATGTCATAGATTGATCGGGCAATATTAGCCGATTTTTCAATATAAGCCGGACCGTTACCTGGCCCTACACCGAGCGCCGGGTTACCGGAACTGTAAGCGGCCTTTACCATCGCCGGACCACCGGTTGCGAGAATAGTCGCGGTGTGTGGATGCTGAATTAAAGCTGTAGTTGCTTCAATACTGCATTCGGGAATCCATTGAATCATGTTCTTAGGAGCACCAGCCTTTTCCGCTGCTGCCTGAAGAATTTGAGCAGTTTTAATAGAAGACTTTAGTGCTTGGGGGTGAAAGGAGAAGATGATTGTATTCCGGGTCTTAGCGGAAATAATGGATTTAAAAATGGTGGTTGAGGTTGGGTTGGTAACCGGGACAATCCCGGCAATAACGCCAAGCGGGTCAGCAATGGTAATTGTTTGATCTTCATCATTATCCTCAATAATACCAACTGTCTTGTCGTGACGAATATTATTCCAGATATATTCACTAGCATAAATATTTTTGATTGCTTTATCTTCGGCAACCCCACGTCCAGTTTCGTTGGCCGCATCTACAGCCAAGTCCATATGGTGCTCTTCGGCTGCTAGGGCCATTGCTTGACAAATTTTATCAACTTGCTCTTGCGAATAGTAACGTAGTTTTTCGAAGGCAGCGAGGCTCTTGTCCATTAGGTCGTTAATCATTGCTTGTGCTTGTTGCTGCTTGCTCATTTTGCTTTTAACAGTTTGCTTCTTTGTAGTCGCCATAATATATTCTCCTTGAATTAGCATTGCTTGTTATCTTTTGAACATGGCTTATCATAATATAATGGTTCGTGAATTACAAGCATTTTGTTATACACTGAGCAATGGTTTAAAACGTGTATTCGCTTTCATTACAGTCCTGATAATGCTGACAATAGCAAGGGAAAGATTGGTATAAATTAGGATTGCCTGGATTGAATAAAACTGATTATATGCACTAGCTGATCAGCCTTTCACATTTAAAACAAAATAAATTCCGTTAATCCTTGGAGAAGGAAAAACGGAATTTACTTTATTGTTTAACAACGTTTATTAATTAGTCACGGGAATTCTTGTCCTTGCCGGCGTTGGGATCCTTAACGTTGTAATCACTATCTTTCATCGCTTCAACGGCTCCCAGCCGATACCCATTACCAACTTGGCTGAAGAAATCATGGTTGGAAGTGGAAGTTGAAATTCCGTTCATAACCACCGGGTTAACGTCGGCAGCGGTGTCTGGGAAAAGTGGATCTTGACCGAGGTTCATCAGGGCTTTGTTGGCGTTGTAGCGAATAAAGGTCAAAACATCATTGGTCCAACCGACCTGATCATATAGCAGGTGGGTGTATTTTTCTTCGTTGTTGTAGAGCTCGTAAAGAAAGTTGTACATCCAGTCCTTCATATCCTGCTGCTGCTTTTCAGTTCGGTCATGCATGCCAACTTGGAATTTGTAGCCAATATAGGTTCCGTGGACAGACTCATCTCGCAAAATCAACTTGATGATTTCCGCGACGTTATTTAATTTGTTGTGTCCAAGGTAATAAAGCGGGGTATAGAAGCCAGAATAGAAAAGAAAAGTTTCGAGGAAGACGTTGGCAACTTTCTTCTTCAAGGGGTCCTCGGCGGGGTCAAGATACATGTTAGCAATCTTGACCGCTTTGTTTTGCAGGTATTCCTCGGAATCGGACCACTTAAAAATTTCTTCGATTTCATCTGGAGTATTTAGTGTTGAAAAAATCGTAGAATAACTTTTGGCATGGACGGATTCCATGAACTGAATGTTATTCAGGACGGCGGTCTCATGCTGGGTCTTAACATCTTGCTTCAGAGCGGTTAAGCCGGCTTCAGACTGGACCGTATCCAACAGGGTTAAGCCACCGAAGACGTGACTGACGGTCCAACGGTGGTCATCATCAAGTTCTCGCCAATCATCGAGGTCGTTAGAAACTGGAATTCGGGTATCTAACCAGAATTGTTCGGTTAGTTTCTCCCAGGTAGCTTTATCGATCATGTCCGAAACTTCATTCCAGTTAATCGCTTTGTACTTTTTAAGTGGCTTGAATTCCTTTTCAAGATTCATTGTTTTTTCTCCTTTGTTGATAATCAGAGCTTTTAGAGCATGTTAACAAATCAAATTACGCAGCTTTCACATTGGTTGGCACCAATTTCGTCCTTATCGTCGGTAAAGGTCCGAACGTAATAAATGGATTTAATGCCTTTCTTAAAAGCGTAGTGCCGTAAAATGTTAAGGTCCCGAGTAGTCATCTTGTTGGTTCGGCCATTTTTCCATTCGTAAAGCCCGGTTGGAATAGTAGAACGCATGAAGATTGTTAAGGACATCGATTGGTCAACGTGTTGTTGGGCAGCAGCGTAAGTATCGATTACCCGTCGCATATCAATGTCATAGGCGGATTGATAATACGGCAGAGTGTCATTGGACAGGTATGGTGCTGGGTAGTAGATCTTACCAATCATTTTTTCTTGTCGTTCTTCAATTCGGTTAACGATTGGGGTGATGCTGGCCGTTGAGTCATTAATATAGGCTGTTGAGCCGTTGGGTGCGACTGCCATTCGGTAGGCATTGTAGAGGCCATCCTTTTCAACCTGGTCACGGAGCTTTTTCCAATCTTCAATTCCAGGGATGAAGATTCCCTTGAAGAGCTTTTTGACAATGTCAGATTGAGGCCCCCAATCCTTAGTAACGTATTTTTCAAAGTAAGAGCCATCGGCATAGGTACTCTTATCAAAGTGGTAGAAAGTTTCGTGTCGTTCCCGGGCAATTTCATTGGAGGCCACCAGGGACCAATAGTTTAGTAGCATGAAGTAGACGCTGGTAAATTCGATGGCCACCGGACTGCCGTATTGAATATGGTGCTTGGCAAGGTAACCGTGGAGACCCATGGCACCGAGACCGATTGAATGATAAAGGGCGTTGCCATGTTCAATCGTTGGAACGACATCGATGTGTTCAGCATCACTAATGCGGGTGAGCCCCCGAACCATTGCTCGAATGCTATGGCCAAAATCAGGGCTTTCCATCATATTAGCAATGTTAGTGGATCCAAGATTGCAAGAAACGTCAGAGCCAAGTTTTGTGTAGGATTGGTCGTTATTAACCCGGGCCGGAATTTGAACCTGAGCAATTTCGGAACAGAGGTTGCTGATGACGATCTTACCGTCGATTGGGTTAGCCCGGTTGACGGTATCAATGTTGATAATGTAAGGATAACCGGATTCTTGTTGCAGCTTACTGATCTCGTCTTCAAGTTCTCGGGCGTTGATCTTCTTCTTATGAATCTTATCGTTAGCTACCATTTTGTCATATTCCTTGGTGATGTCGACGTAAGAGAAAGGCTTACCATAGACTCGTTCTACATCATAAGGACTAAAGAGGTACATATCTTTATTCTTTTCAACCAGTTCATAGAATTTATCTGGTACCGTAACTCCTAAGGAAAGGGTCTTGACCCGAATTTTTTCATCAGCGTTTTCCTTCTTAGCGCCAAGAAATTCGATGATGTCAGGATGAAAAACACTAAGGTAAACAACCCCGGCACCCTGGCGTTGGCCTAACTGGTTGGAGTAGGAAAAGCTGTCTTCTAAGAGCTTCATGACCGGTACTACCCCACTGGCAGCATCCTTGATCCCCTTAATAGGAGCCCCGGCCTCACGCAGGTTGGAAAGATTAATTCCGACTCCGCCACCAATTTTGGAGAGTTGAAGGGCAGAATTAATTGTTCGTCCAATCGTATTCATGTCGTCGGTCGTCTGAATGACAAAGCAGGAAACAAATTCACCACGACGTTTACGGCCGACATTCAGAAAAGTTGGTGTGGCTGGTTGATAACGCTGATGAATAATTTCATCGGCAAGGTCCATCGCTAGGTCTTCGTTCCCGTCTGCCAAATAAAGTGCATTCATTGCCACCCGGTCAATGTAGTTCTCCAAGTAGTATTCCTTATCGTTAGTACGCAAAGCATATTGGGCGTAGAATTTGTAAGCAGCCATAAAGGAATGAAAATGAAAGTGTTGGTCCTTCAAGTAAGCGTAGAGTTTTTCAATAAAGGCTGGACTGTACTTTTTCATGAAGCCCCGTTCAATATAATCATTATCTTCCAACCAAGTAAAACGTTCCTTTAGTGAAGAGAAGTGTTTGGTGTTAGGCTGAACATTTTCCTTGATGAAGTCTTGAAGGGCTTCTTGATCCTTTTCCAATTGAATTTGACCGTTGCGGGGAATATTGACTTCGTTATTGAGGTCGTAATACTTTACCTTTGTTAGGTCAATATCAGATAATGCCATGTCAATTACTCGCTTTCTTACTTTTCTTAGAATTTAGGCAATAAATTAAGCCAGGGAGAAAGAAATTCTACCTGGCTTGTCAAAACTGGCGTTAAGCCAACTGTTGGAGACGATCTGGGCGAAAACCAGAAAAAGCCTGGCCGTCAGGAAGCTTAACGACTGGGGTGGCCATGAAGCCTTCCGCCTTGAGCTGAGAAATATATTGTGGTTGCTTATCAATATTGTGTTCTACGAATTTAATCTGGTGTTGGGTAAGAAACTTTTTTGTCATTTTGCATTGAATACAGTTATTTTTAGAAAAAACAGTAACCATGTTGGTCGCTCCTTGTTGTGCTTAGTTGATGTTATCTAGTATAGCGAGAAATAAGGAAAAATCAATTGAAAAAATGCCAGATATTGTGATTCAATTTTAGTGAAACACGATATCTGGTAGTAATGACGGGAAATTGAAATTGTGAAACTTTTTTGACGAATTGAATTGCTTAATTACTGGATAAGATCCAGAGGCTTATTATACACTAGAAATGGTGAAAATGTTTGAGATTTGGAGAAAAATTTTATGGAAGAACAGCAAATTCATCAACATTATATGCGAGCAGCTATTCGTGAGGCTCATCAAGCTGAATTGCTCGGTGAAGTTCCAATTGGAGCAGTGGTCGTCCATCACGGTCAGATCATTGGTCGAGGACACAATATGCGAGAAAAATTTCAAGATGCTACTTACCATGCAGAAATACTGGCAATTATGGAAGCCTGTACAACTCTGGGGAGCTGGCGCTTAGAGGATTGTGATCTGTATGTGACGCTGGAGCCTTGTATCATGTGCAGCGGCGCAATTATTAACGCCCGACTTAAGAACCTGTACTATGGGGCTCAAGATCCCAAAGCCGGGGCAGTCGATAGCCTGTACCATTTATTAGGTGACCAACGGCTAAACCACCAGGTTAATGTACACAGTGGTTTGCTAGGAGACGAATGTGGTCAATTGCTGAGGAATTTTTTCCGCGCCATTCGGAAACGCCGTAAGGCCGCTCGTAAAAAACGGCGGGCAAAGGGCTAGCAATTTAGTGCAAAGTAGTGTAACATTGTATTTGCCGTAAGGCCTTAGAGCAAGGTTGCGCTTACGAACCGTGTCAGGTCCGGAAGGAAGCAGCACTAAGTATGAAGCAGCTTGTGCTCTAAGTTGACGAGATAATGAACTAGGCCCGTAGATAAGGAAAACTTATCGCGGGCCTATTTAATTTTCAATTAAGGTTTGACTTATTTTCGAAACAGATTACCCCATTCATTTGAAAAAACTTGTATAATATTTAATAGCATTTGATTTGAGAAAGGAGGGCTAGCGTGAGTTACCAGGCACTATACCGGGTTTGGCGTCCGCAACGGTTTGATGAATTAGTTGGTCAACAGGTTGTGACCCAAACACTAAAGAATGCCATTATTACTAACCAGATTAGCCATGCCTATCTTTTTGCAGGTCCGCGTGGTACTGGGAAAACCTCGGCGGCCAAGATCTTTGCTAAAGCGGTCAATTGTCATCATTCCAAGGATGGTGAACCTTGCAATCACTGTGAGATTTGCAAGGCAATTACCAAGGGACAACTGAACGACGTAATCGAAATTGATGCGGCCTCTAACAATGGGGTTGAAGAAATCCGTGATATTCGTGATAAGGCTAAGTATGCACCAACCCAGGCCGACTATAAGGTTTACATTATCGATGAAGTCCACATGTTATCAACGGGGGCCTTTAATGCCCTATTGAAAACTTTGGAAGAGCCACCGGCCAATGTTATCTTTATCCTAGCGACGACGGAGCCGCAAAAGATCCCATTGACAATTATTTCCCGGGTTCAACGGTTTGATTTCCGCCGAATTTCTGCTCAGGATGCCTTTAATCGAATGAAGTATATCCTTGATCAGAAAAAGGTTACTTATGAGGAAAAGGCTTTATGGGTAATTGCTAACGCGGCCGAAGGAGGGATGCGAGATGCCCTCAGTATTCTTGACCAGGTTTTGTCCTTTAGTGACAATCACGTCAAACTTGATGACGCACTCTTGGTCACCGGTAGTGTTACCAAACAGTTACTTAAAAAGTACTTCCTAGAAGTGGCTCATCAGCAGAGCGCGGATGCCCTTGCTACTATGCAGAAGATTCTTGGTGAAGGCAAAGATGGCCAGCGCTTCATTGAAGATATGATTTCCTTTATTCGGGATATCCTATTATATCAGGAATCACCCAAATTGATTATGGTTGCTAGCACCGGCTTAAAGGATGAAGACTTTCAGGAATTAAGCAAAGCGGTTAGTTCAACAATCCTTTATCAGATGATTGACGAGTTAAACGATATTCAAGAGGAAATGCGATTCACAACTCATCCTGATGTCTACTTGGAAGTTCTGACGGTGAAACTTTGTCAAATTAAGGATAGACAACCGGTAACCAATGAATCCCAAGCTGTGGACCGCCAACCAATGACCCAACCAAATACATCGGCTGACCAAACAATTCAACATCTACAGTCAGAGGTTCAAAAGCTCCAGCAAGCCGTTAAACAGTTAACAGCTCAGGCGGGTCAACGAGTTAACAATAAGCCTAGTAAGCCCCGGGTTCAGCAACGTAATGTTCGAGTTAACCTCAACCAAGTTTATCCGGTATTGGGTGCCGCAACGCGTAAAGACCTGACTACTATTCAAAACCTTTGGGGTGACATGCTTAACCACTTGACCGTTCCCCAACGATCACTGTTGCACATTTCAAAGCCGGTAGCGGCTAGTGATAATGGTGTTATCGTTGCCTTTGATTATGCTTTCTTGTTTAAGGAAGCAACAACCGATGAAAATTTAATTACGGCAATGGAACAAGCTTTGCAACAATTGGCAGGCACTGAGTACCAAGTGGTCTTTGTGCCCAAGAACAAATGGCCTCGAATTCGGGCAACCTATATTAAGGAACATGGCCTTGATAAGCGGGTTACTCACCGTCAAAGTACTAAACAACCAACGGCCAATTCAACGCCGGCCCGTCACCAAGCTAAATCAATAGGGCCTAAATCAGCGGCTGATACTGTTTCACCAGCTGGTCAAGCCTCGACTCAGGATACGGCTCCTTTGCCAGAGGAACCACCGTTGCCAGAAGAGCCACCGCTACCAAATGATGATAAGGTTGATGGAAAATCTGGTCAGGATACCAAGCCTGCTAGTCAGTCTACCAACCCCGTTGCAACTGCCAAGCGTTTATTTGGCGATGATATTGTTAAAGTTGAAGACAACTAATGTAAAGTAAAGGATGATTTAATTATGATGCGCGGAATGAACATGCAACAAATGATGAAACAAGCTAAGGCCATGCAGAAGAAAATGATGGCTGAACACAAAGAACTTTCCAAGCAAGAATTTGTTGGTAAGGCTCCTGATGACATGGTGACGGCCACTTTCACCGGGGATAATAAACTAGTTGACCTTCAGATTAAGAAGGAAGCCGTTGACCCTGATGATATTGACATGCTTCAGGATCTGGTAGTGGCAGCCGTTAATGATGGTATTACTAAGGTTAATGAGGCCACACAGAAGACCCTGGGCAAATACACTCGGGGGATGGGAATGTAATGCAATATCCAGAACCACTTGCCAAACTGATCGAGAGCTACACTAAGTTGCCAGGAATTGGCCAAAAAACCGCCACCCGGTTAGCCTTTTACACATTAGGAATGGATGATGATGATGTCACTGACTTTGCTAAATCGCTTCTGTCAGCCAAGCGTGACCTTCACCCTTGTAGTATTTGCGGTAACATTACCGAAGATGATCCGTGCCCGATCTGTCGAGATAAGACCCGGGACCGGTCTAAGATCTTGGTAGTTGAACAGTCTCAAGATATTATGGCACTGGAACGGATGCATGAATACCATGGCCTTTATCATGTTCTTCAAGGAGTTATTTCTCCGGTGGCTGGAACTGGCCCGGAGGATATTAACATTACAAGCCTTCTGAAACGCCTCAAGAAGAGTGATGAGGTTAAGGAAGTCATTATTGCTACCAACGCTTCATCTGATGGTGAATTGACGGCAGGTTATTTGGCTAAATTGATTAAGCCAGCGGGAATTAAAGTTACCCGTTTAGCTCACGGCCTGTCGGTGGGAGCCGATATTGATTATGCTGACGAGATGACCCTCTTTAAGGCGGTTCAAGGACGAACGGAGATGTAAGTATGTTATTTAAGCATACTAAACATGCAGTTGAACGAGAACGCAATGAACATCTGTTAGCAACGATCTATTCGGTTAAAGCCAGTTGGGACCATGCTCGAGAGACGGAACGGGCGGTTTATGAAGCTAACATTAATACTGAGCTTCACGACCGGGCCCACTTGCAGGAGCAGAAGTACCTGTACTTGTATCGCCTGGCGCGTAAATATCATGTCCATGGCCAACTTAACCAGGGTGTAGTTAGTCGTTAGGAGGCAATTGAATGAAGGGTAAATTTATTTCCTTTGAAGGCTCTGACGGTGCTGGGAAGACCAGTGTTCTAAAGGCAATTCGTGCGGACCTAGAAAAACAGCTGGGTACCTCCAAAGTGATGTATACCCGAGAACCGGGTGGTGACCGAATTTCTGAACAAATTCGTCGGGTTCTCGTTGATCGTCAAAACACCGATATGGATTCTCGAACCGAGGCGTTGCTTTTTGCGGCTTCTCGACGGCAGCATGTGGTGGAAGATCTTAGGCCTGCGTTAGCGGCTGGCAAGGTAATTTTATGTGATCGCTATGTTGATAGTTCAATTGCCTACCAGGGAGCAGGTCGGCGGTTAGGTGAACAGGCGGTCTGGCAGATCAACCGGTTTGCTATTGATGGCTTGTTGCCGGAATTGACGATCTATTTGGACATTCCAACAGAATTAGGCTTACGACGGATTGCAACCCACCGGGCCGATCAGATTAACCGTTTGGACCAAGAACAACTGGCTTTTTACCAGGCCGTTCGTCATTCTTATTTGCGCCTGCAAAAGGCTGACCCCCAGCGGATCAAAAAAATTGATGCTAGCCAATCCCTTGATCAGGTAGTGAGTGATGTTAAAATCGCTATCCATACCAAGTTTCCTGAATTGTTTACTGACGAATTCTGAGAGGTGATTACCATGAAGATGCTTGTCGTAATTGTCCAATCCAAGGACAGTAACCGCCTGCGCAAGGCTTTGACCGCCGCTAATATTCGAATGACCCAGCTTTCCACAACAGGAGGCTTTTTGCGTGAAGGAAATGCCACCTTTCTGATTGGGGTCGAGGATGCTCGTGTTCAAGACGTGCTGGACGTGATTAAGAAAAATGCTAAATCGCGTGAACAATACCTATCGTCCCAAATGCATGATGTCGAGGGTGGCTCGGCCTTTCCAGTTAATGTTCGGGTCGGTGGTGCGACAGTCTTTGTCCTACCAGTTGACCGATTTATTAAGTTCTAAGTGAGGAATCAGTGTGAACGAAGAAACACATCCACAAGCGGAACAACTCCAACCGCGGATTGTTGAGCGCTTAAAGCGAGTTTTAAATAATCATGAACTGGCCCATGCTTACCTATTAGTAGGGCCGACCGGTTCTGGTAAAGAGGAAATTGCGCGGTGGCTTGCCCTGCGCCTTTTCTGTTTGCACCCCATTGACAATGAACCGGACCTTACCTGTGCCGAGTGTCAACGGGTCCTGACTGGTAACCATCCCGATATTGTGACTGCTGCAACACAGGGCCGTCAGATTAAGGTCGACGAGGTTCGGCACTTAAAGGCTGAATTTACTAAGAGTGCAATGGAGGGTAACCAGAAGCTTTTTATTATAAAAGATGCGGATAAGTTGACCACCGGGGCAGCTAATAGTTTGCTTAAGTTCATCGAAGAACCAGGACCCGGAGTTTACATTTTAATGCTAACCAGTAATAAGAGCGCGGTTCTCCCAACGATTCGTTCACGAACTCAGATAATTGAAATGCAACCTTTGTCACGGGCCGCATTATTAACTCAATTAGCCCAGGCTGGGGTGGCACCTGATCAACGACTGATCGCAATTGGTTTAACTGATTCCGTGGCTGAGGTGCAAGCATGGTGCCGAGATGATTGGTTCGAACAGGCAATCGCTGGTGTGTTTAAGTGGTTCGACCAAGTTGGGCGGGGAAACCTGCTAGCGTTTGTTGAAGTGCAAACGGAACTGCAAAAATTGGCAACGGACCGTAAGAAGCAGGAGGTTTTACTGGACCTAATCACCCTGATTTGGCGTGATACTTTATTGGTGGCTAACGGTATCACAGATCAGGATCGTTTACACTTCAGTGAAGGCCGGGTAAGTGCCTTAGCTGGTCATTATTCAATTGACCAACTTTTAGCAGTTAGCCAACTGACATTAGGAATTCGTCATGAACTCAGTCAAAATATTAATTTTCAAAATATTGTAGAACAATTGACGATTCGGATCATTCGAGTATTGCGGGGGCAAAAACATGAGTGAACAACAAGCACATGAGAATATTTATGATCGTTTTGCCCAGGTGACCAAACAGACCCGTGAATTAGTGGCCAACATGGAGCAGCTTCAAAATCAGATTACGTCAGTTTTGGAGCAGAACGTAGAGCTTTCGATTGAAAATGATCACTTGCGCAAGGTTATTAAGAAAATGAAGGATCAGAATGGTGAACCACAATTATCGGGTTCACGTCAAAACCTTAAAGAGCTCTACCAGCAGGGCTTTCATGTCTGCAATGAATACTTTGGTAAGCGCCTTGCACCAGGGGAATCCTGCGCCTTTTGTACCGATGTAATTTTTGGTCATGATGCGGATCAAGCAAAGTAGGTGAACTATGCAACAGATTAGTAGTTTTAAAAATCAAACTGGTGGCTGTCTTTACCTAGTACCGACACCGATCGGCAACCTGGATGACATGACCTTTCGAGCAGTCAAAACATTGCGTGATGTTGACCTAATCGCAGCCGAAGATACTCGCCACACGCAGCAGCTTTTGAATCATTTTCAGATTGCTACCCGTGAGATTAGCTTTCATGAGCACAATACGGAGCAAAGGATTCCAGAATTACTAGCTAAATTGCAGGCCGGCTTGAAAATTGCCCAGTGCAGTGATGCGGGGATGCCGTCGATTTCGGACCCCGGTAAAGAATTGGTAGTAGCCGCAATTAAAGCCGGGATTCCAGTAGTTCCGTTGCCGGGAGCCAATGCCGGCCTGACAGCATTGATTGCTTCCGGGCTAACCCCGCAACCGTTTTACTTCTATGGCTTTTTGGAACGCAAACACCAGCAGCAGGTGACTGCTCTGGAAAAGATGGTTAATCGGCCGGAGACAATGATCTTTTATGAGGCTCCGCACCGGTTGAAGAAGACCCTAGCGACAATGGCCGAGGTTTTTGGTGATCAGCGTCCCGTTGTTGTAGCTCGGGAATTGACCAAACGGTATGAAGAGTTTAATCGAGGAAAGCTTGGAGAGATGCGCGATTGGTTTGCTAATCACCAAGCCCGGGGAGAATTTGTCATCTTGGTAGGTGGTAATCCTCATCCTACTGAGAAACGAGATCAAGGCCAGCCAAAGTCATTGACCGAACAGGTTGATGCAGCAATTGTTGATGGCTTATCGACTAATGCGGCAATCAAGCTAATTGCTAAACGCAATGGGGTGAAGCGCCAAAAACTATATAAGCAGTACCATAACCTATAAAGAAGGAAGCAAAATGAACTTACAGCAAAGTAAACAAGTATTTGAGATGCCCCATTTGTTGACTTATTACGAATGTGATGATACCGGCCATCCTAGTCTCAGCATGGTTTTGAGCATGATGTCAATGGTCTCAGATGCGCATAGTAGTTTTCTAGGCATGGATACTGCAACGATTCAGGCAACTGGTGGTGGCTGGGTGATTACCGGCTACGAAGGTGAATTTTCTCCGAAGCAACCGACATTTGGTGACCGGGTAATTCTAGGTACCCGCGCTGTTTCCTATAATCGTTTTTTTGCTTTACGGGAATTTTGGATGACCGATCCTAACCACCAAGTGCGATATGCACATTTTCATGCAATCTTTGTTTTTATGAACTTGAAAAAGCGGCGCTTAATGTCGATTCCTCAAAAATTGATTACCCGGTTTGATTCACCACTAAAGAATCAGGTTCCCCGGTTGAAAAGAATTGAAACAATTACTACTGAACATTCTCATGAGCAGACTTATCGGGTTCGTTACTTTGATATTGATGTCAACCACCACGTCAATAACGCCCGTTACTTTGATTGGTTATTAGATCCACTTGGCGGTCAATTCTTGCGTACTCATCAGTTAGTACGGATGGTGATTAAATATCAACGTGAAGTTCGTGAGAATTCGATGGTAACCAGTCGTTTTCAAGTTATAAGAGCAGCCGACCGCTTAACCAGTCGACATGAGATTGTAGTTGCTGGACAAAAATGTACTATTGCAGAATTTCAATGGATTAATCGTTAAATTTGTATCAAAAGAAGCTATTTTTTACGAAATAGCTTCTTTTTCATTAATTTTGCACCATTTACTACGGAGCGGACAATGAATGTTCTATAATTAACAATAGATAAAGAATTATCAAAAAGAGGAGTGGTTGGCGTGAAGAATTCATTAACTGCAGTGATTTATTTGGAGCCTAACCAAGTTAGTCTACGAATCTTAGAATTGCCAAAGGGACGGGTGATCAATGATGTTCACTCGGGTGCGCTAATGGTTGGCAGTGGCAACATTGCAAATTATGCGCAAAATATGGCAGCAATCGTAAATAATTTGGCAGGCTTTAAACAACTGCTAAAAGACTATCAAGTTAAAGATGTTCATTTCTATGGGGCATTTGAAGATCTGGACCCAGTTAATGCACGTTACGTAGCTGATCAATTGGAAGTGCGGACCGGCTTGCGGATTCAATGGTTAAATAATAACCAGCTGATGGCCCAGACAATGGGATGTGTAGTCACTACCTTGCCGGAATTTAAGTCCCTTAGTAAACACTGCCTTTATTTACTAACGTTGGGACTGGACTCGGTTACCTTAGCTTTCTTCCACCATGGTAACTTTGAGAAGTTATGGGACCTGGATTTGGGAAGTGCCAAGATTAGCCGGTTGGTTCAACGATTACGACAGACTACGACTAATCCTCAGGAGATTATTCAAGACTATATCAGTTCAAAATTGGAATACATTGCTCCAGAGTTAAAGCGTAAGAAGAAGACCGTTCTACTAATTCAAAATGCTTCGCTTTTAAACCGACATTATATTCCGCGCGGCGAACGCCTAGCTAAGGTTCCTAAGGCTCCACTTCAAAAGGTTAATCAGGAACTCGGCGTTCGGCCAGGTAAACATGGAGCTTGGATTAGCAGTGCCTTATCCGATCAGGAACACCAAAGCAACTTATCAAACTACCTTGTGATTGCCCGAACTGCCCACCTGGTTAATCCGTTACGAATTGCCGTTACCAATATCTCAATGATGGATGGCCTGGTTAATGGCATCACTGATAGTGGTGCTCAGAGTCAGATTAACGCGATGATTCGAACGTCAGCTGACGATATCGCCCAACGTTACGGGGTTGATACGGCTCACCAGAAATTTGTTACCAATTTTGCTTGTCAATTCTTCGACCAATTGCGGCCAATCCACCGTTTGGATAACCATGCCCGGTTGTTATTGGAGATTGCCAGCAAGGTTGATGACATCGGCAACTTTATTAATCAGCAAGGTCATTATCGTCACTCGGCTTATATTCTGGAAGCAAACCCGTTGATTGGCTTATCAGATAAAGATAATCAAATCATTGCTGAGGTAGCCCGTTATCACAGCGCCGAATCACCAACGGCTAACCAAGCCCATTACCGCCACATGGATGATGATATTCAGATGACGGTTGCCAAGTTGGCGGCAATTTTAAGATTGGTTGACGCGCTTGATGATTCGCGTCAGCAAAAGATTTCATCTGTTAAACTACAACTGACTAATGACCACTTATTAAAGATTAAAGCGACAGCTGATGATGATTTGGTTTTGGAAAAATGGTCTTTTAGTAAAAAGTCCAAGTTGTTTAACGACGTGTTCGGCATCAAACCAGTATTGATTGAGAGGGGCAGAAATTAAGATGTATAAAGACTTTTATAAACCAGAAAATTACGTTAACCGGGAATTAAGCTGGCTCGATTTTAATGGCCGAGTTCTCGAGGAAGCAACTGACAAACATAACCCGTTATTGGAACGGGCTAATTTCTTAGGCATTACCCAGAGTAACGTCGATGAGTTCTTTATGGTCCGGGTGGCTTCATTGCATAAGCTAGCGGCGGCTAACGTTACTACCACCGATGCCTCAGGCTTAACGCCACAGGAACAATTAGATGCGGTAAATGAGAAAGAACACCGAATGGTGGAGGAACGTTACCAGGTTTATAACCAACAAGTTATTCCTGACCTGGCTAAGCAAAATATTAATATTCTCCATATTAAAGATCTCAACGATAAGCAATATGAATTTATTCGTCGTTACTTTAACGATGAATTGATGCCGGTATTGACACCGATGGCTGATGATAGTTCACGCCCATTCCCATTTATTTCCAACAATTCACTTAACATTGCTGTTCAATTACGGCGTGATCCGCAGCAAAAGGCTGCCTCGATGAAGACTAAGGAGGTTCTGGAAGGGGACCAAGAAGTTAAGCGTCACCAAAACGAACCCCATGATGATTCACAAGAATCGGATATCAAGTTTGCCACCGTTCGGGTTCCGGGTATTTACAAACGACTAATTCGTCTACCAGGAGAAAATAACTTCATTTTAATCGATGAGCTGATCAAGGAATTCTTGTCCTTGCTCTTCCCTGGTTACCAAATTATTAAGACGGCCACTTACCGTGTTATGCGGGATATGGACCTCGACGTGGCTGAAGAGGATACTTCTGATCTTTTGCGGGCCGTTAAACAACAATTGCGGGACCGTGAGCACGGCCAAGTGATGCGGCTAGAAGTTGAACATGATATTGATCCCTGGCTAGAAAACCAACTGATTGATAATTTGCACGTCAATGAACGCTCCCTTTACCGAATTGATGGCCCAGTTGACTTGACCTTCTTGAAGAAGTTATCCGGGATGGTCGATGGTCACGACGACTTGCGGTATAAGCCGTTTAAATCCTACCTTAACCCAGTGATGGATATGGATCACAATATTTTTGCGGCAATTCGCAAGAAGGATTATTTGATGCAGCACCCATATGATAACTTTGCCGCCGTGGTCAACTTTATCCACCAGGCAGCACTTGATCCACAAGTCCTAGCGATTAAGATGACTCTTTATCGGGTTTCCGGCAATTCACCGATTATCAAGTACCTGGGAATGGCAGCTCAGCGGGGGAAGCAAGTCACCGTCCTGGTTGAAGTTAAAGCCCGGTTCGATGAGCAAAACAACGTTCGGTGGGCCCAACGATTGGAGCAAATGGGTTGCCACGTTATCTATGGCCTGGTTGGCCTAAAGACTCACTGTAAGACTACCCTAGTTATTCGACGGGATGAAGATGGCTTGCGGCGTTATATGCACTTAGGCACCGGGAACTATAATGATGTTACTGCTCACTTCTATACTGATATGGGCCTCTTTACCTGCGACCATGAGATTGGCATTGATATGACCAATCTCTTCAACATGTTGTCCGGTTTTGCCCGACCACCATATTTCCGTCAATTACGGGTTTCACCAGACGGTATCCGGAAGTTTATCAACCAAAAGATTGATGAGCAGATTGCGGTAGCCAAGAGTGGTAATCCGGCGTTGATTCGGATGAAGATGAATTCGCTGTCTGATAAACAGATCATTGCCCGGCTTTACGATGCTGCTGCTAATGGAGTTAAGGTTCAGTTGATCGTTCGGGGGATTACCTGCCTGCGTAACGACTTGCCAGAATTGCATGGCAATATTGAAGTACGTTCCATTATCGGTCGCTTTCTCGAACACTCCCGGATTTACTACTTCAAGAATAACGGTCATGAAGAGATTTATCTGGCGTCTGCTGATATGATGACCCGGAACCTTAATCGACGGGTAGAGGAACTTTACCCGGTTAAAGAGACTGATACCAAGGCTCGTGCTATTCACATTCTCAATGCCATGTGGAAGGATAATACCAAGGCCCGAATCCTAGTTGGTGACCACTATGAACGAATTAATCGTCACGGTGCTAAGCCGTTCATTGCCCAGGAATACTTTGTGGCTGAAGCTGAAAAGCGGAATAAGCAGGAAAAGCACCAACGAAAGGCTCAGCGGCACTTATCTTCCGTCTTTACGACTTTGAGTAAGCACGTTCCGTCACTCCACCTTAACAATGGGAAGGATGACTCCCATGACTAACCTAGCAGTAATTGACCTTGGTTCTAATTCGGTTCGTTTAAAGATTAGTGAATTACAAAAGAATGGTCAGGCCATCACTAGGCATTATGAAAAGCGTTACGTTCGTTTGTCATCTCATATGGGGCCGGAGAAAATGCTTAAACCGGTCCCGATAAATCGAACGATTAAAGCTTTACGTGATTTTCGTAAGATTTGCAACCAGTATGACCAAGGTAAGATTGTTGCCGTGGCTACGGCGGCAGTTCGCCAGGCCAGGAACCAGCAAGCATTTTTGAAACGGGTCAAAAAGGAAACCGGATTTAAGTTTCGGGTTATCACCGGTGAGCAAGAAGCTTATCTGGACTATGTTGGTGTGATTAAAACTCTATCGCTTGACCGCGGAATTATTATTGATACCGGGGGAGCCAGCATGGAATTGATTGCTGTTGATAACGGTGCGGCCGAAGAAACGGTTAGCATTCCGGTAGGTTCGGTAATTCTTTCTCAGCGTTATCACCTGGGTGACCGGATTAAGGCTGCTGACCTCTTTGATGCGATGGTTGAGGTTGATGAAATTTTGTCACATCAACAGTGGCTTAATCGTTTTCGTCGCACCCGAATCGTGGCCTTGGGTGGTAGTAACCGGGCTCTGGCTAAAGTTTATCGGTGGCGGAATGCCGTCGATGGCAAAGCAGAACCGGTTCATGGTTTGACAATTCGTTCTAAGACGGCTTTTGGAATTATGCACCAATTGATCGAAGCCGACCAGGCGACCCGAGCCCAAACGCGGGGTGTAATGAAGGCACGGGCCGACGTGATCATTGGGGGACTCCTTCCTCTTTTAGCATTAATGCGTCAACTAGCGATTGATGAAGTCAGTTTTTCTAGCAGTGGACTTCGAGAAGGGGTACTCTTTAAGTACTTAGAACACGCGATTGACCTGGAGAATTTAGAAAACCTCTAAGCCTTCAAATGAAGCGTTTCCATTTTTACTTAATATTTACTAAAATTTACTCGTCAGTGCCTTTAAACTGTGCTACAATGCCAGGTGAAGGATAAAAAACACTAACTAGTCATGATGGTTAGGCAGTCGATATTAAGGAGGAATTTGGAATGGCAATTTTAGTTGCTGGTGGTGCCGGTTATATCGGTTCCCATATGGTCAAAGACTTAGTGGAACATGGTCAAGACGTAGTTGTAGCTGATAACTTGTCAACGGGTCACCGGGCTGCGGTTAACCCAAAGGCAAAGTTTTACGAAGGTGATATTCGGGATCGAAAGTTTTTAGACAAGATTTTTGATAACGAAGACATTACGGCAGTCGTTCACTTTGCTGCCTTCTCCATTGTTCCTGAATCAATGAAGAAGCCGTTGAAATACTTTGATAACAACACCGGTGGCATGATTACCCTTTTGGAGGCAATGCGTGACCACCACGTTAAGTACATTGTCTTCTCATCCACGGCGGCAACTTATGGTGTACCAGAACACATGCCAATTAAGGAAACTGACCCTCAGAAGCCAATTAACCCGTATGGTCTATCTAAACTAATGATGGAAAAGATGATTGCCTGGGCTGATAAGGCATATGGTATCAAGTTTGTAGCTCTCCGGTACTTTAACGTTGCCGGTGCTGCTCCTGATGGCACGATTGGTGAGGATCACCATCCAGAGACTCACCTGGTACCAATCATTCTCCAGGTTGCTGCTGGCAAACGGGATGAATTGAGTATCTTTGGTGATGACTACAATACTCCTGATGGTACTAATGTTCGTGACTATGTTCACGTTATGGACTTAGCTGATGCTCATATTTTGGCACTTAAGTACTTGGAAGCTGGCAATGAATCTAACGCCTTTAACCTCGGTTCTTCCACTGGCTTCTCTAACAAGCAAATGCTAGAGGCTGCCCGTGATGTTACTGGAAAACCAATTCCGGCAAAGATGGCTCCGCGGCGTCCTGGTGACCCAGATTCATTAGTTGCTGCTAGTGATAAGGCCCGGACCGTTCTTGGTTGGAAGCCAAAGTATGATGATGTTCATGATATTATCGCGACTGCTTGGAAGTGGCACTCCACTCATCCGAAGGGCTATGATGACCGTGACTAGTCAACTAATTTGAAAGTAAAATCCGCTGTCAACCGGCAGCGGATTTTTTTGATAATAATTATTAAGTCTCTAGTTAGTTAATCAACGGCGACGAAGTGGAGCAGTTGTGATAAGATGTTAGTTGTGATTGAAAGGACGTGCTGAATAAATGAAAGTCTTAGCAATTGATACCTCGAACCACCCAATGAGTGTTGCCCTGGTGGAAGATGATCAACTATTGGCCACCACGACGCTGAATATGGTTCGCAACCATAGCATTTACTTAATGCCCACGGTAGATCGGCTTTTTAAACTGGTCAAATGGCAACCAGCAGATATCGACCGGGTTGTAGTAGCCCAGGGGCCCGGTTCTTATACCGGGATTCGGATTGCCGCAACTACGGCTAAGGTCCTGGCTGATACCTTAAATAAAGACTTGGTTGGTATTTCTAGTCTGGCAGTCGTAGCACGGAACGTGTTACCTACAACCAAGAACATCATCGTACCATTTTTCGATGCCCGACGGGGGAACGTTTTTGCTGGGGCATACCAATGGCAGAATGGTAAGCTGATTAACCGAATTGAAGACCAGCACCTCGCCATGAAGACCCTATTAGACCAACTGGCCAAGGTAGGTCAGCCAGTCATCTTGGTAGGACATTTGACTAAACGGATTGCTGCCCAATTTGATACTTTACCGAATAACGTTACTTTAGCGCCGCGGGCTTATGGGGTGCCATCGACTTACCAATTGGCATTAGCTGGTGAGCAGGAGCCGGCCGTTAAGGAGATTGATCCGTTTGTGCCCCATTATCTGCGAATTACCGAGGCTGAAGCTAACTGGCAAAAGCTTCATCCGGGGGAGACGCGGAAAAACTATGTTCGCGAAGTTTAAGCACTGGTGTCATTTTAAGTTGGCAGGTCAGCATTGGCCGTCGTTAAGCTTTGCCCAGCGCATGGTGATGATTAAGGGTCACCAATATGTGGTGCGGACGGCAACGGAGACCGATATTCAAAGAATAGTTAACATTGAACGTAATATTTACGGTACCGCTCCCTGGAGTTATGCTGCTTTTCAAGTTGAATTGAAACGACCACAGGATCGCCTTTATCTTGTGGTGGTTGACGATGGCTTGGTAATGGGCTTTGTTGGTATGTCTATCGATTGGTATAAATTTGACCTTCACATTACTAATATTGGTATCACTCCTGGTTATCAGAGGCATGGGGTAGGTACTTACCTGATAAAAACAGCGATTAATTATGCTCACCACCTCCAATTACGTTCGGTTAGTTTAGAGGTGCGGGTTCATAATTTGGTTGCTCGTCAACTATATGAAAAATTGGGCTTTCGTGAACGACGGATTAAGCATCGTTACTACCTTGATAACCATGAGGATGCGATCGATATGAAGATAAGCTTGTTGAATAAGGAAGGATCTAAGTAAGTTATGGCAGAACGAACATTGATTTTGGCGTTTGAAACCAGCTGTGATGAAACAAGTGTAGCAGTGGTGGAAAACGGTACAAAAATTCTAAGTAATATCGTAGCCACCCAAATTGATAGTCACCAGCGTTTTGGGGGCGTGGTTCCTGAAGTTGCTAGTCGTCACCACATTGAATGGATCACCCGTTGTACTGATCAGGCATTGGCCGAGGCTAAAGTTAATTATGACGACCTGGCGGCGGTAGCGATTACCTATGGGCCAGGATTAGTTGGCTCACTTCTGGTGGGGGTAACGGCGGCCAAGGTAATTGCTTGGGCTCATCATCTTCCGTTGATCCCGGTTAACCACATGGCTGGGCACCTCTATGCGGCCCGTTACGTTGGTGAATTTAAGTACCCTCAGATGGCCCTGCTGGTTTCAGGGGGACATACCGAACTAGTTTATATGCCACGAGAGCACCAGTATGAGATTATTGGTGAAACTAGAGATGACGCGGCTGGTGAAGCCTATGACAAGATCGGTCGAGTACTTGGTGTCAATTACCCGGCTGGGAAGACCATTGATGAATGGGCGGCCCAAGGCAAAGATACCTTTCATTTTCCCCGCGCAATGGAAAAAGAGGCCAATTACGACTTCAGCTTCAGTGGCCTGAAGAGTGCCTTTATTAATACTGTCCATAATGCACATCAACGTGGTGAACAGTTAAGCAATTACGACTTAGCTGCTAGTTTCCAGCAGAGTGTCGTTGATGTTTTAGCCGAGAAGACCATGCGGGCCTTAGATCGTTACCCAGTTAAGCAACTGATCCTTGCTGGTGGGGTTGCTGCTAACCACGGCCTGCGAAAGCGATTGGACCATGACATGGCTAAGTACCATCCAGAGGTTTCCATGCTTCAGGCACCGTTAAAACTCTGTGGCGATAATGCCGCAATGATTGGTGCTGCTGGTTATATTAATTATCAACACGGTGATCGGGCTGGATTGGACCTTAACGCCGTTCCTGGCTTAATGTTTAAACGGATGGCCGTTGAATAATGAAAACTATAATTAATAAAAAAGACTGACAAGGGAAGTCCTATTCTTCCCTATCAGTCTTTTTGAAAGTGGGCAAGGAAACAGGTTCTTTTAAGGACGTGATGAATTGCCCTTTTTGTGTTCAGCATACACATGGACAGCATATTATATGATATAATTATTAGTATGAAAGGCTGGCAAATCATGGAAAACATACTTAGAAAACTCGACCTGACCACGCTGCGCCTGTTTGCCGCCGTGTGCCAGGAAAGCAGCATTGCCCGGGCGGCGCAGCGCGAGTTCATCGCGCCCTCCGCGGTCAGCCGGCGCATTGCCGATATGGAATCCCTGATCGGATTGCCATTGATCGAACGGCATACGCGCGGCGTGAAAATCACGGCGGCGGGCCAGACGGTCCTGCGCCATGCGCACCGCATCATCGGCGACGTTGAAGCCATGGGGGCCGAGCTTTCGCGCCTG
>NZ_JBFLGB010000017.1:0-28832 GCF_041859915.1 Limosilactobacillus sp.
TATTTTAATCCAATCCCGGATAAATGCCAATAGAAAGATGCTAAATCACCCACTTTTTGTGAAAATAGTCACGAAAATTAAACGCGCCATACCGTTATTAGTAAGACGCGTTTAATTAACTTATTTTAGGCCTGCCTTGGCACCAATGTCATGACGGTAAAAGCATTCTGGCTCATCCAACTGACCAAGATAATGGTACACCCGGTCATGAGCATCCTGGAGACTAGCGGATTGAGCCAACACCATCAAAAGTCGTCCTCCGGCACCATGGAGATCGTCAAGCTTACCATTAACATTAGCATAGGCAATCTCAATTCCATCGGCAGTTGGAAACTTTCCGAGGTCTTGTCCATGAACTGGCTTTTTAGGATAACCCTGAGAAGCCAGAACCACTCCAAAACAAGCCGCAGGATCAACCTCAATCGCTGGCATGGCACGGTCATCTAAGGCAGCATCGACTAGTTCAAAGAGGTCCGTCTTCAACCGGGGAAGAATTACTTGGGTTTCTGGGTCGCCGAGTCGGACGTTATATTCAATTACCTTCGGACCATCAACTGTCATAATCAGGCCAATGTAAAGAATGCCGTGGTAGTGATATTCACCCGCTACTAATCCCTTCACGGTTGGCACCACCACTTCATCAATCATGCGTCGGTGGTCTTGTGCACTCAGCTGCGGTAATGGACTGTAGGAGCCCATTCCCCCAGTATTAGGGCCGCGATCACCATCATAAGCACGCTTATGGTCCTGAGCCATCGGCAAAATACGATAATGGCCATCACTGAGCAGGACAAACATTGAATACTCGGGTCCCTGCAGACACTCTTCTAATACTAAGCGCGCTTGGCCACTGGCAAACATGTCCTTAATAGTTTGGATAGCCGTCTGCCGGTCTTGAGCAATTACGACCCCCTTACCTCCAGCGAGGCCGTTTTCCTTAATAACGACCGGGAAGCCAAACTGGTCAACATGCTTAATGGCCGCTGTTTGATCACGATAGGAAGCGTGTCGCGCAGTTGGCACACCATACTGATTCATAAAGTTGAGGGCGTAGTCCTTAGAGCCTTCGAGTTGTGCGGCCCGGGCAGTCGGGCCAAAGGCTTTCAGTCCAGCGGCACGAAAGTCATCAACGATTCCATCTACCAGACAATCTTCGGGGCCGATAAAAGTCCAGGCAACTTGGTGTTCTTTGGCGAATTTAATTAAACCCGCAAAATCAGTTTCCGCAATGGCAACTGGTTGAACACCAACCGTGGTCATCCCTACGTTGCCAGGAGCACAATAAACCTGTTTAACATGCTTGCTTTGCTGAAGCTTATGAGCAATAGCAAATTCACGGCCGCCTTCACCAACAACCAAAACATTGACTTGCTCTGCCATCATTTTGACCTCCTCAATTAATTTAGTGACGGAAATGCCGAACGCCAGTCATTACCATGGCAATGCCATACTTGTTCGCCATATCAATGGATTCTTGGTCGCGAATAGAACCACCCGGCTGGACTACGGCCTTGATACCGTGCTTGCCGGCAAATTCACAACAGTCACCAAACGGGAAGAAGGCATCGGAAGCCATTACGGTCCATTCATCGATTGCGTCCCCAGCGTGCTTGACAGCAATTTTCAGAGAATCAATTCGGTTAGGCTGACCTTCACCAACGCCGAGTGTTCGTTCGTCATTGGCCACCACGATGGCATTAGACTTAGCATGCTTAACGGCCTTCCAAGCAAACATCAATGTCTTAAGCTGGTCTTCGGTTGGCTTGACATCGGTGACACACTTCCAGTCATGGTAGTCTTCCTGCAAAGTATCCTGTTCTTGAGTCAGCATCCCGCCCATCACGGAAACCACTTCATGTTTAGTCGGCTCGTTCTTCTTAGAGAAGTCAAGACTAAGTAAACGAATATTCTTCTTCTTGGCTAATACAGCATAGGCGTCGTCATCGAAGCCGGGAGCAATGACAATCTCCAGGAAGATCTTGTGCATCTTTTGGGCAGTTGCTAGATCTACTTTGCGGTTCAGGGCAATGACCCCACCAAAAATGGAAACAGGATCAGCCTGATAGGCCCGGTCCCAAGCTTGTTCTAGCGTAGTACCCCGGCCAATACCACAAGGATTCATGTGTTTCATTGCGACAACAGTCGGCTGGTCAAATTCTCGAATACAACGTAGGGCTTCATCAGCATCCTTAATGTTGTTATAAGACAATTTCTTACCATGGAGTTGTTTTGCGGACAAAACGGAATAAGCCTTCGGTAAGGCATCCTCATATAACCAAGCTTTTTGATGGGAGTTTTCCCCGTAACGCATCGTTTCCTTAAGGTTCCAGGTTAGGGTTAATTGTTCTGGATCCTCCAGGCCAACTTGCTTAGTCAAGTATTGAGAGATCAAGGCATCGTAAGCGGCAGTGTGACGGAAGGCTTTGGCGGCAAGCTTGGCCCGGGTATCAAGTGTGGTATTGCCATTTGTCTTAATCTCATTTAGCACTTGGTCATAATCGCCCTGGTCAACGACAACGGTAACGTCACGATAGTTTTTCGCAGCAGACCGCACCATCGATGGGCCACCAATGTCAATGTTTTCAATAGCATCAGCAAGTTTAACGTTCGGCTGTTCAATCGTTTCCTTAAATGGGTAAAGGTTGACGCAAACAAGGTCAATCGGGGTAATGTGAAGTTTCTTAAGGGTGGCCATGTGTTCTGGCAATTCCCGGCGTGCTAAGAGGCCACCATGAACATAAGGATTCAGGGTCTTAACCCGGCCGTCGAGGATCTCCGGAAAATGGGTAACGTCTTCAATACTGATCGTCTTAATACCAGCCTGATCGAGTACTTTCTTGGTCCCACCGGTAGAAACAATCTCGTAGCCGTTTTCTGTCAGGCCTTTAACAAAAGGAACCAGATTTTTCTTATCAGATACACTTACCAATGCACGTTTCATGACTTAATTCTCCTTTTCGTTTAATGCCAGCAATGCTTCTTTTAACGCCAACGGGTATAACTGGTGTTCCGTTGCGTGAACCCGAGCTTCCAAAGTTTCCTCAGTATCATCATTTCGAATAGGAACATGACACTGAGCAATAATTGGCCCAGAATCCAAGTTGGCATCAATATAATGAACCGTGACCCCCGTTTGGCTGCGGTGGTCATTAAAGGCGCGTTCAATTGAATGTAGTCCTGGGTATTCCGGTAACCAAGCCGGGTGCAAGTTAATGATTCGGTGGTCATAATGATTTAAGATGGTTGGACCAACTACCCGTAAGTATCCAGCCAGGGCAATAAAGTCAATTTGATACTTTTGCAGGACGCCCAAGAGTTTTTTCTCGTAGGCTTCCTTACCCCCACAGGATTTAACCGTAAAGGCCACTGCTGGCACACCAAGCCGCTTGGCCCGGGCCATCACCGGAGCCTTCGGGTGGTTACAAAATAGTAATGCTAGTTCACCAGGTAAGTCACCAGCTTGAAAATGCTTAGTTAAAGCTTCGAAGTTAGTGCCGTTGCCCGATGCAAAAATTGCAGTTTTCATTTTATTAATGCCTCACTTAATCACAATCTTCTCTTGGCCAGCCGGTCGGGCCTTAAGTTGACCAATCTGGTAACTTGTTTCACCGGCCGCTTTTAGTTGCTTTTGAACCGTAGCTACTTGTTCGGGAGCTACTGCCAGGACAATCCCCAGGCCCATATTAAAAGTTTGAAAACAGTCAGCGGTTGGTAAGTGGCCCAGCTTTTGCAGGTAGTTAAAGACCGGTAATGATGGCCAAGTCGATGGATCAATTACTGCCTGGAGTTGGTCACCAAACATCCGTGGAACGTTTTCGATTAACCCACCACCAGTAATGTGACTGATCCCATGAAGTAAGTGCTGGTGAATCAAAGGCAGCAATTGACGGACATAAATCCGGGTTGGTGTCAAAATAGTTTCACCAACTGTCTTACCACCCAATTCTGCAGGCCGGTCAGTCAGTTGAACATCATGATCTTTAAAGAGAATCTGCCGAACCAGAGAAAAGCCATTGGAGTGAAGGCCACTTGATGGCAAGCCTAATAAGATATCTCCGGCTTGAGGAAGTTCTGCCGTCAGTAACTCATCTTTTTCAACCACCCCGGTTACGGTTCCTGCTAGGTCATATTCACTTGGCGCATACATGTCCGGCATCTCAGCCGTTTCACCACCAACTAGGGCGGTCTTAGCATCACGGCAGCCAGCGGCAACCCCTTGGACAATGGCAGCCATCTTGGCTGGATCATTGTGGCCAGTCGCAATATAGTCGAGGAAGAAGAGTGGTTCTGCGCCTTGGGCCAAGACGTCATTGACACACATGGCTACTACATCGATGCCGACCGTATCATGTTTACCCATTTTTTGGGCAATTAATAACTTGGTACCGACACCATCCGTCCCGGAAATGAGGATTGGATGTTTCACATGTAACTTTCCCAGATCAAACATGCCACCAAAACTGCCAATACCAGTCATCACTCCTGGCCGGTTGGTTGATTTCACTGCCGCCTTGATGCGGTGAACTAATTCATAGCCGGCGTTGACATTGACGCCAGCTGCTTGGTAACGGTTCATGATAATCGTTCCTTTCGTGCCCGTCGCTCTTGTTCGTTTAATGACTTCAAATAACCAGCTTCGTAATCGTACAGTGGTGTCGGATAATGGCCATTAAAGTAGGCCACGGTCAAACCACCATAGGGAGCATCCCCGGCATCGGGAACGCTGATCGCCTTGATCAAACTATCAACGCTTAGAAAGCCAAGCGAATCGGCACCGATTTGTTGGCGCATTCCTTCTACCGAGTAGTGGGCCGCCAGCAGTTCAGACCGTGTCGAGATATCAATTCCGTAAAAACACGGGAAACGAAACGGCGGTGAGGCAATCAAAAGGTGAACCTCTTTGGCTCCAGCGTGTCGCAGCATCTGAACAATTTGACGAGAGGTCGTACCACGGACGATAGAATCATCAACGACCGCGACCCGTTTACCCCTAACTACTCCCCGAACGGCGGATAGTTTCATGTGGACGCCTTGTTCGCGCAACGCTTGGGTTGGCTGAATAAAGGTCCGAGCAACGTATTGACTCTTGATCAGGCCCATCTCATAGGGCAGGCCAATTTCTTCAGCGTAACCAGAAGCAGCTGAAAGGGATGAATTGGGTACCCCAATCACCATATCGGCATCGACCGGGTGTTCATGAGCCAAAAGACGACCCATCTGTTTACGAGCGTTATGGACCGTCACCCCGTGAATGATCGAATCCGGCCGCGCAAAATAAATATATTCCATTGAGCAGATAGCTAACTGGGTATCGGTTGTGTAGTGATCGATATGCATCCCATCACGATCGATCACAATTAATTCGCCCGGTTGAACATCCCGAACAAAGTTAGCATTAACAATATCGAGAGCACAGGTTTCACTAGCAACTACATAGGCACCGTTGGCCATTCGTCCAATACACAGCGGACGGATACCGTTAGGATCTAAGGCGGCCACTAGGCAATTCTTTTTCAAAAGCAAGAAGGCAAAGCCACCGTGCACCTGGTTGAGGCTTTTCTTGAGAGCTGGAATAAAGCCCTCTTTAATGTGCTTACGAATTAAGTGAATCAGAATCTCGGTATCTGAATCAGACTGAAAAACCGCCCCATCATCTTCAAGGTGACGCCGTAAGGTAACCGCATTAGTTAAGTTACCATTATGCGCTAAGGCAATGTCGCCATCATGGAAATGATAAAGAAATGGCTGAACATTGGCGATTGAGTTATGACCACTGGTGCCATAACGCACGTGACCGATCGCGGCATCTCCCACCAGCCGTTTTAATTCGGCCGGATTGGCAAAGACATGGGCCAATAGTCCGCGATCACGGTGCTGGTACAAAGTTGTTCCATCACTAGAGACGATTCCAGCCCCTTCCTGACCACGGTGCTGTAAGGTATGCAAACCATAGTAGGTCAGTTGACTAGCATCTGGAGCGCCGAAAACACCGAAGACACCACATTCTTCGTTTAAGCCTTTAATTTCATCTGGCACGGAATCGCCTCCTCCCAGATTTGTTGCAGTGCACTAACATTTTGATTAATTTCATTGTCCATCAGGTGAGCTTCTAGCCAGTGGGTGTTAGTAACGGTTCCAACATAGTGGGCATCGTCACCAAGGTCTTGGTCAAAAGCTGCCACATGTTCAGGACGAACCGTCACCACGAAGCGACCTGGTGTTTCACTAAAGAGGCGAGTACTCGACAGGTGACGTAAGTTCAAGTTCATCCCCAAGTCAGTCTTAAAGAGTGTCTCTGCTAAGGCTACTCCAAGACCGCCTTCGCTGAGGTCATGACAACTAGCGACATGGCCATTAGTCATCGTATGTAATAAGCGCTTCATATAATCATGAGTATGGGTAAGGTCAAATGGTTTCACCAGCCCACTGATGTCACCCGTCATCATCTTCTGAAGCTCTGACCCAGCATAATCATCGCGGGTATCACCAACCAGGTATACGCGATCACCGGCGTGCTGAGCAAAACTAGGTACCACTCGGTCAATATTTTTAATTAAGCCGACCATGCCAACCATCGGTGTCGGGTAAATGGCGTGGCCATTATTTTCGTTGTAAAGGGAAACGTTCCCGGAAATAACTGGTGTGTCAAAGATCTTGCAAGCTTGCGCCATCCCAGCGACCGACTGGTGAAGTTCCCAAAAGATTTCAGGATCATTAGGGTCCCCGTAATTCAGGCAGTCAGTAATTGCTAATGGTTGAGCACCACTGGAAATGATGTTAGCCGCGGCCTCAACCAAGGCAATCTGGCCACCAACCGTTGGATTCAGGTAAACAAAGCGCCCATTACCATCGGTCGTCATCGCCAGGCCCTTATGAGTCCCCCGCACTCGAATAACACCGGCATCACTACCGGGGCCAACTACGGTACAGGTCCGAACCTGCGAATCATATTGTTGGTAAAAGGCCTTCTTGTCGGCAACTGTGGATTGGCCTAAAAGCCTACGTAGAGTTTGCTCCGCGTCCTTGACAACTGGCTGCCAGGACGGCTGGTGCTCCGCCTTAGTGATCCGAGCTGGCTTTCTCTCTTCACTCGATTCTTCTAAGACATCATCGGTTAAACTAGCAACTGGAATATTGCAGACAACCTGACCATCGTGACGTAAAACATATTGGTGGCCTTCAGTAATCCGGCCAATCGTAACCGCATCGAGATCATAGAAATCGAAAATCTTCTTGACGTCCTCTTCATGACCCTTATTAACACAGAGCAGCATCCGTTCCTGAGACTCACTCAGCATAATCTCATAGGCAGACATGTTAGTTTCACGTTGGGGAACTAGGTCGAGGTTTAATTCCATGCCACTCTTCCCTTCCGAAGCCATTTCGGCACTGGAAGAGACAATTCCAGCAGCCCCCATATCCTGGATGCCGACTAGCCAATCAGGGTGCTTGGTTGTTAATTCTAAGCAAGCTTCCACCAGTAGTTTTTCCATAAAGGGGTTCCCAACCTGAACGGCGGAACGCTGGGTGGCATTTTCGTCAGAAAAGTCGGCAGAGGCAAAAGTAGCACCGTGAATACCATCACGGCCGGTCTTCGCGCCGACATACATTACGGCATTACCGATTCCAGCAGCCCGTCCTTTTTGGATATCCTTCTGATTCATCAAGCCAACGCTCATAGCATTACAGAGAACATTTCCGGCATAGCAAGGATCAAAGGTCGTTTCACCAGCGACTGTCGGAATACCCATACAGTTACCGTAGTCGCCGATACCTCGCACTGTACCGTCAACCTTCATCCGAGTTTTGGCATCATTTAATTCGCCAAAGTGAAGCGAATCGAGGGAAGCCACCGGTCGAGCACCCATGGAAAAAATGTCCCGCAGGATTCCACCAATCCCGGTCGCTGCTCCCTGGTAAGGTTCCACCGTTGTAGGGTGGTTGTGGCTTTCGGCTTTAAAAACTACCGCTTGTCCATCACCAATGTCGACAACTCCGGCACCTTCACCAGGGCCCTGGAGAACACGTTTGTTCTTATTAGGAAATAGCCGGAGAACCGGCTTAGATTTCTTATAAGAGCAGTGTTCACTCCACATTGCCGAATAAAGGCCGGTTTCCGTATAGTTGGGCAGGCGACCAAGCAGGTGCTTGCTGATGTAGTTATATTCGTCCTCACTTAGGCTCCAATCCAAGTAAGGTTTCTTTTCTTTGACTTCTTCAGGGGTCATTGCTTGTTTCATTGTTCTGCCACCTTTACACTACCGTTTGCCAACAGGGACTTGAAGAGTCGCAAGCCATCGGTGTTACCAAGGATAGCTTCCACCGCTCGTTCAGGATGGGGCATCATTCCCAAAACGTTACCACGCTGGTTAGTAATTCCAGCAATATTTCGCAAACTACCATTTGGATTCTCCTCCGCATACCGGAATACTACTTGGTGGTTGGCTTCCAGCTGGTCCAATGTCTTCTGATCAGCATAGAAACTACCATCCGCGTGGGCAATCGGTAACTTAATCCGTTCATGGGGCTTGTACTGAGAAGTAAATAATGTCCGGTTGTTAACCACTTCGAGAGGAACAGTCTTGCAAATGAAGCGTTGGCTATCGTTAGGCTTGAGGGCCCCCGGCAAAAGTCCGGCTTCAGTCAGGATTTGGAAACCATTGCAGGTACCAAAAACCGGCTTACCTTCGTGGGCCATCTTGATGATTGCCGGCATGATGTTGGTGAAACGAGCAATTGCTCCTGCCCGCAAGTAATCTCCGTATGAAAAACCACCCGGTAGCATTACCGCATCATAATCATCTAGACTCGTTTCATGGTGAGAAACGTAGTCAACGTCGGCACCACAAACCGTACCTAAAGCTTCATACAGGTCAATATCACAGTTAGAACCAGGGAAAACAATTACCGCGATCTTCATTCTGCATCCTCCAATACTTGGTAATGGTAGGTTTCCATATTGAAATTCACTAGTAGCTGGTCAGCAATTTCCTGAACTGCCTTATCGACAGCCTTCCCAGTCGCATTCAAAGTCACATCAAAGAACTTGCCAACTTTGACGTCCGTAACCTCATCGTGACCCAGCGTATGAATAGCATTCTTGATCGTTTCACCTTGGGGGTCAAAAACAGATTGTTTATAAGTAACAAAGATGCGAACGTTAGTCATTAGGCTTCCTCCTTCACTACCTTTTGCAACCGAGCCAGTACTTTATCATAAGTCGTGGTGAGGTCGGCTAGCTTCCGCCGGTAAACATCCTTGTCCATATGATGCTTAGTCTTAAGGTCCCAAAGTCGGCAGTTATCAGGTGAAAATTCATCGGCAAGGACAATTTTGCCATCACTTAAGCGGCCAAATTCTAGTTTAAAGTCCACTAATTGCATCCCAGCCTTTTCGAAGAGTGGCTTTAGGAGACCATTAACCTCACGACTAAGGCTCCATGCCTTTTCTAAGTCGGCATGACTGGCGATCCCTAAGGCAATCGTGCCGGATTCATTAATAAATGGATCGTTCAGCTGATCACTCTTGTAGAAGGTTTCCTCAACGGGTTCAGGCAAAACCTTTCCTTCATCAAGGCCATAACGACTGGCAAAGTGACCGGCAATAACGTTACGGGTGACAAATTCCAATGGGAACATGTCACATTTCTTAACAAGGTCCTCAGTTGGAGAAAGCTGCTTAATAAAGTGAGTTGGAATTCCATGCTTAATCAAATAATGGAAAACCAGGTCGGAAATTGCCTTAGCGGCAGCCCCCTTACCAGCGAAGTGTTCCTTCTTCTTACCGTTCAATGCAGTGGCTTGATCCATATAAACCACTCGTAAAACGTCAGGATCATCTGTCTGCCACATTTGTTTTGCTTTTCCGGTATAAATCAGCTTTTCCATTTTAATTTTGACTCCTTTTAGTTATAAATACGAACTATATTTATATATAGTTAATTATTGTTCACATATTATGTCACCAATATAACAACTACTATCATGATTGTCAATAGTAATATCAAACAATATTTTATTTTTAAATAAAATCGTTCGTGTTTATTGCAAACAAATTAAAAAGGCTGGTTAACTTGTTTGTTAACTCAGTCGTTAAAGCTCAATTTTTGAAAAAGGCAAAGAAAAATTACTTCAATGCTTAAAACCAAAAAAGCACTCGATAATTGATTATCGAGTGCTTTTCAATTTTTAATCTAAACCGATTCGCTTATAAATATCGTCAACGTGTCGTAAGTGCCAGTGATAATCAAAGGCATCATCAAGATCTTTCTTGGTGAGTTGCTTCTGAATTGTCGGGTCCTTCTCCAACAACGGCCGGAATGGGATCTGTTCAGCCCAACACTTAGCAGTATATGGTTGAATCAGATCGTAGGCGGACTCCCGACTCATACCAGAATTAACCAGTTTGAGGAGAACACGACCAGAGTAGATTAATCCCAGGGTCTTCCCCATGTTCTTCTTCATCGTCTTAGGAAAGACGTCTAAGTTCTTGAGGATCCGGCCAAAACGCTTCAACATGTAATCAATCAGCGAAGTGACGTCTGGTAGAACAACCCGTTCAACGCTGGAGTGGGAAATATCACGTTCATGCCAGAGCGGGATATCTTCATAGGCCGGAACCATGTATCCCCGAAGCAGACGGGCACAGCCACAGATATTTTCGGAGCCAATCGGGTTACGCTTATGTGGCATAGCTGAAGATCCCTTCTGTCCCTTAGCAAAGTGTTCCTCGACTTCGTGAATTTCGGTCCGTTGAAGAGACCGGATTTCAGTAGCCATTTCTTCCATGCTAGAACCGATCAGGGCAATTGTAGCGATGTATTCGGCATGTAAGTCACGGGGCAGTACTTGAGTAGAAATCTCTTGGGCACGTAAACCGAGCTTATCACAAACATATTTTTCAACGAAGGGGTCGATTTCGGCAAAAGTACCAACTGCACCGGAAATTTTGCCGGCTTCAACACCTTTGGCCGCATGTTCAAAGCGTTCCTTATTACGTTTCATTTCAGAGTACCACCGTGCTGCCTTGAGGCCAAAGGTAGTCGGTTCAGCGTGGACACCGTGGGTCCGACCCATGCAAACAGTGTACTTGTATTTCTCAGCCATTTCTTTCAGAACATCGATAAAATTATCAATGTCTTGGCGAATAATGTTGTTGGCTTTTTTCAAGCGAAGGCCTTGGGCGGTATCAACCACATCAGTTGAGGTCATCCCATAATGAACCCATTTACGTTCAGGACCGAGTGACTTAGAAACATCCCGGGTGAAGGCAATTACATCATGGTGGGTAACGGCTTCAATCTTGGCAATTCCGTCAACACTGAACTTCGCATTCTTCTTAATTTTTTCCACATCTTCTGCAGGAATATGGCCCAGCTTACTCCAGGCTTCATCAGCTGCAATTTCTACTTCTAGCCAGCACTGGTATTGGTTTTTCAGGCTCCATAGCTTCTTCATTTCTGGGCTCGTGTAGCGATCAATCATCAGTCAAAATCCTCTCTATTCTTAATTCCAAAACCATTATCGCACAGGTTCCTCTTTGGGGTAAAGACGAACTTTAATCATTCCAAATCCCGGTATCGTCAATTTCTTGCAACGTTTGCTCAATGTCATCAGTCAGAATAGTAACGTGGCCCATCTTTCGATTATGACGAATCTCCGCCTTGCCATAATCATGAAAGTGCCAGTTAGGCTTTAGCGGGATCTGTTGACGTACTCCCGCCACGTGTTGACCTAAAACGTTAACCATCACAACAGGTTTAAGCAACTCAATCTTAGGCAATGGCCAGTTACAAATGGCCCGGTTGTGGATAGCAAACTGGGAAAAGTTGCAAGCCTCAATGGAATAGTGGCCTGAATTATGCGGACGCGGTGCCAGTTCATTAATATAAATTTCACCATCACGTTTGACAAACATTTCCACGCCCAGAATTCCCCGGAGATCAATTGCCTTGGCAATCTGGACGGCCATTTGTTTGGCCTTAGCCTGCATTGCTGATGAGATTCGAGCCGGGACAATACTGATATGTAAGATTTCATCATGATGAATGTTCTCAGCAACCGGAAAGACCGTCACTTGACCGTTTTCGTTCCGACCCACCATGACCGAACATTCAAGGTCGAAATGAACCCACCCTTCCAGGATGGCATCCTTAGTAGAGAGGATCCCATCGCACTTGGTAAGGTCAGCATCGCTGTGCAAGACTTCTTGACCGTGACCGTCATAACCGCCTTCACAGGTTTTTAGTACACAAGGATAACCAATCTTTTTAATAGCCGCTGAAAGATCAGCACGATTTTTGACTGCCATAAACGGAGCAGTCTTCATTCCCGCTTGCCGAAGAAAGGTTTTTTCCCGGATCCGATTTTTAGTGGTATAGAGTAGGTGCGTTCCCTGGGGGACATAAGCCGTGTCTGCCACATCCCGTAAGGCATTCAGGTCCACATTTTCAAATTCATAAGTTAAAACGTCACTACGCTGAGCCAATTCTTTGATGGCAGCCACGTCAGCGTATGGAGCCACGATTTGGTCATCGGCCACTTGACCACACGGACAATGCGGCGTCGGATCAAGGGTGATAACTTTCATCCCGGTCTGTTTAGCATCGAGCGCCATCATCTGGCCGAGCTGACCACCACCAATGATGCCAATCGTTTGTCCTTGTTGAATCATCGGTTTAGTCAAGATCTGCACTGCTTTCAACTGCCCGATCATGCATTTGCTGGCGGTAATCGATAATCCGCTGCTGAATCTTGGAATTAGTAGTGCCTAAAATCTGCAAAGCCAATAAGGCAGCATTCTTGGCACCGGCAACCCCGATCGCGGTGGTGGCCACCGGAATTCCTGCCGGCATCTGGACAATCGACAGTAAGGAATCCATTCCACCAAGTGCTTTAGTCTGACCTGGAATGCCAATTACCGGTAAAGGCGTATTTGCGGCGACCATCCCTGGCAGGTGGGCAGCTCCACCAGCACAAGCGATAATAACCTTGGTGCCCTTGGCAACCGCCTGTTTAGCAAAGGCGAACATTTCGTCTGGCATCCGGTGGGCCGAAATGACTTGTTTATCATAATCGACCCCAAATTGATCTAAAATCTGGCAGGTGTGCTTAACCGTTGGCCAGTCAGACTTACTACCCATGACAACACTAATTTCGCTCATCAGTAATTCCTCCTTAAAACTGCTTTAAGCATATCAAAGGCTTGTCAATTTTTCAATAGTATTTCTTAACTTTATTTAATATTTTATTTTTATTGTTCGTGATTAATTTGAATAAACTAAAAGAGCTCCCATATTTGGGGGCTCTTTAAACTAATCTTAGAACAATCCGGTAATTTTACCATTCTTATCAATTGTCATATTAACCGCTGCAGGAACCTTAGATAATCCCGGCATCGTCATCATGTTGCCAGATAAAGCAACGATGAAGCCAGCACCAAGCTTAGGAACTAAGCCCCGGATATGGAAGGTGAAGCCGGTTGGCGCACCGAGCTGATTCTTATCATCGGTAAAGGAGTACTGGGTCTTGGCAATGCAGACTGGTAACTTATCCCAACCAAGGGCAGTAAACTGCTTCAGTTGTCGCAATGCCCGTCGACTGAACTCCACCTTTTTGGCACCATAAATCTTGGTAGCTACCGTTTCAATTTTTTCTTTCGGGGTCATCCCAGCGTCATAAAGCGGGTGAAATTCACTCGGCTGATTAGCTAGCCGAACAACCTCTTTAGCAAGGTCTTGCGTACCGGCACCACCCTTAGCCCAGGCATCAGCTTCAACTACATTAACCCCGAGCTGCTTGCAATTATCCTCAATCATCTTAATTTCAGCGGGAGTATCAGTAACAAAGTGGTTGATAGCGACAACCAAAGGGACACCGTAACGTTGCATATTCTTGATGTGTCGATTAAGGTTAGCCATTCCCTTACGAAGAGCCGTCAGTTGTTCATCCTTCAAATCAGTCAAAGCAGCACCACCGTTGTATTCGAGTGCTCGTACGGTGGCAACGATTACCACAGCATCTGGATCCTTACCTAAAACGGGACGCTTGATGTCCATAAACTTCTCGGCTCCTAGGTCAGCACCAAATCCGGCTTCAGTAACCGTGTAATCAGCCAGTTGTAGAGCCGTCTTGGTCGCCAGGACACTGTTGCAACCGTGAGCAATGTTAGCAAATGGTCCCCCGTGAATAATCGTTGGCGTATGGTCGAGAGTTTGGACTAGGTTAGGCTTAATGGCATCCTTCAAAAGAATGGTAATTGCGTCGGCAAAGCCTAACTCTTTAACCGTAACTGGCTGCTTATCATAGGTATAGCCGACCACGATTCGGCCGACCCGTTTTTTAAGATCCATCAAGTCAGTGGACAGACAAAGAATAGCCATCAATTCAGATGCGGCAGTGATATCAAAGCCGGTTTGCCGTGGGACACCCTGCATGAGGCCGCCCAAGCCGGTGACAACGTTCCGTAATGCCCGATCATTGACATCTTCAACCCGCTTCCAGATAATCCGCCGTGGATCCAGGCCTAACTGGTTATCCCGCATGATGTAGTTATCCACCAGGGCCGCCAGGGTATTGTTAGCACTAGTCAGAGCGTGAAGGTCCCCAGTGAAGTGCAGGTTAATGTCTTCCATTGGGATCACCTGGCTATAACCACCTCCAGTGGCACCACCTTTGATTCCAAAAACCGGACCCATTGATGGTTCCCGCATGGCAATGACCGTCTGGTGACCAAGCTGGTTCAGCGCGTCACCGAGTCCCACCAAGATCGTTGACTTCCCCTCACCAGCCGGGGTAGGGTTGATGGAAGTTACCAGGACCAGTTTGTGCTTTTTCGTCGGGTGACTTTGGACAGGCAGGCTGATTTTGGCCTTGTACTTACCGTACTGCTCAATATCATCCTCACCCAGGCCTAGTTTGGCTGCAATTGTTTTAATCGGTTGAATATCTGCTTGATCGGCAATTTCAATATCTGTCATCATGATGGTATCCTCCTATTTACGAACAATAAGTAGAAACAAATGGTTTTAAATAACTTATATACATACAATACTAGTTAATATTGCACAAGTAAAGGGTAATTAACGAATTTTAATTTAATTTACTGCTGATTTAAGGTTACTAATAATCATTAAAATTGTCAAAAAGAAATAGCAGCTGTTAAGGCAAGTTTTCCAATAACTGTTACTTCTTATTCAATAATCATTTTCTCAACCTAACCCGCGACTTTTGACGAATTGATTTCACACCAAGAATATCCAAGAGGAAGGTGAAGATCGGCACACCAACGATCAACCCCCAGGTTCCCCAGAAGTGTTCACTGACCAATAAAATAATAAAGGTGTAGAAAATTGGCAAGTCAGTCTGGCTGGCCATGAACTTGGGATTAAGGACGTACGCCTCAAGTGCGTGAATAAAGATGACCATGATAATAATGTAGATAACATCTCGAATACCACCGACCGAATAAGCAACCAGGCTTAGTGGAATCGTCGAAATAATAACCCCGGCCACCGGCACCAGGCTAAAGGCAAAGACAATTAGGGCCAGCGCCAAGATTTGAGGCATGCGCATGAATAATAGGCAGACCGTCGTAATAGCAGTGTTACAAATAGCAATAAAAAATTGTGCTTCTAGGACGGCGCCAAAGGTATTAACAAACTTTTTGCCAAAGTAAGCTAGATCCTGAAAGAACCAACCAAAGGTACTATTTAAAAACAGCTTAGAAAAGGTGGTCGTTTCCCGCAGATCTAAAGCAAAAAAGAAGCTTAGAATAAAAGAAAGGAAGAAGGTAATCGTCATTGTCCCGATACTGGTCAAGGCACTGATGGCAAAACTGACACCGTGCTTGACCTGGGCCATGATTGTCGACCAACTAATATAGTGGCTAATATAATGATAAAGTGTCGTGGCATCTCGACTGCTATAAAAACTAATCACTGAATTCACCATCTTAACAACCTGGTGAATTAGGACTGGTAAGTACCTAGTAATGCCGAAATATAAGGCTAATAGCAACACAAGGTAAGTCACAACCACCGTAATTTTCATTGACAACCGTGGTAACCAGCGCTGAACAAATCGTACCCAGGTCACCACGATAAAGGTCAAGATAAAGGTTAGCAGAATCATATTCATCATTGAACGCAATAGCCAAAGTATTAGGATCACTAAAAAGAGAACCACAAAGCGGCGCAACTCAACATTTTTAATAAACCGATGCCAAGCATTTGTCATCAACAATCATCACCCTTCAGTTCAAAATGCTAATCTAATTTTAATATGTCCCCCTCTTTTCAGCAACGTTTCCTTTCACCAACGGTTTCTGCGTTACGGTCCCAAAGCCAGAGTGTTATAATAATGTCATTATTTGAGAAAGAAGGATGCTTTTAATGTTAGAAAAGACGTTCTATAAGTCACTGTTAAGTCATTCTTTCAACATCCCCGTTAAGATCATCTTCTGGGATGGTTCTAGTGTGGCTTATGGCGACGGCGAACCAGAAGTTACCATCACGTTTAAGGAAAAAATCCCGATTCGTGACATTACCAAGAACGCCTCAATTGCACTTGGGGAAGCCTACATGGATGGCAAGATTGAAATTCAGGGCAGCATCCAAAAGTTAATTGAATCCGCCTATGAGAGTGCCGGCAGCTTCATGCGGAGTTCTAAGTTTCGTAAGTTTTTGCCTAAGCAAAGTCATACCGAAAAGCAGACTGAAAGTGATGTTCAAAGTCATTATGATGTCGGCAATGATTTCTATAAGCTTTGGCTCGATGACACAATGACCTATTCTTGTGCCTACTTCACTAATGGCAATCATGATGACCTGACCCAGGCCCAGGAAGACAAGGTCCACCATATTTTGAAAAAGCTGGACCCGAAGCCTGGTAAAACATTCCTTGACATTGGCTGTGGTTGGGGAACATTAATGTTAACGGCCGCTAAAGAATATAAGCTCAAGGTAACGGGGGTCACTTTGAGTGAAGAACAGTTCCGCTTCGTTCAAGAACAGATCAAGAAAGACCATCTGGAAGACGTTGCCGAGGTTAAACTCGTCGACTACCGTGAACTTGGTGATCGCCAATGGGATTACATTACCTCGGTTGGGATGTTCGAACACGTTGGTAAAGAAAACCTGGGGCTTTACTTCAAGGATATCTACCGTTACCTTAAGAGTGATGGAGTTGCCTTAATCCACGGAATCACCCGGCAACAAGGTGGGGCCTACAATGGTTGGATTAACAAGTACATCTTCCCTGGTGGCTATATCCCCGGCCTGGTTGAAATGGTTCAGCACATCGAAGATAACCACATGCAGATTGCTGATATGGAAATGTTGCGACGCCATTACCAACGGACCCTGGAAATCTGGGACGCTAACTTTAATGCTCACCGAGCCCAGATCCAAGACATGATGGGTGAACGCTTTACCCGGATGTGGGATCTTTACCTCCAAGCCTGTGCTGCTTCTTTTGAATCCGGCAACATCGACGTTATCCAATACTTAATCACCAAGGGTCCTTCTGCTAAAAACCTACCGATGACTCGAGATTACATGACTAAGTAATTACATTTAACAGTTAAAATAACGGCTGGCGAGAAACATAGTTTTCTTGCCAGCCGTTTTTCACGTTATCGATAATTTACTAAAAGCCATTCTTGAGGTCATGAGCAAGTTGCTGTTTGCTAACTCCACGCCTCTTCAGATACCCATAAGGATCGTGGTGATCACCCCACAGGTGACGACTGACCCAGAGGTGGCTTTTAATCCCCTTAGTCTCTTTCCCACCACGATCAAGTGTTAAGGGAATGTTATACTTACCGGCCATGTCACGAGCAAGGTTGACATAGGCATGGTAATCGGCAGCAAAATTAGTTTGATTAGTAGTGTGACCAAGTTCAATTTGAACAGGAGCGTTGGCATTGGCCGTTGTACCCGCACCCCAAGCCACCGTACCCGGCCGCTTAATTTGGTAAACGGTCCCCTGAGAACCGACCACAAAATTAGTATAGGCTTGGTTAGAATCAGCGGTTGCTTTCATAAAAGCTGCCCCTTCTCTGCCACTACCCGCATTACCGATATCGTGCAAAATAATGTATTTAGCATGGGCTCGCTGGTTAGAGCCTTGCTGAGCCGATAATTGATAGTGATAATTAACCCGATAAGGTAAGGTTTGCTTACCATTTTTAGCAAAATGATATTGAACACCATTAATCGTGTGGGTCCCGGTTAACCGATGATGCCAACGCACATAAGCCCAATCATGGCCATCATAGTACCAACCGTTTTGTGAATACTGACGCTTAGTTAAAACCGCTTTTGAAACATAATGAATCTGATTTGAAGAAATCCCAGAACGAACATTAATACAATAGTGGAGATAGTCATAACCACCCAAACAGCTAATTAATAGTAGTAAGGTAAGAATCAGAAAAAATAACGGGTGTTTCATTATTACATTCAAGCTTCTATCCTCCACGTAATTTATTATCACTATTTTATAAAAGTGATATGAAAAAGGTATGAAGAAAGCAAAAACGTTCACAAAATTGTGAACGTTTTTTAGAGATCCATTTAATTTTGTTATAACTATGCTTGCCGGTGGTCATTGCTCCACTTCATCGGATCCTCTCGCCATTCTTGAAGTGATTTAAGGTGGTCAGCACTAATCAGATCATTTTGTTTAGCTTCTTGAATCAAGGTCGTGTAGTCAGTAACGGTGTAATACTTCAGATTGTTGGCCAGAAAGTTTTGTTCGGCTGCCTGAAGCTGATAAGTAAAGATCGCTACTACTCCAATAACCTGGGCACCGGTATTATTAACGGCTCGAACAGCATTTAAGACACTGCCACCCGTAGAAATCAGATCATCAATCACAACAACCTTTTGACCTAGCTTTAGAACACCTTCAACCTGGTGGCCCTGGCCATGGTCTTTCGGTTTAGGCCGAACATATACCATTGGCAGGCCCATCTCCTGGGCAACCCAGGCGGCATGCGGGATTCCAGCTGTGGCAGTCCCGGCAATGACATCAGCATCCGCAAAGTGGAGGTTAATCTGTTCTTCCATCCCATTGTAAATTGCCTGACGAACATCAGGATAGGAAATGGTCAGACGGTTATCTGTATAGATTGGTGCCTTAAGGCCACTAGCCCAAGTGTAGGGCTTTTCCGGGCTCAAGGTAACCGCGTGAATCTTTAATAATGCCTTAGCAACTCTTTGTGAATAAGTCATAAGTTTTCCTCCTAATCTGCTAAAAATGCCTGTTGAATCTTTTGATAAGCTGCAACCGGATCATCACTCTGGGTAATTGGTCGACCGACTACAATTCCGTTGCTACCTAGTTCCCGAGCTTGAGCAGGTGTTACTACCCGCTTTTGGTCATCATGAACCTTCAAGGATGGCCGAATTCCGGGGGTGATACAAAGAAAGTCTGGTCGGGTTACCTGACGAATGGCCGGTAACTCCCGGGCCGAGCAAACGACACCAGCCAGGCCAACACTTTCTGCTAATTGGGCATAATTTTGAACGGATTCAATCAATGAAAGATCAACGTGCTGCTGTTCATGCAGAATTTGATCATCAATAGAAGTCAGTTGAGTAATAGCTAGTAACTTAGCAGGTCGTACTCCGGCTTGAACAGCTCCTTCTTCTAAGCCATCTAACCCTGCCGTTAACATCTCAGTACCACCGGCCGCATGGATGGTTGTAAAGTCAATCCCTAACCGACCAATTGCCGCCATGGCCCGGTGAACAGTATTTGGAATATCATAGAGCTTCAGATCAAGAAAAATTTTGAAGCCGCGGCGGTGAGCTTCTTTTACGATTTCCTGACCTAAACCGTAGTATAATTCCATGCCAATTTTAACAATTGGTTTGGGAGTTACATCAAGTTCTTCAAATAGTTTGATGGCCTCGGCCTTCGTGGCAACGTCAATGGCCACCATTGGTACGTAGCGTTTCAAAACTTTACCTCCCATAAATCAGTCAACTTTTCAATTCCATATTTATCCATCGTCATTGGTAATTCTGCCGCGATCTTCGGCAAGGCTAAGGAGTCATGAAAGCTAGCCGCACCAACTTCTACTGCGTTAGCTCCGGCCATCATAAATTCCAGTACGTCTTCGGCACTCTGAATGCCACCCACACCGATAATTGGAATTTGAGAAACACTGCGCACTTGATGTATCATCCGCAGGGCCATTGGCTTCAATGCCGGGCCGGACAAACCACCAGTTACGTTAGCCAAGACTGGACGGCGAGTTTTAAGGTTAATGCTCAAACCGGTTAGGGTATTAATCATTGTTAAGCCATTTGCACCGCCTCGCTCAGCTGCTTGAGCTAACGGAACAATATTGGTTACATTTGGAGTTAGTTTGACATAAATTGGTACCCCATGGGCCACCTTTACAACCCGCCTAACTAGATCTTCGAGAATTGCTGGGTCAGTGCCCATTGCTAAGCCACCATGCTTAACGTTTGGACAAGAAACGTTGAGTTCCAGGGCATTAATACCAGCTGCGTTTGTTAATCGATCAACAACCTCCTCGTATTCGCTGGTGGAAAAGCCTGCCGCACTAGCAATTATTGGCAATTGCGGATAATTGGCCTGCAGCCAGGGAAGCTTTTCATCAAGGACCCGTTGAACACCAACATTCTGTAAGCCATTAGCATTTAACCAACCAGCAGTCGTTTGGCAAACCCGGGGACGGGGATTACCCGATCGTGGATCCTTGGTAGTGGACTTCAAAACTAATGATCCTAAACGATTCAAGTCATAATTCTTAGCGATTTCCTGGCCATAACCACAGGTACCACTAGCGGCGATCACTGGATTCTTTAGTGATAACCCTGGTAAAGATACATGCAATCGTTCCGCTGCTTTCATTTTCCTGCCTCCCGATCATAAACGAGCTTGCCATCGACAAAGGTCTTGTCAGTCAAACCGTAAACTTGGTCACCGGCAAAAGGAGTATTGTGACCCTTAGAGAAGAATTGATCAGGTTCAATCGTGCCCTGATGGTCGATATCAAAGACGGCGATGTCAGCTGGATCACCAACCTGCAGTAAGCCAACATTAGTAAGGTTAAAAATCCGTTGAGGGGCCTTACTCAACCAGTTGATTAACTGACCAAGGGTAAAGATCTTGTTCCTGACGTAACGGGTATAAAGGAGGGCAAAAACGGTCTCGCTGCCAACAATGCCGTTTGGTGATTTCAGGAAGCCTTGGTGCTTTTCGGCATCAGTGTGTGGAGCATGATCAGTGGCAATGCAATCAATTGTTCCGTCCAAAAGCCCAGCTAGGCAAGCTTCTTGATCCTGTCGACTACGTAATGGTGGATTCATTTTGAACTCGGCATTGTCCCCTGGAATGTCGGCATCCGCTAATAGGAGATGATGGGGGGCTACTTCACAAGTAACATTAATGCCGAGGCGTTTAGCATGCCGAACCTGCTCGATACTCTCCTTAGTTGAAACATGACAAACATGGTAGTGAGCGCCGGTTGCCTGGGCAATCACAATGTTACGAGCAATTTGAGCGGTTTCACTGATCTTGGGCATTCCTGGCAGACCCATCTTTTTGGCAACGGGGCCGGCATTAATCACGCCACCATTGGCCAATTGGTTATCCTGGGCATGATCACACAGTGGCAAATTGTACTTGGCTAGTTGTTGCATTGCCCGGTAAACAACCCCAGCGTCTTGGATTCCAGCACCATCATCACTAAACATTCGTGCTCCAGCTGCATATTGTGCTGCCACGTCGACCGGCTCTTTGCCAGCTCGACCTTTAGTAACCGGGGAGTACTGAATAATTTTAATAGCCCCTTCTTTTTGGTTACGGGCCACCTGAGCCTTGAAGCGTTCCGGCGTGTCACAGGTAGGCTTTAGGTTCGCCATAGCGGCAATGGTGGTAAAGCCACCGTGTGCCGCCGCCTTACTACCGGTGGCAATGGTTTCTTTGTTGGTATAGCCTGGTTCGCGCAGGTGAACATGAATATCGATCAAGCCTGGTGTCACCAAGTTATTATTCAAGTCAACTACCGTAGTATTCTCATTAGCAGTCAAATTAGCACCGATGACCTTGATCTTGCCATCTTCAATTAGAATATCGCAAGCTGTCAGCTTCTCGCCAACTAACCGGCGACCATTTTTTAATAGGGTTTGAGTCATAAAACTCACCCGCCAATTACATAATACCTTGGTAACGAAGAATCCGACTCAAAATAGCCATCCGAACGAAGACCCCGTTTTGCATTTGACGGAAGATTCGAGAATTTGGTGCTTCTACCAAGTCACTGTCGATTTCAACCCCCCGGTTAACCGGTGCTGGGTGCATGATAATAGCGCCCTTCTTCATCTTGTTGTAACGTTCCTTTGTCAATCCATATTGTTTGTGGTACTTAGCCGCATCGAAGGCCCCGTTTTCCGCACCGGAGAGCCGTTCATTTTGGACCCGTAGAAGGTTAACTACGTCCATCTGAGGGAGCAGTTCATCAAAGTCGCCAAAGGTTCCGTATTCGTCCAGGTCAGCATCATACCATTCCTTAGGACCAGCAAAGTAAACCTTAGCACCAAGCCGGTTCAGCATCATGGCATTGGAATGGGCAACCCGGGAGTGAGAAATATCACCGATAATCAGAACTTTCAAGCCGGAGAAGTTACCGAATTCCTCGTGAATGGTCATCATGTCCAACATGCACTGTGATGGGTGCTGGCCACTGCCGTCCCCACCATTGGCAATTCCAATTTTCAAACCCTTGTGGGCAATTAATGACTTGTAGTATTCGTTCTCGGGGTGCCGGATTACTGCGATATTCACGCCAATAGATTCCATTGTCTTGACCGTGTCATAAAGGCTCTCACCCTTCTTAACTGAACTGGTGGCTGCTTCAAACTGCATTACGTGCATACCCAGCTTCATTTCAGCCATCTGGAAGCTAGTCTTAGTTCGAGTAGAGTTTTCAAAGAAGAGATTAGCAGCATAGGCTGGGCGGTTCAGGTGGGCTTGCTTGCCATGCTTATAGTCTTCAGCCTCTTGAATTAGGTCAAGAGCATCAGCGGCGTCCATGTCAGCAACAGTAACAACGTTTGGTTGAATGCGTTCAGTACGAATCATCAAATAGATCTCCTTTTTCTTATTCTAGTTACAACAAAAGCAGCGAGAACTGCACCTAATCTGGTCGAGTTCACGCTGCTGATAGTGTTTTTGCTTATATTTTAGGATAGGCCGAAAACACTGCACCGGTTTCGCTCTCACAGGACACGATTAAATGGTTCAGTTCTTCGAAAATACCTATTTGATTAAAGTGGGCGTCTGCCATGCCTAATACTAAAATGGCCGGGAGAAATTCTGTAAAATAAAGGCCTTCTCAGCATTAGGCTAAGAAGGTCGAGATATTCTAACGCTCAATTAAATCCTTCCTAGCCTCACTGGACTAAGTTAAAGGTATTTTGCTTGCCAATAATACTAGTCGCTTCACAAGCAGATGTCAACACTATTTTCAAACAAATTATGCTTGAACAGTTTGGTTGAGTTGAGCAGCATACTTAATGCCATGTTTATCCAAGTAGTCGATAATCCCTTGAATAGTCAGAAATGGGACATTCAGCCGGGTAGCCAAGGCAGCAAGATCATTACGTCGCGCCATTTTACCATTATCTTTAAGCACTTCAATAATAACAGCAACTGGTTGGGCATCAGCCAGGTAAGCCAAATCAACGGCTGCTTCAGTATGACCAATTCGATCACGTAAGCCATGGGGCTGAGCATATAACGGTTGAATGTGACCGGGATGGTTAAAGTCACTAGCCTTAGCAGTAGGCTTAGCAATCTGATGGATAGTTGCGGCCCGGTCATAGGCAGAAACGCCAGTTGTCACTCCGGTAGCTTCACGAGTGCCATCGGTTGTTATCATAAATGGCGTCTGGTTCGGATCGGTGCTGTGTTTAACCATCGGCCTAAAGTTAAGCCGGTTGGCTATCTTTTCACTAATTGGTACGCACATTAAACCATTGGCTTCCTTAAGCATCGTATGGACCGTAGTTGGTTGAATATTTTGTCCTAAGGCTACCAAGTCTCCCTCGTTTTCTCGATCTTCGTTATCAGCCAGAATAACAAAGCCGCCCTTCTTTAACTGGGTAAGCGCCTCTTCTACCGTTGCAAATTGAATTGCCATTGTCTTTCTCTCCTTTTAACATCGCAAACAACAACCAATCTTACGTTCGAACGTGGCTTTATCATACTGAACATTATGGACGATGTCAACCGCTTATTTGGGTTTAAATACGAACAAAAAAATGATAATATAATTTTAAATATCTTTTAAACACGAACAAAACGCTTAAAATCCAACCTTTTTTAAAATAAAAAGTCACTTCAAATTTTTGAAGTGACTAGTACTTTTATAATACCAAACTCAATATCCATACGGCCACCAAACCAGTAATGACGGAAATCGACATTGATCGGGTAAAGTAGGCAATAACCATCACGATTAAAGCAGCAATAATTTGATCAACGTGGCTTAAAGGAACGAAACGATAACCAGCCGTGGTAACGAAAATGTTTTTGACCACTAAGGCAGTAAAAAGGCTAACCGGAACATATTTCATCCATTCATTAAACCATTGAGGAATCTTCCGACTAGAGAAAAAGAGAATAGGAAAATAACGAGGAATAAAAGCCGCACAACCTGCAAAAATAATCACAATAATGTGGTAGAGTATTTTGTTATTCCCCGTATCGGAAATCAATAAAGGTAAATTACTAATTAACTGTTCCATAACCTAGTCTCCACTAATTATCCTGCTTCGGTGTACTTGACTGCTTGTCAGCCAATTGATCTTCCATTTGCTCTTCTTTTTCTTTATCCAGTTCTCGTTTTTCTTCTTGATCTTCAATCGTAGTCCGGGTTGCGATTGGCCGGAAAATTTTAGTCAAGAACCAATTCTCGTCCGGATGCTTACTATGTTTACGCACCGCGTTTTCAATCATAAAGCCAATGAAAGAAGCAATTAAAGTTGCGATGACAATTCCAATCGTACTTCTGGTAACCACTAAGAAGAAGACCGCCAGAACTGCTGACAGTAAACAAATCAGCAAAGTTAAATGAGAACGAACTTGCATCACAATCATGTATAAGAAGAGCGCCGTTAAGGCAAAATCAACCACTTCAAGATTAATTGAAATCGTGCTTCCAATTAAACCACCAACCATGTTGGCCACCGACCATGAAAGCAGTGAATAATGCTCCACTAATAAAGCATCCTTAGGCTTCCATTTCTTATCGGTTGCAAATTTCAAGTAGTTAACAGCATAATTTTCATCATTCATCGAAACAGCAAAGAGCCAGATAAAATGCTGTGATTCATTCTTGATATACTTTGAAAGACTTGATCCCAGAAGCGTATATCGCAATTCCAGAAAAAAGAGAGTCATAAAAATCGACATTAATGGTGCGTGAATTACCAATAACGAAGCCAGGATAAACTGGGCCCCGCCAGAGAAAACCACAATTGATACCACCAAGGTCATGATAAAATCAAAGCCCGCTGCATGTAATAAGATCCCGCAAGCTAATCCAATTGGGATATAACTAAGACAAAGTGGCATTGCAATGCCTAAAACTTCAAGCCAGCGTGCCTTTTCAGGATTTATTTGCGCTTTAGCCACAGAATTTCCTCCAATTACCTATCATCATATCCAAATACCAAAATTTAAGACGATACAATGCTCTTTCAGTTTAACACACTCTAAATCTGTTGGATAGTTAAAAAAAACTGGTAAAAAGCAAAATACTTACCAGTCTCTTGATTAATTTTAAGTTTAAACAGAATCAGTTGCTTAATCATGACGATTATGCAGCGTTCTCACTTATCGCTTGCTTGTTTCAGCGGTAAAGTTACCTGAAAGGCCGTTTCATGCTCATCAGATGTAACACTAACCTTCCCATGATGAAGATTAACAATACTCTTAACAATTGCTAATCCAAGTCCAGTTCCTCCAGTAGCCCTGGAACGAGAAGCCTCGGCGCGATAAAAGCGTTCGAACAAGTGATTTAATGACTTTTTAGGAATTGGTATCCCATCATTTGCAACCGTGACAATTACATTAGTGCCTTCCTGATGGGCAGTAATTCGAACATAACTGGCGCCATTTCCATATTTAAAAGCGTTTGCCACCAGGTTATTAAAAACCCGTCCTAGTTTCTCAGGATCAGCTTCAATCATCAAAGGATTGGGTATCACTTTCGAAGAAATCTCAATTCCTCGTTTTTCAGCCTCTAGGGCAAAACTAGCGGTTAATTGTTCAAGTAATTGGTTAAGATCGACCCGCATGATATTAACGGGAGCACCATGTTGCTGAACCTTAGTATATTCAAAAAGATCTTCAACCAGGTTTTTCATTTGTTTAGCTTTCCGATAAGCAATATGAGTATATTTAAGAATATCCTCCTCATTACGGTACTGCTTATCTTCTATCAGCCCCAGATAGCCAATAATGCTAGTCAATGGAGTCCGCAGGTCATGACTGACATTGGTAATCAGCTCGTCTTTAGACTTCTCAATTTTACGTTCATCGTTCATTGACCGGACGGCACTATCCACTAGGGCATTGACACTAGAAATCACGTGCTGTTCACTTCCTTTAAGTCGAAAAGGAATTCGGTGATCAAGGTGACCCTGGGCAATGTAGTGAAGTTCACCAATAATGTGATTCATCTGGTAAAGATGATAACGTCGTCGCAATCGCCACCAAACTACCCAAACATTAATCAGAACCAAGAAGAAAATCACAATTCGCTGATAACTCCAGATCTGGGCTTGCATTGGACCGATCTTCAAAGATTGCTTAATCATGAAGATTCCACTGTTGACACCAGGATTAGTCTGAATGATATCTTGAATAATCCCTAAGATTGCCACGTCCAGCAGGATTAAAAGAATAACGGTTATGACTCCTTCAAGAATCAACGAGCTCTTTTCACGACCAGTTAACTTCACACTCAGTCCTCCTTACACTAGTGATTTTCGATTTTATAACCAACACCCCACACGGTTTGAATGACTTTCTCACCATTAGTAGCTTCTTCGATCTTATCTCGTAAGTGGCTGACGTGAACCATGACCGTTTTAGCAGACACAACACTTTCTTGTTGCCATACTCGCTCAAAAATATCATCAGCTGAAAAGACTCGATTAGGATGGCTAGCTAATAAGTAAAGAATTCCAAATTCCAATGCTGTTAATTGAATCTTATCGCCCTTAATTGTTTTAACTTCATGGGAATCCTTATTGATAATCAGTGGACCAACATTTAAAATGTCTGGCTCATTATTTGTCACTTCACCCTGACTCCGTCGCAACAATGACTTAACCCGGGCCATTACCTCCAATGGATTAAAGGGTTTAGTGACATAATCATCAGCCCCCGTAATCAGGCCTTGAATCTTATCCATGTCGGTTGTTTTAGCGGAAAGCACCAGAATAGGGATATCTGAGTCCTTGCGTACTTGTTTGATAACCTCCATTCCATCCATTTCAGGCATCATCAAATCCAGAATGATCAAACTAATGTCAGGATTAGTGTTAAGTTTAGTCAGTGCTTCCTTCCCATTGTAAGCAGCAATCGGCTCATAACCTTCATTCCGAATATAAATTTCCAACAACTGAACAATTTCTTTATCATCATCAACAACTAAAATTTTCATACCCGACACTCCTTTGTATCGATCTATTACTGGACAATTATAACGAAATTTAACAATTACAACGTGGTATAAAGGTGGGCCTTAAGAAATAATTAACTTACTGATTTATTGTCACCGTTACCGTCTTAGCTTGTTGACCCTTAGTAACGATTAAGTAATAATTACCCGCTTTAGTAAAGGTATAGCTAACCGTAGTCGAGGACTGCTGAGGAGTAAAAGTTCGAAGGACATTTCCACTATCAGCGGCCACAACTTGAAACTGAGTTTGGGCCGGAATATTAAAGTTAACTAACGCTTTCCCATTAGCTAGTCTGACCGTTTTATGAATTGGAGCCGGCTGATCAGCGGCTACTTGTTCTCCCTTTTGAGTTTTTACCGACGAGCTATTAGCACGTGTCGAGGATCGCTTAGCATTCGAAGAAGATGTTACCGTTGACCGTGCAGCTGGTTTGGCCTCTGCTTGGAAGCCGGAATTTAACAGCCCAACACCAGCCAATACTGCTAAAATGATCAATCCCCAGTTAACAAAAACGTTCATCAATGCTAACGGCCGCTGACCACCTCGCAAAATATGTCGCACCTGACGGAACCACTGAATTAAGAACAACAGAATAGCAGCTACCAATACACCAAGCATTATTGTTTGACGATCATCCATTCAAATTTCATCTCTTCTTTTAACTTATTTGAATTATCACTTTTAGGCCTGCAATTAACTTGCTACTTTTAATTGTACCAGTTTCTTAACCCTATCGAACAAAAAAAGCTGACTAAGGATATCCCGTAGTCAGCTAATTAGTAAAAATTAATTAATCAAATTATTTGTAATTAGGTGCAGCTTTAGTGATCTGAACGTCATGAGGATGTGATTCACGCAGCCCAGCATTGGTAATTTGGACAAATTGAGCATTGTCGATCAAGGTTTGAATGTCCGGAGCACCACAGTAGCCCATTCCTGAACGAAGGCCACCATCAATCTGGAAGAGAACGTCAGCCACGTCACCCTTGTATTCTACCCGAGCTTCGATTCCTTCTGGAACTAGCTTATTAGCTTCGTTAACCCCACCTTGGAAGTAACGATCAGAAGAGCCGTGAGCCTGGGCCATCGCACCAACAGA
>NZ_JBFLGB010000018.1:0-27346 GCF_041859915.1 Limosilactobacillus sp.
CAGTGGTAAAATCTTTGGCTTTGTTATGGATACTTATGAAGATGAAGTTGGCATCTTTAACGCTGATTGGCGGGGCAAGCAATTCCCTGACAGCCGGCTTGAAGACTTGATTCACCGTTCCAACGTCTTAGTAACTCCACACACTGCCTTCTACACTACCCATGCCGTCCGCAACATGGTTATTAAGGCCTTTGATAACAACTGTGAGTTAATTAATGGTAAACCAGCTGACACACCGGTTAAGGTTGGTTAATCATCAGCAAAGGTAGTGTAGTCAGAAAAAGTTTTTCCGAGACTTCACAAATTCTGGTATTGGTATGAGGTAATATCCCTATGTCAATACCATTTTTTAATTCAAAATAAACAAAACTTAGTAGTGGAAATTAAAAACGACGGTTTTGCTGTTTACTACTGTTTTAATCACTCACTGTTTATACTAATATAAAAAAAGCAATCAACGTGGATTATACGTTGGTTGCCTTTTCTCTTTGCTCTGATTTTATTAGATTATATCGATCATTCTCATCAGTATTTTTACGCCTTTTTTAGTGTACAAGCACTGCCACTAAACGATTTTAGCTTTAATCTTTTATTGCTCTCTCACTGCAATATGCCGTTAGGGGATAAAATTGAAATCCATTTCCTGCAACGTATTCATATTCATTAAAATTGCCTTTATTCCATCTAGCCACGGCAAGAGCATCATTGCACCACTTCCTTCACCGACACACATATTGATATCAATGTAAGGATCAAAGCCGAGCGCTGAGAGTACGATTTGTGAACCCTGCTCCTTGGACTTATGGCTAGGAATCATGTAATCCGTCAGGCCTGGTTGGATAGTGTTTGCTAGCAAAGCAGCTGAATATGATAAGAAGCCGTCAAGGAGCACCGGCCTGTGCATTACTCCAGCGGAAAGCATAGTTCCGGCCATTGCTCCGAGTTCAAGCGCCCCAACCTCACTTAATACCTTAAGTGGATCGGTACTCCTTTTTCCTGCTAGGCCGGCCCGGGCTAAGCTAGCATTTACAACATCGACCTTGTGAGCCAAACGTTCATCGGAAATATTTGATCCCCGTCCAACCACTTCCGCACCACTTTTACCGAGAAGTGCAGCAATCATCGCTGAAGCCGCGGTAGTATTGCCCATCCCCAACTCACCAGCGATAATAACCTGGTTGCCCTCGTTAAAAGCTGTTATCCCTGCATCAAAGCCGTACTGAAGTGCTTCTTCTGCCTGTGCCACTGTCATTGCTGGTTCTACTAACATATCACCAGTTTCACGCCGAATTTTATGAACCTTGACTAAAGGTGAGTGGAGATCGCTTTTAATTCCCAGGTCATACACCTGCAACGCACAATTATAGGCCTTTGCTAATGCTGCTACCGTTGTGTGACCCTTCATCATGTTAACCGCTTGGATTGCGGTAATTTTCTGTGGACTAGCGGAAACCCCTTCGTGAACAACTCCATTATCCGCCGCAAAGACTAAGCACTTGCGCGGCTGAACATCAAAGTCCGTTGTTTGGTAAATCCCCGCTAGGTGGTCTGCCAATTCTTCCAACCGCCCCAGCCCTTTGATTGGCTTAGCTAAATTATCCATTCGCTTCTGCATTGCTGTCATCTGCCCCTTATCTAAAGACTGGGGCAAGCTCTCATTATATCTCATTTTAATGTTCCCTTTCATAGTGCCATAAGTTGTCTAATACATTTTCGAGAACCTTTTCCTTACAATTAGGAAAAATCACCTTTAACCCTTTTTCCTTCAGGTAGTTACCAGTACTCTTCCCGAGAACATAATAGTTGATTCGGCGATACTCAATACTATCAACCCGTGTCATAACCTTATACATCCGGTCAAAATTAGATGGACTCGTGACGAGGGCGCTTGTAATACGCTGCTTCATAAAAAGCTTGAGAGCCCTGCCTTCGTGAACCTGGTCCCAGCTATTACTGTAAATAACAACTTTTTCACCAATGAAGTCTCGGTAATACTTTTCTGCCTTATTACCAATCAGCCAGCAAACATCTGTAATCCCCCTGTCTTTCAGCATCGCCAAGAGGGCTGCTCGATTCTCACCACTAGCAACTTCAACTGGGTTATTAACCGTCACTAGCATATCCTTAATCTTTTCACTAAGCACATAAATCGGCGCCCTTGAATTTAGTTTTTTTAGGTGGTCGCAGAAAACTTGAGCACCAAAAAGGCTAGTGATCACTAGATTCCGGCTCCCTTTAATTTCCTTTTTTGCAGCTGTACTTAATTTAACCGCTTTCAAAACACGAAAAGGAAAATAAATTACATCATCTTTCTGCTCTAACTTGATTCGCCAATAAACTGGAACTTTATTCTTGGGGTACGTAATTAAAATTGCCATTACTTCTCATCTCCCTATTGGTTAAATTGTACTTGTCGTGTCTTGCCATCCTTTAACTCAATTAAACTGAAACAGGCTGCTTTAAAATCAAGTGAATAGAAATTTACTGATGAATCTACTAGGTCTTGGTAAATTAGCCGCAGTGTGCCAAGGTGAGCAACAATGAAGACCGTATCTTCCTCAGCTAAGTGTTGTAAAAGCCATTGCAAGCCCTGGTGGACCCGTTCTTCAAAATTTACAAAGGGCTCAATAGTCGGTGGGGTATAGGTCAATGGAGCCCGCAGCCACTTATTCCATTCTTCTGGATACTGAGCCTCAATTTCATCAGCATCCAGTCCTTCCCACTTGCCAAACCCCTTTTCCGCAAAGCTCGGCAAAGTAATAATTGGTATCGTTGGGAATTTTGCGCAGACGGGACGGATGGTCTGCTGGGTTCGCCGTAGGTTTGTCTGCACGAGCAAAGTTGGCCGCATGACAGCAATCTTTTCTGCCAACGCCTGGGCCTGCTGTCTTCCATGCTTATCTAAGCTAACATCGGCACTGCCATAAAATTTTCGCTGTCGATTGTAGTCTGTTTCCCCGTGCCGGGCTAATAATAATTTCATTAGCTAAACCTCGTTAAGATTGTCAACGTCATCAGAAAAATTAGCGGGGCCAAAGTAGCAAACGCCCCTAGCGTGTCTCCTGGTGTTCCACCCAACACCTGCATAATTTTCCGCCGATAAAAATAAGCTATCAAGGGAATCATCAGGTAGGCAACCAAACCTTGCCAGGCAAAACACAAAGTAGTCACCACCAGTGAAAAAACTTGGGCAACTGCAATTCGCCAGGGCTGAATCCCTAACCAAATATTCGAAAGCCCTTTTTTATTACCTGGGTATACCATTTTGTAAAAAAGCAATGACACTCCTGTCTTTGTCAGCATCGTTAAGCAAACGGTCAAGAGAACAAGGTGGAGTCGGTCAAGGGATGGACTAATGATTATTCCTAAGCTAACTACTAGGGCGTAGTAGTAAATCAGTGCTAGACTTCCCATCGTCCCTAAACGACTATCCTTCATAATTTTAAATATTTTATCTGCTGTCCGTGACGAAAAGAAACCATCTGCCGTATCAGCCAGGGCATCTAGGTGAAAGCCCCCCGTTAAAAGGCCATCAGTGATCCAATAGAGTACCCAGGCAAACCAGATTGGAAAGAGATAACTAAATCCCCAGAAAATAAGGCCTTCAATGCAACCAAGAAGGAACCCAAACAGGGTAATATATTGAATACTGGTTTTAAACTTATTAGTTGCATCATCAATTGGAACTGGAATATTTAACTTAGTAAAAAATTGTGCAAATAAAATTAATGCTTTCCCCATTTTGCCACCTACTTTATCTTTTGTGGAATTCCACTGACTACAAAATAGACATTCTCTGCCTGCTTAGCAATTAGTTGGTTAACTTCACCATACAGATCGCGAAGAACCCGAGTCTGCTTTGTGGCGGGTACAACACCAAGACCAACCTCATCACTAACGATTACCATTGACTGACCTGTCGCTGCCTGAACCTGGAGTATTTTCCCCCACTCATGCAGAATCATATGACGAAGACGGGCAAATTCATCCATGGTGGCCGTCGACAAGTATTCATCAATTTTTTCGGCTGATGTCCTAGTCAAAACATCATCATAAAAGAGATTAGTCACAAGCATAATCGCATCGTCAAGAAGGTAACCATCAAGCGGGTGCTTAATAATTAAGTCAGCAACTCCTCGGTATTGTTCAGCTGTTGTCCATTTACTTGAACGGCGGGCCTGGTGACGCTTAATTCGCAACTGCATCTCTCCGTCAGGATTTTTGACCACCCCGGTTGCAATATAGCAAACACGTTGGTCACGAGAGTACAAGCTCTCAGCAAACTCAGACTTTCCACTCTTCGCACCGCCAAGGACAAGTGTCAGATTATCATTTTTCATTACTTCACCTTCTAAAAAAGGCCGTGACAAGTTATTGCCCCAGCCTTTGTGAATTCTAATTATTGGTTGCTGCTTTAAATGCTGCATCAAATGCCGCGATTGTTTTTTCAATGTCCTCGTCTGTGTGCTTTGTTGAGATAAAGTTAGTCTCAAATTGCGATGGTGCAACATAAACGCCATTTTCAAGTAACTTCCAGAAGCACTTTTCAAAGAGCTGCTGGTCACATGCCTTAACATCATCAAAATTATTGATTGGGTTATCATTATAGAAGTAGCTCCACATTGTTCCAACGTGGTGGACAGTCATTGGTACCCCGTACTTATCTGCAGCGGCCTTGATACCATCAGTCAAAGCAGTTACTCGCTTATCCATCTTGCTATAGTCTTCAGATGTCAGCTGTTCTAAAGTACTAATACCACCAGTCATTGCTAATGGGTTACCAGAAAGCGTTCCAGCATGGTAAATATTACCGGCAGGGGTGATATTTTCCATAATGTCACGCCGGCCACCAAAGGCCCCAACTGGTAAGCCGCCACCGATAACCTTCCCAAGCGTTGTTAAGTCAGGTGTGATGTTAACCAAACTCTGGACACCATGGTATGCGGCCCGGAAACCAGACATAACTTCATCAAAGATTAGGAGAGCACCATGCCTCTTAGTAACATCACGAAGCGTTTGCAGGAATTCTTGGGTCCCAGGAATTACCCCCATGTTACCAGCAACAGGTTCAACAATGGCACAAGCAATTTCATCCCCATGCTCAGCGAAAAGTTTCTTAACCCCAGCCACGTCATTATAGGCTACCGTCAGTGTATCATAAGCAAGATCATCTGGGACACCTGGTGACGTATTAATACCAAATGTTGCAAGACCAGAGCCCGCATCAACCAATAGTGAATCACTGTGACCGTGGTAGTTACCGATAAACTTAACAATCTTTTCCCGGTGGGTGTAACCTCGGGCGAGCCGAATAGCGCTCATCGTTGCTTCGGTCCCTGAAGAAACCATTCGAATCATTTCAATTGATGGCATAATCTGATTAACAATCTTAGCTAATTTTGTCTCTTGGAGGGTTGGAGCACCATAACTCGTTCCCTTAGCAACGGCTTTATCCAGTTCAGCAACAACATGGTCATCAGCATGTCCAAGAATCAGCGGCCCCCATGATAAAACATAGTCAATGTACTTATTACCATCAATATCATAAATATATTCATTCTTGCCATGGTCAATGAATAATGGATCCCCGCCAACGTTCTTAAACGCCCGCACTGGACTATTAACACCACCTGGCATGTATTGCTGCGCTTCTTTAAACGCCGCCTTTGATTTTGCGTTATTTAAAGTCAAAAGTAAAACCACCTATCAATTAAAGCTTCTTTGCGACATCTTTTGCAAAGTAGGTAATGATCAGGTCAGCACCTGCCCGCTTCATTCCAACAAGGGTTTCATAAACAATCTGCTCTTCATTAATCCACCCATTTGCTGCAGCCGCCTTGATCATCGCATATTCACCAGATACATTATAAGCAACCAACGGTAAAAGCGTATGGTTACGAACTTCCCGCATCACGTCAAGGAAGGCCATCGCTGGCTTAACCATTACAAAGTCAGCACCCTCTTTTTCATCACTAGCAACTTCCCGCAAGGCCTCCAAGCGGTTAGCTGGATCCATTTGGTAGGTCTTCCGATCTTTAGGCCCCTCCTTTGGTGAGCCATCAGCGGCATCCCGGAACGGACCATAGAATGAAGAAGCAAACTTAACAGCATATGACATGATTGGAGTGTTTTTGTATCCCGCTTCGTCTAGACCGTGTCGGATAGCTGCAACATAACCATCCATTGCATTCGATGGTGCAATAATGTCCGCACCTGCCTTTACTTGACTGACCGCAGTCTTAGTAAGGTATTTTAAGGATTCATCATTCAACACAACACCGTCACGAAGAATCCCGCAGTGACCGGTACTTGTGTATTCACACAGACAAGTATCAGCAATTACGATTAAGTCAGGGTAAGTCTTCTTAATCAGGCGGATCGCTTGCTGGACGATTCCGTTGTCCTCCCAAGCACCAGTTCCGTATTTGTCCTTCTTATCAGGAACCCCAAAGATAATAATTGACTTAATTCCTAGGTTAACGATGTCCTTAATCTCATCAAGAATTGAATTAACACTGTAACGGTAAATCCCCGGCATCGAAGGAATTTCTTCCCGATCCTCAATCGCGGCATCGACAAAGACGGGCATAATTAAGTCATCCTTATTTAAATGTGTCTCCCTTACTAAATCACGCATAGCAGCGCTCGTTCTTAAACGACGGTGACGATCAAATTGCAACATATTCCTAATCTCCTTCAATAATTCCAAATTTATCTCTTGCCAATAACTGATCAGCAACCCGCTTGCCAACTCCAGGGTTATTGGCAGGAACTCTTTCCGCTTTAATTACGTGTTCCCCGCTTGGTGAAGCAATTAAACCATTAAAAAATAGCTTGCCCTCTTTGGCATAGGCATAACCACCAATTGGAAAATTACAGCTTCCACCGAGCTCACGCATAAATTCTCGTTCAATATGAATACATTGTTCAGACTGAGGATCATTAATTTGGTCAAGCATTTGGCAAATTTTTTGATCAGCCTTTCGGCATTCGATAGCAAGACATCCTTGACCAACCGCTGGCACAATTACGTCCTTCAAATCCAGAACATAATAACCACTAAGGTCAACTTTTAGCCGACTTAATCCAGCGTTAGCTAAAATTATACCCTCAAGGTTTTCACTGTCTATTTTCTTTAACCTAGTATCTATATTACCCCTAATTGGTATGATTTTTAAGTCGGGACGAATGCTCAGTAATTGTCCCTGCCGGCGCAAACTATTAGTTCCAATCCGGGCACCTTGGGGAAGGTCAGTAAGTTGGCTGAACTTAGCATGGCTAATTAAGCAATCAAATGGTGACTCCCGCTTAGGAAACGCTCCCAAGGTAAGGTCCGCTGGTAAAGTTGGCATAACGTCTTTTAAACTGTGAACTGCAAAATCAATCGTCTGGTTTTCAAGCTCATCTTCAATTTCCTTTACGAAGACACCCTTCCCACCAATTTTGGCAAGGCTAGCCTGACGGTTTCGGTCCCCCTCCGTAACGACATTTCTTATTTCAAAAATGGTAGTCGGAAAAAACTTTTCTAATGCTGCAATAACTAACTTTGTCTGAGCCATCGCAAGTTTACTTTTACGACTACCAATAATTACCTTACTTCTCATCTTTTTGATTCTCCACCTTTAAGTTGTCCATTCCAAAAATCTTACAGAAGAAGTCAATATCATCCGTTGCCCTCGGCGTCACCGAAAGCTCCTTAATCTCCTTAATCGGTCCCTTAATCATTTGGTTTATAATACTCTTCATGTGCTTACTGATAATTTTACGCTCATGAGCGTCCAATTCAGGTAGTTTACGTAACAGGCTATCATAAGCTTCCGCTTCAATCTTCAACGAATGCTCACGTAAGCCTCGGATCACCGGCACAATGTGAAGTTGTTTTTCCCAAATATAAAAATCATGAACTTCGGTGGGAACCTTCGCAGCTATTTTCGTTAGCATTTGTTTTTTCTTTTCGTTATTTGCATCCAGAATTGAATGTAGACTATCAATGTCATAGTATTTAGCTTCACTACCTGCGGAAACCGCCACGTTTCGTGGAACTCCTAAGTCGACAATGATTGCCCGTGTCTTTGCGTTAGCTCGGTACAGGGGGTGCTTCACCGCTGTAGCAAAAACTGCAGCATCAACACTTTCTACAACATCCGCAAGTTGGTTAAAGGGGCGCGACTCAACCACACCTTGTAATTTATCCGCAATCGTTGCGGCCCTTTCATCGGTCCGGTTCAAGAGGAGAACCTTACTAAAGCCCATGTTACTTGCATTATAAGCAGTGTGCTTGCCGATATGCCCCATCCCAATAACGGCTAAGGTTTTACCGTTTAAGGTCCCAAAAGCTGTCTTGATTTGGTGTAGTCCTGCCTGGCCTGACGACTGGGCAAGTTCACTTACGCGGTATTTAGTATGCATTCGTTTGGAAAACGTAATCGCCTGCTGGAACAAGTGATTAAGGATCACTCCCGTTGTTTTTTGATCGGTTGCAACTTGAAAGGCAACCTTCATTTGCCCAAGGATCTGCGGCTCACCCTTAATTAGTGAATCTAGACCGGTAATTACCCGAAAAAGATGTTCAACCGCTACTTCCTTAGTGCTAATTGAGACATACTGACTAAAATCATCAACTGTGTAGTGAAACCATTCCGCCAAAAATCGTTTGATATAGTAGCGGCCTGTATGAATTTGATCAACCACTGCGTATACTTCTGTTCGATTACAAGTTGAGATTAATAGGTTCTCTAGAATGCTTTTTTCACCATTTAAAAGTTTATCCGCCCGGGAAATTTCTGCAGCTGAGAACGAGAATTTTTCCCGTAATTCAATTGGTAGTTGATGATAATTCAAGCTTACACACATCAAGTACATTCCTAGTCAAACTCCTTATTAAACTTTTTGCTGACACATTCTTTAATCTCGTTTTTTACTTTTTTAGCAAAGCGTGGAGACCGCCCCACTGTTGAAACGCTGATAAACATGTCATCTGAACTAAGCGTCGCCAGGTTATAGAAATCGGAATTAGTCTTATCACTTGTATTATTTACTAGTTGAAAGTGAGTTGCTTCTGCCTTCACCTGGTTATTCACTGCTTTATCATTAGTGCAGGCAATGATAATATCCATTTTCTCCACATATTTACGGTGATAGCTATCTTTAACCCAGTCAATCTGTGAAGGGTCAATATCATCAATAATCATCGGACTGATAACGGTTGGTCTTACACCAGCCGCAACTATTTTTTTAATTTTACGACGAGCAACCTTACCGCCACCAATTACCGCTACCCTTTTACGGTCAAGGTTTAAGATAATCGGATATGGTGCCTTCATCATTTTAATCATCCCTTGTTGAATCCTGTAGAATCTGACTAAACTTCTTCATATCAACATTTTCTTCAAATAGTTTCGCAAGTTTTTCATACTGTTGATCTTTATACTCACTGATAGAAACCATGGTATTAACTAATGGTGCTAACCCCTTAGCAACCCGAAGCCGATTTAAGAGGTGGCGTGTCCAATAAGGATTATCAAAGATTCCGTGAAGGTAAGTTCCGATAACTGTTTCGTCAGCGTTAACTGCCCCGTCTTCCCGCTGCTCTGCTTCGCCATTAGTTTCTTGAATAATTGAAAATGGTGTTGTATTCGGACCGAGTTTCGTTGCTCCCATATGGATTTCATAGCCCTTAAGAACATAATTCTTGCGTTTAGCGGTTGCCTGGGTTGTAGTTTTTCGCTCGTTGAAAATGGTTTCTGTATCAAGGAGGCCCAGCCCTGTCTGCTCCTTGATTGGTGATTCAATTCCATTGGGATCACGAAGCGTCCGACCCAGAATTTGGTAACCACCGCAAATGCCGATCACTACACTCCCGTCAGCATGGGCATGTATAATCGCTTTAGCCAAACCGTTTCTTTTCAAAGAGGCGAGATCCTCGTTTGTATTTTTACTACCAGGGAGGATTAATAAGTCTGGGGTACCAAGTTCTTCTGCCTTGAGAACGTAGCGAACAGACACGTCCGGCTGAATTTTTAGACTATGGATATCAGTAAAATTCGAGATTTTGTTAAGGTCAACAACCGCAACATCAAGGGCCTTAGCCGGGTTCTTTTGCCGCGGCTTCCTTACTAGCGAAACACTATCTTCCTCATCAATATCGACGTCACTCATCGGTAACACCCCAATAACAGGAACACCGGTCAGCTTTTCAATCATCTTGTTCCCCGGCTCCAAGAGCGTCTTATCACCACGAAACTTGTTAATAATAATTCCCTTGATTCGTTGCTGGTCTTCCTTTGTCAGTAATTTGATGGTGCCATAAATGGATGCAAAGACACCTCCCTTGTCGATATCGGCAACAAGGATCACCGGCGCAGCAGCCATTCGCGCCATTCCCATATTTACAATATCATTTTCATTTAAGTTAATCTCCGCTGGGCTTCCTGCTCCCTCTAAAATAATGGCATCATTCTCAATGGCAAGTCCTTGGTAAGCTTTCTTTATATCTGGAATTAGTTGAGGCTTAAACTTATAATAACTAGCTGCGTCCATATCGGCTAGTACTTTCCCCATTACTATCACTTGCGAATCTTGATCAGTTAAGGGTTTTAGCAGGATTGGATTCATTCTAACGTCTGGTTTCACCCGGGCTGCCTCCGCCTGGTAAACCTGTGCCCGCCCCATCTCATCACCTTGATCCGTGATAAACGAGTTTAGGGCCATGTTTTGTGATTTAAACGGTGCAACCTTTTTCCCTTGATTTGTCAAAAGTCGGCAAACCGCTGCAGCCATCCAGCTTTTTCCAGAATCCGATGCGGTTCCTTGAAACATTACTGATTGCACTACCATGATTTATTCCTCCCCGGATATATATGTACGGGAGTTCCCACTCCCCCAATCTTCCTAATCAATATGTTTATTTACGGCATTTGCAAATAGTTCCTGCTCACTCCCATATAGGGGTAGGCCCAGCTTTTGATGAATCTTTACAAGCCATGGCTGAGCTAATTTATTTGCCTTTAACAAATGCTCATCGTTAAAGGCCTCTTGCTTCGTCCCCTCCGCTAAGATTTTTCCCTTGCCAAGAAGGTAAAGGTAGTCACAGACTTCATACATAAAATCCATATCGTGACTAGAAAGGATAATCCGTTGCCCGTTAGCGACCAACTTTTGAATAAGATCTTTCATCCGTTGCTGGCCATCCGGATCAAGACCGGAAGTCGGTTCATCAAGCAGAATCCACTCTGAGCCAATCACCATAATTCCAGCAAGGGCAACCCGTTTCTTCTGACCACCACTGAGGTATTGGATCGGCCGGTCTCTGAGTGGGAAAATATCTAATTCCTTTAGAACCCGGGTAACCCGTTCATTAATTTCACTTGTTGGAAGCTTTAAGTTATGGAGGGCAAAGGCGACGTCATCTTTAACTACCGAATAAAAGATCTGCTGATCAGAGTTTTGAAAAACAATTCCGACCTTTCGCCGAAGATTACGCAGACCCCGTTTAGAGTACTTTATAGGCTGACCATCGACTAGAATTTGGCCGGCAGTCGGTCTTAGTTCCCCAACAAGGTTTAAGAAGAGCGTTGACTTACCTGCACCGTTGTGTCCCATGATGCCGATCACTCGTCGGTCGTCACCACCAAGCTTTAATGAAATATCATCGAGGATCTTATGCTTGTCATCATAACTAAAACTAAGGTGTTTTAATTCAATCAACGCACTCCCTCCTAGATATAAAACTCGCCATTATATAGCTTGGCATCCAACGCCTTTGTCATCATTTCATAATTCACAATTACCTGTTCGAACAGCATCTTTGTAAGAATTCCAGATGAATGAATCATGAGGCCAAATGTATCATAACCAAAACGTAATTTCTGCGCCCGATGAATTTGTTCGAAGGCATCAATAAAAATAAATATGAACCGGTACATCAGCATCGTGACTTCAATCATTACCCGTGGCAAGTGGGTAGCTTTTAACACCTGCAAGATCTGAATGAAGGGCGTTGTTAGTGCAAACCAATAGGTACAAACAATCGCCGTCATACACTGTAGAGCCATTCGGCTAGCCTGTGGTATCATCACCCGTGCCATTCCTAAGTACACATTGCCAATTTTAATCGGCCAAATTATTGACCCCCTGTTTCCAGAAATAGTTACAACAATCCCAATAATACTCAACAAAACAAACGGAATAATAGCATAAAACCAACTGATATAACGTTTAAGTGAAACTTTCGTCAAATAAACTGTTGCTGCTGCTACCAGGACAAGGGTAGCTGCTTTTAACCACTGCAAAGGTTGAAAAGCCAGGGCAATCCCAAGTAGCCACAATAACGCTTTTAATTTTGGTGACCAGGTGACGATTCGGTTCTCATACGCGTATTTATCAATACTTAACACTAATTGTCACCTCTCTATTAAACCTATTTTGGTACTTTTTCCGTCTTTTCTTTCTCTTCAAGGGCCTTTTTCTTACCATGCGCAGCGCCAATGAAATAACAAATAATTCCCGTACCAAGTGACCCCTGGACGGTAAAAAGTAGGCTCTCGATTTCACCCGACGGCGGTGTCCAGATAGGCTTTGCCCATACCTTGTAGCTTGGGTCAAACTTTTTAATCTGTTCTGTCCCCTGGTCATCACTACCACCATACTGGCCTTTAACAAAAATAAACGGAATTAGAACAAGGAGGATTACACAAATTAGTAAAGTAATATTAGTCTTCGTCCGTTTCTTCATTGCAATGCTGACTCCTTCCAAAGATCATTACTAATTACTAAGTTATATACAATAACTGTTAGTAGCCCTTCAGCAATGGCTAATGGGATTTGAGTGACTGCATAGATTACTAAAAACTTAATCAGCGCTGCCCCAACGCCACCGTTAGGATCAGGAAAAACAACTGCTAATTGAAAAGCTGTTGTCACATAGGTTGACCAGTCAGCAAACATCGCGCAAAGGAAAAGGGATATCGACCGACTAATCTTCATTACCCGGCACAGTTTCCAAACTACAAAGCCAATAATTGGCCCAACAATTGTCATTGAGAATTCATTTGCTCCTAATGTCGTCAATCCACCATGAGCAAGAAGCAGTGCTTGGAACAAAAGAACAATTACCCCTAATACAGACATTACGCCTGGTCCAAACATAACAGTACCAAGGCCAACACCAGTAGGGTGAGAGCAGGAACCGGTGACTGAAGGGAGCTTTAGTGATGAAAGTACAAACACAAACGCCCCACATAGTGCCAGCATAACTTTGGCATTGGGCACATCAGAATTAACAATCTTGTACAGCCGGTAAAGCCCATAAATAAAAAACGGGGCCGAAACAGCGAACCAGAAGATACACCACTTTGGCGGGAGCATCCCTTCCATAATATGCATTGCGTGGGCAGTCACCGGATAAGCGCTTGCATACCCAAAGCCAATCATCAGGAACATTAAAAACTTACGATATTTTTTTATCCATTCCATTGTTAATTTCCTTTCTTCTTTAATAAAGCTGTTGTAAAGTACGGTAATTTATCGTTAGCTGAATAGTCAGCTAATCGCTTTATATGCTGTTCTGCCATTGACGCATTTTCGACAACGACTGTCTTTTCAAGCAGGCCCCTTTTCTGAAGGATTTGGTAAACAGTCTTAAAATTAGTAGCAATTTTCATAATTACCACGTTATCGTTCAGGTCAATTACCTGGGTAAGTTTTTCTTTCTCAGCAGTTGCCGGAATGACTTCCAATGATTCTTCATCAAGCATTAGGGGGAGAGACAAGCTTGCCGCAATTTGACTAAAAGCGGAGACCCCAGCAATTGTTTGGACGTTAATCTCCTCTTTCAGCATATTAGCAATATAGCTAAATGTGCTATAGACAGAGGGATCACCAAGTGTCAGAAAGCCAACATTTTGGCCGTTTTGAACATCAGCCTTAATTTCATCAGCAATTTTTCGCCAGCACGTTACCTTAGCTGACCAGTCGTTTACCATCGGAAAATGACGGCGCTTAATTACTAAATCAGCTGTTAGGTATGGGGAGGCAATTCTTTCGGCAACACTTTTACTACTCCTATGTGCTTGTGGAGTGTATAAGACATCAAGCTGTTTGATTGTGTCAACCGCTTTGACCGTTAGCAGCTTACTATCACCCGGTCCGACACCAATTCCATAAAAACTAGCCATCAGTTTTCCCCTCCTTTAAATTAATTTACTTAGTTTTTCAATAAATAACTGTTGAATTTCTGGATACTCTCCCAATCCTTTAAGACGTGGCTGAGCATCAATGTTGTTAGCATCAACAATACTCTTCCACGAGTGCGGGTTATCAGAGGCCATATCATTATGGGCATGATTACCAGCGACCATCATCAATGGCTGTAAATAAACTTTTTTTATTTGAGCATGTTTGAGGCGGGTAAGTTCATCGGTAATGTCAGGGTAGCTTTCAACTGCCCCAACATAGCTTTTTGTTCCCGCTAACATATGGTCCAAACAGGCGTACGTAGTAAATGAACTATGCGCTGTCCCGTGTCCCATCCATAAGATTGCTTCCCCCGCTGGCAGAGAAGCACTTTGTTTTTCCATAAAGTAAGTAAGCATTTGGAAATCGTCAAATGTATCTAAAAGCGGTTGACTTAGCTTAAGCTTTTTAAATTTACTCTGGTAGGTATTAACAACCTGTTTTAACTGTCCATACTCAATTCCTGGAATGATATAGAAGGATTGAACAATCACTTCCCCGTATCCCTGGTTGCTAAGCCTGTCCAGTGCCGTTGCCGGGTCATCAAATACCTGCCCCTCATTTTTGGCAACCCGTGCGCGCACAATCCGGGAAGTAAACGCACGGAAAACATCATAAGCAGGAAAGGCCTTTTTTAACGCCCTTTCCGTTGCTCCAATTGTTTTTTCCCGAGTCTTTGGAAAAGTGGTTCCAAAACTGACTGCTAAAATTGCTTTTTTAGTCACGCCCAAATTCCTCCTCTATCCTTTTGACTGTCTCGTCAATACTTGGTTGACACTCAATTACCTTTTGAAAGGTTAGCTGGTTAGCAACTTGGGAAATTTTGGGCCCCATTACGAACGCCTTAATTGTCATCAACTGGTGTTCTTGTTTAGGCGTTAGCAATTGGGCAAAGTCAGCTAAACTATCCATACTTGGAAAAATAACTGCGTTAAACTCCCCCAATTCAAATGGCAGTGAATCACATCGACTAACCTTTTGGTAAAGACTAAGGAAAGTCCCAGCACTTGTCTGTGGTTTTTCGCCACCAACTTCGACATAGTCAGCAGGTAGATTAACGTCAGGCAACGTCCCATCAGCAATTAGCCCTATTGTTCGTAAATGATGGGCAACGGCATGGTTTAGGGCAACGATTGTCTTTCCAGCTAAGGTCCGTAAGTCGCTACCATTAGCAGTCAGGATAGTAATTAACCGGTGCGCTGCTGCAACACTATCAATAACAATTAATTTAGCATTTTCCACGGCCGAAATATTAACCTCCTGTGGCACTTTAACCGCACGCTGGTAGAAATCAGCAGTTGCCCCGCGATCGACAAGCTGATTAAATAACCTATGCTGCTTACTATACGGGAGCAAAACATGCAATCCTTGTAGCGGACGGTGAATATTCAGCTGTTTGCTTAAAGTAACCACCTCGCCAACAACAATCAAAGCCGGTGAAGAAAGCTGGTGCTCTTTAACTAATTCGTTAATATTCGTTAAATCCCCGATAACCATTTTTTGCCGCCATTGTGTTGCCCACTGAATAATCGCTACTGGAGTTTTCTTATCCTTGCCATGCTTTATCAGCGCCGTACAAATCTTGGGCAGCTGGGCCATCCCCATTAAAAAGACAATAGTTCCTTCTTGTTGGGCAATATTTTCCCAGTCTAGCTGCTTTTGACCGTTTTTTTTATGGTGTCCAGTGATGACATGGAAACTAGAAGCAAAGTCACGGTGGGTGATTGGAATACCAACTGCCGCTAAACCTGCGATCGCACTAGTAATTCCAGGTATCACTTCAAAGTCTACCCCTTCTTGTTCCAAGACTTGAGCTTCTTCACCACCCCGCCCAAAGACATAGGGATCGCCGGCTTTAAGTCGAACAACTTTTTTACCTACTCTGGCATAATTGACTAGCAATTGGTTAATTCGTGTCTGCTTAACCTTATGATGTTGGGGAAGCTTACCGACATCAACCAATTTCACTTGACTATTAGTGAATGCTAATAAGGAGGGGTCGACTAGGCGGTCATACAAAACTACATCTGCTTCAGCTAACCGCCGTTTCCCAATCAAGGTTAATAATTCTGGATCTCCTGGACCTGCACCCAGAAGTGTTACTCTACCATTCATTGTGTTCCTCCAAATATGCTTGCAGCTCATCAATCTTTTCAACTTTCTGCGGATAGTTTAAGTGAGGCCGACGAATAATAACGCAGGGAATTCCTAACTGTTGGCAAGCCGCGATTTTTTCTTGAATGCCACCCTGTCGACCACTTTCTTTAGTTACTACGACTTTTGCTGTTGCATGCTTGAACAATGCAACGTTTAAATCAGTGGAAAAAGGGCCTTGAATTGCATCGATTTGAGCGGCAACAAAGCCTGCCGACGTCAGTTTTTCCATTACCCGTGTCGTTGGTAAGGCACGGATATGTAACTGCTTAACTCCTAGCCTTGCTGCGTAATCAGGAGCTGTTTTACTACCTGTTGAAAGATAAATTACGCCTTCAAGATGTTTTAAATACCGGCAAGCTTCCTCAAGCGAATCAACCATCTTCAGTGAAGCGTCAGCACGATAAATATTTTGGCGTTCAAAACGTAGATAAGGGATACCCAGTTTGGCGGCTTCGTTAATTGCCAACTGTGAAATAACTCGGGCAAAAGGATGAGTAGCGTCAATGATGAAGTTAACTTGGTGGGCAAGACAGAACTGCGTAAAATTTGCTTCTGTAAAGGTTACTTTAACCACCCGTTTTGCATGCGCACTCGCTAATTCGACCCCGTAGTCGCTAACGACAGAAACGATAAAGGACAACCTATTTTTTGCTAAACAATCTGCAACTGCGAGACTTTCGCTGGTTCCACCTAGCAGTAAAATCATAGCGTGTACCCTCGCGGAGTAATCATCCGGCCGTCTTGATCGTAAGTGTTCTTATTACCAACAATTACGATTGATGTCATATTAATTTCTGTTTCATCTAAGTCTTTAATTGTTGTCACCTTATCAATTTCCTTAGGCCGGGCAACATCTTTACCGACTCCGACAACGGTATCGGGTGATTTATACTTTAAGATAATATCCAAGGCTTTCCGCAGGTGATGGGGACGACCTTTACTGCGAGGGTTATACAAACAGATAACAAAGTCAGCCTTGGCGGCAGCATCTATTCGCTTAGTAATCACATCCCACGGGGTCATCAGGTCACTTAAACTGATATGGCAAAAATCATTCATTAATGGTGCACCAAGGTGGGCTGCAGCAGCGATACTTGCCGTTACACCAGGGATTACTTTGACATCAATATGTTGGTCCATCTTACCCGCTAGTTCGAGGATTAAACCTGCCATTCCGTAGATTCCGGCATCCCCACTTGAAATGATGGCAACGTCTTTACCGCTAGCCGCAATTTCAAGAGCCTTTTTACAGCGGTCAATTTCACCACGCATCCCTGTTACAACAAGCTCTTTTCCCTCAAGCATGTCTTCAATTAAGTGAATATATGTAACGTATCCGACAATTGTATGGGTATTTTCGATTACTTGACGTGCTTCTTCTGTCATTAACTCTTTGGATCCTGGTCCAAGTCCAACTATGTATAACATTTGCTTTCCTCCTAGATTTCATGTCGCCGGCTTAATGCCATCGTAATTTCATGATTTGCGTATCGTTCAGTTACTACCCGTTCACCACTGGCAAAATCAGCTGCTGCACACGCAACATTACCTACACCAACAGTTTTCAAAACAAATAGTGAGCTTGGATAGTGCTTACTGGCCGGGAATAGCTGTCTTGCTGTAAAAAATTCAAGGTCCGCACCAATTGTTTGCGCAATATATTGGATTGCACCTTCCGTTCGTTTAATATCAATTGACACCACTTGACTGATTGAAGACCACAACAAGTCATGTTGCCGGGTAAATTCTTCAAACGCCTGTTGCATCATTTCGTTAGTAATATCCTTTCGGCAGCCAATGCCAAGAACATTAACCCGGGGAATAATTTGAATTGCCTCTGGAATCTTCGTAAAGTTTCCCCGATCGGAAACAATTACTAAAGGTACCCCCTCCTGATGAGTGGTAATTTCATTAAGGACCGTAAAGCCGCTTAATGAATTAACATACCGTTTTAAATACGGTTCAATATACAATTCAACCGGTTTATTTTCCGCCAACAAACGGTTTAAAGCCTTAGTATTTTCTTTAAAGTTGGGGTACCAACCATTTAGTTGTTTTGCTAAAACGTCTATCGCCTGAACGTGTTCTGTATCAGTTGCCGTCGTAATTACCGGATCTGCACCGGTTAATTTAGCAATTAGCCCCGCCCATTCGTTCGCTCCGCCGACGTGACCCGATAATAGGCTAATAACATGGTTGGCCTGTTCATCCATTACAATAACTGCTGGATCAACGGTCTTATCAACAATTATTCCGGCTAGAGAACGGACAACAATCCCGGTAGCCATTATGCAAACAACACAATCGTATTCCTTAAATAAGTGATGAATAGCTGCTGCAAAGTCACCTTTACAATAATAATTCTCCGTTTCTCGTGCCAGCCGTTGGGGTAAGTACAGGCTGACTTGGCGTTGATTACTTTGAAGTTGCGTCAATAGCTGTCGCGCAGTATGAGCACCACTGCTTGTTAACGCAATAATTCCAAATCGCTTCATCCCCTACTTACTCTTCTTTCGAAACATTGTACTAAAGCTGGCATCGTAAAGGTGTGAATAGTTATATTCATCCCCAAGAAACTTTCCAACCATGATTAGGGCGGTCCGCCGAATATCAGCATCGTGGACCTTATTAGCAATATCTGCTAGTGTCCCCCGGACTTCTTTTTCATCCGGCCAGGTTGCCTTGTAGATAACAGCTGCTGGTGTATCAGCTGGGTAGCCACCTTCTTCCAGTTGGGCAACAACTTTCTTAATGCCCTGAACAGAAAGGAAAATCACCATCGAAGTTTGGTGCTGGGCCAGTGATTTTAAAGATTCTTTTTCCGGTACCGGTGTCCGCCCCGCCATCCGAGTAATAATCACACTCTGGGCTACTTCCGGGACTGTGTATTCGACCCCCATACTCGAGGCTGCTCCGAGGAAGGAACTAACTCCAGGAACGCATTGATAATTAATTCCCCGCTTTTTCATCTCTTCAATTTGTTCCCGAATGGAACCATAGATTGAAAAGTCACCAGTTTGTAAACGGACAACTGACTTTCCTGCCTTAACCGCTTCTTCCATTCGATCAACAATATCATCAAGGGTCATCTTGGCGCTATCATATAGTTCGGCCCCATCCTTACAATAGTTAAGTAATTCCTTGTTAATTAATGATCCTGCATAAATAACAACGTCAGCGGCGGCCAATAATTTATACCCCTTTAATGTTATTAGATCCGTCTCACCAGGGCCTGCACCTACAAAACTTACAATTGCCATTTATATCAATCCTTTCTATTTATTTGCACTAACGATGATTGTTGGATTATTGGGTTTAAAGAAATGACCTTTCCCGAGCTGGTGCCAACGAAGAACACCAACCTCAACCATTTCGATATTCTTAAAACCAGCTTTTTCTAGCAGTTTTTCTACTTGCATTGCATTTTCAAATAGGATGAAGTTCAGTACAATCGTTCCCCCTACCGGTAGATGACCACTAGCAAAGTTAATAATCCGGGCCAATTGTGATCCACTACCACCAACAAAAATTGCGTCATATTGTTGATCAGGAATGTCAATTGGAGCAGTTCCTGTGACTAAATTAATATTGGTCAGGTTAAACTTCTTGATATTCTGCTTAATAATGTCAATTCCATCCGGGTTCATTTCAATTGCGGTAACTGCTAATTTCTTAAAATCATGAGCGGCTTGGACACTAACACTTCCTGTACCAGCACCGATATCAAGGAAAGACCTTTTATTTCCTAATCCTAATTTATCAATGCTAATTGCCCGCACCTCTGATTTAGTCATCGGTACCCGGTTCCTTAAAAAGTCTTCATCACGCATTTATAATAATCACCACATTCATTCCATATTCACGACGCTCAACGTTTGATTCATCAAAACGGCTTATCTGTTCATCTGGATAACTCAGGTTTTCACCAACATAGATTATCCGGTGCAGACCACGTTTCTTTATTTCCTGGGAAATTTCATACGGCCCCAATTGTGTATCAGTGACCATGCCCACTTTGTCATGGCGGAGTAAGAAGTCAAAATCAGGTTGACGACCATGACTGCTTGTTAAATAGCAATCGTTCATTGATAAGTGTAGGCAATGGAACATATATTGGATTGAACTAACCCCCGGAATAATTTGAATTTGCTGTTTGGAGAAATTCTTGGTTACCCATGTTCCGATGCCATATAATAGCGGGTCCCCAGATGCTAAGAGTACGATTGACCGCGTCTTATTTTGCACCAAATATTCTTTCAAGGCTGTGAGCCGTGGTAACCTTAATTGCTTTTCTTGAGGGATCCCGGGAAAAAGGGCTAGTTGACGAGGTGATCCAATCACGGTATCCGCCTGCTTAAGGTAAGTTTCTGTCCCCAATAAACATAGCTTACGATCTCCAGGGCCAATTCCTAGAACTGTTATCATTGCCACTCACCTTTAATCTCTTCTATCGGCTTACTAGCAGCCAGAAAGCCACTTTCCCGGGAAAAGATAACTGCATCAACGGTAACATGAGGTTCCCGATGGGCAAGTAGTTTCTCTGCCCGTTGCTTAATCTTATCAACAATTATCTGATATACCCCTTGGTAACCTGCTTCATTAATTAGTTTAATCATGGAGATTGTCGTCAAGCAGCCGTAAATTTGACGGAGAAATTCAGTTGGGACTCCACCCATCAACGCAAGGTTAGCAACCATCACTTCTGCCCGTGCATCCGCATCCTTACTATGAGTAGAGAAAATACCGGCAGAAACTTTAATCATTTTCCCAAGATCCCCAACAATCAATATTTTATTAAACTTAAGACGTTGCACTTCATGGAGAACATAGCCGACAAAGTTACTCATCTGAACAATTTTTGCTTCAGAAATACCAAGTTCATCTTTAGCAAAGTCTTCACCATAATTACCAGGGACAAGGACAAGTGCTTGATCACCGCGTTTACGATGAATGTTCATTTCAATTGAAATCGAATGCTTCCAACTAGATTCGGACATTGGTGTTACAACTCCACTGGTTCCTAAGATTGAAATTCCCCCGACAATTCCTAGTTTAGGGTTATAAGTCAACTTAGCGATTCTTTTACCTTCAGGGACTGAAATAATAATATCTGCTCCCCGGTTGGCACCGAGTTCTTTTCTAGCTGCCTCTTTGATTACCCGACGGGGGGTCGGGTTGATTGCTGGCATTCCCGGCCGATTTGCTAAACCAGCTTTTGTTACACGACCAACCCCTTCCCCACCGTCAAGGTGAATTTCATTGTCCGTCCGCAATTCAACCGTTGCAAATATTAGGGCCCCATCCGTTGCATCTTGGTCATCACCGCCGTCTTTCTTAATTGCACAGCTAGCCTTACTTTTATCAAAGTTAGTTTGTTCCACACCAAAAATGGCTACTTTACCATTCGCTGCGTGAACCGTTACGGTGTCTTGTGGTTCTTGATTTAGCAGGGTCCTGATTGCTGCAACTGTTGCTGCAGTAGCAGTAGTTCCGGTCGTAAAGCCCTTGCGCAACTTTCGACCATTGTAGTAAACAAAGTTATCCTCAGCGTCATTATTTGGTGTGACGGCCATATTCATCACCCATTTTCTCAATATCCATGTTATACATCACTGCATTAAGAAGAGCCGCTGCTAAATTACTGCCTCCCTTACGACCAAGAGCAACAATCGCTGGAATATCTGATTCATACAACGCTTGCTTACTTTCAGCCGCTTCAACAAAGCCAACGGGAACACCAATAACTGCTGATACCTTTAGTTTCGCGGCTTTAACCATTTCAATAATCTTACAGAGGGCAGTAGGGGCATTACCAACTACAAAAACTTTCGCCGAGGTGCCTTCACTAGCTGCAACTTCAATTGCTGCCATCGAACGCGTAATTCCTTTTTTCTGAGCCATTGCTATTACCCGGGGGTCGCGGATTAGGCAGTGGTAATGCACACCTAGCTTATCCAGGCGGCGTTTATTAATCCCCGACAAAGCCATTGTTGTGTCAGTATAAATAGTTCCCTTATTTTCTAAAACATTCTTTAACTTATTCAAAACACCGTGCGTAAACTTCAAATTCTTTAAATAATCAAAGTCTGCCGTCGTATGGATTGCCCGTTTTATTACGGCCTCTTGAAGGGGGCCGTCAAATTGATAATTAGGATCAATTCGATTGATTTCTTCTTGAATTATCTGAAAACTACGATCTGTTATCTTGTGGGGAATCGTAATATATCCTGCTTTTTCCATTTTTTCACTCCCAAACTATTACTAGTAGACGAATTAATTCAAACGTTATCAATCCAATTACTGATGACATGTATAGCATCGTGATTGTACGCCTTAAATGCCAATTAGCCGCAATTACTAAGTGATCATTACCAATGTACGGTTTCCTTACTAACTGACCAAAGTAGTAATGCGGTCCGCCCAATTGAAGGTGGAGGGCACCCGCCACCACTGCTTCACTAAAGGCGCTATTAGGACTAAGGTGCTTTTCACAATCACGTTCACCGACTGCAATTGCTTCCTTGGTATCGTCATGAAGCAACCAGCTACTGATAATCAGTAATAACCAAGTTATTCGAGCTGGCAAATAGTTAGCAATATCATCGACCTTTGCAGAAAATTCGCCGAACGCTCGATATTTTTCATTGCGGTATCCAATCATTGAATCTAGGGTATTGATTGCTTTGTACATCATTCCTAAAACTGGTCCCCCAATTACGAGATAAAACAAGGGAGCAATCACCCCATCACTAGTATTTTCTGCGACCGTTTCAATGGCTGCCTTAGTAACTTCTTCTGCACTAAGTGAATCGGTATCACGACCAACAATCATCCCAACCTGGTGACGAGCCATTTGCAGATCATTGTTTTGTAAACTTTTCATAATTTTTTCAGTCTCAATTGCTAGCTGTCGCGCTGACAGACATGTATAACACAAGTAGGTGCCAACAGCCATGTAAAGGTAATCATTGATTGCTGCCAACCACATAATGCCAGCAATAATCAGGCCAGCTCCGCCAACTGTAATTAGCCAGGTAAGAACTCCTAATTGCTTCCGACGGCTCGTAGAAAAGGCCGGCTGATTAAACTTTTTTGTCAACCAAGCAATCAGGTGCCCAATCGCTTTAATCGGGTGTGGCCATGAATGTGGGTCACCAAGGAGAAGGTCCAGTCCGAAAGCAAGGGCTACCATAATTACAATTTTCATTGATACTCAGCTCCCAGTCTCTGCAAGAACTTTATAAATAATCGCTGGTCTTGATAAAAGTGAACATGGAGATAGCTTGCAAAAGTTTGTCGTAGTTGATAACCACCGTTCCATGTATCAACGAGCTGGTGGTCACGAATCTTTTTCATTGTCAGGACCGGTCGACACGTATCATCCAGTGGTGCAAAAGTTGAATGATGGAATTCGTGCCCAACTACTTTGCACCCTTTTTCTGCAATCAAAGTATCTTGCCGCGAGGTTGCAATGCAATAGCCGAACTTACGCAACCGGGAAGTCATCTCACTCTTCCCATTAAAAATACCTACCATCGGGTACTGCTGATTGCCCTCTTGTAAAAACTTTCCCAGGTACATTAAGCCACCGCATTCAGCGTAGATTGGCTTATTTTGCTGTGAGAACCTCTTAATTTCCACCCGTAATGAATCATTAGCGGCAAGCTGAGCGGCAAATTCCTCCGGGTAGCCGCCACCAAAGTAAAGAGCATTAACATCGGGCAGATGCTGATCATTCAGCGGGCTAAACGGGACTAATGTTACTCCTGCTTTTTTCAGCAACTTTAGATTATCTGCATAGTAAAAGTTAAAGGCCTCATCCTGAGCAATGCCAAGGCGTAACTTTACGCGCGGAATATTAAATGGATCTGCCTGTTCGGGACCGGTATCCTTTGCTAGGCTGACCAGCTTAGGAAGGTCAACGTGAGTTTTTACCTCCTTAGCAATTAAAGCAATCTTTTTATCAACCCCTGCTAACTCATCATCAGGAACGAGACCCAGCTGACGAGATGGGAGGGCAAGCTTGGGATTATGTGGCAAATAGCCTAAGACAGGCAGGTGTAAATAACGGTTAATCGCACCAGCAACCAATTGATAATGATTTGCGCTCATAACGTTATTGATAATCACCCCACAGATTGGCACATCTGAATCAAAATCCAGAAAGCCTTGTAAGATAGCCGCCGCGGAAGTCGACGTCGCCCGAGCATTAATGACTAGGATTACCGGAATATCAAGCTGCTTAGCAATACTAGCTGTTGAATATGCATCCTTATCCGTCCCGAGGCCATCATAAAGTCCCATTACCCCTTCTACAATTCCTAAGTCAAGGCCATCAGTGCCAGCTGTAAAAAGGTAGCGAAGGGTCTGAGCATCAGGAACAAGGTAATTATCAAGGTTGCGAGCTGGCCGTCCTGTAATCCGTGTATGAAATTTAGTGTCAATATAGTCAGGGCCAACCTTATATGATTGAATCTGGTATTTTTCGTGTAGTGCTTTTAAAATGCCAAGCACGGTGGTGGTTTTCCCAGAGCCACTGGTTACCCCAGCAATTAAAATTTTCTTCATTATTTATCACTACCCACTACTTCTTTTAGTGCCCAAATAAGGTAGGCATTATCCTCCGCACTCTTAACAGCAACCCGGTAGTAGTCACTACCCAGGCCAACATAGTCATCACACTGCCGAATCATAACTAATTTATGCATCATTTGTTCGCGTAAGTTTGGACAATCAATCTTAAAGAGGAAGAAATTTGTCATACTTGGAAAGACCTTTATCCCCGTTAACTCCTGCAATTTCTTTTTAAGTGTCGGTTGTTGCTCGTTTAACCAAGCATGGGTACGGTTAATGTAGTCCCGGGCTTGAAACATTTTCCGACCAAAAGCATCAGCAAGACCATTAACAGACCAGGTATCTTCCTGAGCATGCAAATTTTTCTTTAATTCTGGATTTTTAGTAATACAGTAACCTAGCCGAAGTCCGGGAATTGCAAAAAACTTAGTTGCTGCACGAATGACATATACATGGTCCTCAGGCTGAAGCGCATTAACAAAACTTAACTGCTGATTAACCGTCAAGTCGATAAAGGATTCATCAAGAATTAGTAAGCGGCGATGTCCATTACAAAAGTCCACTAGCTTTCGCATCTCTGACAGTGAGACCAGTTGACCGGTTGGATTATTAGGGTTAGTAAGACAGATCGTTGTAATTTCTGGATGTTCAACCAGAAAGTTAATCATCGAATCAGTCTTGTAAGCAAAGTTATTTTCCTCTTTTAAAAGGTAGTAATGAACTTTAGTCCCCTGCCGTTTAAATAGTCGTTCATATTCACCGAAAGTTGGCGCTAAAATAAGGGCATTACTTGCCTGTCCAGCACATATGGCTTCATCCAACACTTCTGTTGCCCCATTTCCAACAAAAACATCTCCAGGATTAACAGCGAATTGATTAGCAATCGCTTGCTTTAACGCTGCGTACGTCGGGTCAGGATAAACAGTTGCAATCATCGGACCTTGGGAAAAAATCGTTTGTAGTTCTTGAGGAAAACCAAGGGGATTAATATTCGCACTAAAGTCCCTAATCTCTTCTACTGAACCCCCTAAAGCTTCCGCAACTTTTTCAATATTCCCGCCATGATGAACCTTATTTCTCATGAAATCACCCGCTCATTTCTATACGAAAACGTTTTCTCCATTTATTTATTAAGTTAATACATTCACGTAATGTCGACAATAGCCTTGTAAACAGAAGTAAATATATTACTAGTAATCATTTAGATTCTGCCAAAAAACGCTAATTTTGGCAAAATTCCCTTCAGCTCATGCGAAGAACACAATATTAAGTAGTGATATACTAGTTTAAGCTTCGCCTTTTTACACTAATTCACCTCAAAAATAATAATATTTTTAACTGATGGTGGCTTTATTAAGGGCTAATTAATGAAATTTAGACTTGTCAGATGTATAAATAATGGATAATCTAATTAAGAAACGGAGGTACCAAAAATGAAAATCTACACAAGAAATGGTGACCGCGGTCAAACGAGAATTATCGGCAAAGAAATCTTATATAAATCTGACCCACGCGTTGAGGCATATGGAAGCGTTGATGAACTCAACTCGTGGGTGGGCTATATACGGTCAATTCTTAATCCGAAGACACAGATGCTAGACTCCGAATTAGAAGAAATTCAACAGTTATTATTTGATTGTGGAACTGACCTCGCAACTCCTAAAAATGAGGAACGAAAACAATTTATTTTCGACAGTACCAAACCGGTAAAATGGTTGGAAGAGAAAATTGATAGTTACAACGATCAAGTTGAGCCAGTGAAAAAATTTATTCTTCCTGGTGGAAGTCAAGTTGCTTCTGCACTACACTACGCTCGAACCGTAACCCGAAGGACAGAACGAAATATTGTTGCTTTAAAATTAAAAAAGCCGATTAACGAAGAAGTCCTAATCTTCGTTAATCGCCTTTCTGATTACTTTTTTATTGCTGCTCGGTATACAAATCAGCTTGAGGATCATCAAGAAACACTTTACCGCAACAGTAAAGATGTCTTCCGGTAATATTTAATAAAGTTACAAAATTTTATATATCATTAAGACAGTACATAATCGACCTACCAAATCTTCAATAACACAACAAGCAGTCTCTCTATTAAGATTGAAGTGTTTGCAGGACGCTCTTTTTCAATACATGAAGTTATTGGGTGCTTACATTTATAAAATCACTTGGTCTTAGTTGCCGATTATGCTGCACCCCATTACCGGTATGGTCAAACACTGAAGGCCTATCTGTACTTGCAGGGGCGTGTCACATTATTTAAAAAAACTGTCACGCCCCCCACATTATTTTAAAAATTTAAAAAAATTTAAATAAACAAAATTAAAAAAAAAAAAAAAAAATTATTTAAAAAAATTTAAGGTTTATTGTGAGTAAGGCGGTAATT
>NZ_JBFLGB010000019.1:0-27103 GCF_041859915.1 Limosilactobacillus sp.
GTCATTCATCCCGCCATTCGCCGTATCCAGATTAGTATGGGCAGCATAAACAGTAATTTGATGAGCTAGGAGCTCGGCATACATTGCATTTTGTGGATTTCGAGTATCCAGGTCCTTAGCCGGATGAAACATAACTGGATGGTGAGCAAAGATAAAATCCACATGCTGATTGATAGCCTCTTGTACTATTTCTGGTCGAACATCTAGGGTGGTCATCAATCGTTTAATTGGTCGATCTGGGTTACCAACTTGTAGGCCTACGTGGTCCCAGTTTTCTGCCAATGCTGGACTGGCAAACCGTTCAAACCGATTAATTAATTCATTCCCCGTTGTCATTTTCAAGGGCCTCCTTCACCATAGCTAATTTAGCATTTAATTCCTGAATACGCTTGACTGGCACTTTCTGGGCTTGTTTCATCTGATGAATGACCTCCATTTGACGATGATAGTATTCATGCCACTTAGCAGCAAAAACCGGCCCCTTCTTCTCTAAAAGGAGTGGTCCAAAAGTTAATTCATAGTCACTATAACGAAACGGAACTATTGAAGGTTCAGCCATAATGACTTCATAAATATGATCATCTTCTGCCAAGATCCGTTCAGCCATGATCTGGTAACGATGCCGCATCAACCATTGTCGCAAGCGGGGCGCTCCCACATTAGGCTGAAGTACCAGCCGGCGAACACCAGCCAACCGAGCCTGCCCAGTAGTCAAAATCTTAGTAATTAAAATACCACCCATCCCGGCAATTACTACCGTATTAATTCGGTCACTCGGCTCAATGGCAGCAAGCCCGTCTGCTAGTCGAGGTTTTATCGTTTCTGTCAAACTATGGCTGGCAATCTCACGAACCATATTATTATAGGGACCTGGAGCAACTTCCCCAGCCACCGCATAACTAATTTGCTTTCTTAATGCCAAGGCTGCTGGTAAATAAGCATGATCAGAACCAATATCAGCTAACCGAGCACCTATTGGTACAAAATTGGCAACCGTAACCAGGCGTTGCGATAAATGCTTTTCGTCCAAATTAATACCCTTCTTTACTACTTTTAACTCATTTTATATATTATAACAAAAAAACTGTTTCTGACTGGACAATCAGAAACAGTTTTATTTATTATTTTTAACCTAACTTCTTCATAAATGCACCGATTCGCTTCAAGCATTCTTGAATGTTTTCATCAGATGCGGCATAGGAAAGTCGAATATAACCTTCGCCACCTGCACCAAAGGCACTCCCAGGAGTAACCCCTACTTTAGCTTCCTTAGCTAACTGCAAGGCAAACTTAACATCATCCTTACCAAATTGATCCGGGATCTTGGCAAAGACATAAAAAGCTCCTTCTGGTGTTGCCAACTTGAAGCCCAGTTTCTTTAGACCGGCAACGATCATGTCTCGCCGCTGTTCATAAATTTTCCGGAAAGCCAATGGGTCTTTGCGACCATTACTCAATGCTTCGGCTCCTGCTGCCTGAACATTATCAGTAACAGCCGTTACTAAATAAGCATGCATCTTATGAATGCTAGCAATAATCTCGGCAGGCCCAGCAACATAGCCTAACCGGTAACCGGTCATGGCATGAGATTTAGACAATCCGGAAATGAAAAGGGTCCGTTCCGGAATCATTGAGGCAATCGAATAGTGCTTAACCCCGTAAACCAGGTCACTGTAAATTTCATCAGCAATAGCATAAAGGTGGTGCTTAGTAATCACTTGAGCTAACCCCTGCAAAGTTTCCTTAGGATATTCACGCCCAGTTGGGTTAGTAGGATAATTCAAAAGGACGACCTTAACACCCTTTCCTTCACGTTGCAGAACCCTTTCTAGGTGTTCTGGAGTCAAAATAAAGTCATCGGCAGAAGTGTCAACCTGAACTGCTGTCGCACCAGTCATTGCAACCAATGGGAAATACAATGAAAAGATTGGTGTTGGAATGACTACCTTATCACCAGTATTAAGCAACGAAAATAGAGCAGCCACTAGAGCTTCAGTAGCACCTACCGTGGAAATAATCTCATTTTCTGGATTATAATCAACTCCCCGCGTGTCTTTAAGGTACTTACTAATTGCTTTTAAAAGTTCCGGCTTCCCAGCCTGGGGAGCATAGTGTGAGTCATTATTTTGAATACTTTTAATGGCCGCTTGCTTAACATGTTCTGGAGTATCCATATCCGGTTCACCAATGGTCAACTTAATTATTCCCGGGATTTTAGAAACTTCAGCATCAAAAGCACGAATACCAGATGGCTTCTGTGCATCCAGCTTATGGTTAATTGTTCCTCGTAAATCAGCTGCTAATTCAGGCATAACTTCATTCCCTCTTTACTTATCAAATTAAATTAATTTTATTATTTATCTAAAGAATGGTCAAGGATTTTCTAATTTTTATTTAATATAGTTCTAACTTTACAACCAAAAAAGCTACTTCAACTTTTCATGTCAAAGTAGCTTTTTCACGTTCTTTAACTTATAGGAGCAGTTAATTCTCCAAGAAATCCTTTAATTGCTTCGACCGTGATGGGTGACGCAGCTTACGCAGAGCCTTAGCTTCAATCTGCCGAATCCGTTCTCGAGTAACCCCAAAGACTTTGCCGACTTCTTCCAAGGTACGAGTTCGACCATCATCTAAGCCGAACCGCAATCGTAAAACATTCTCTTCACGATCAGTTAAAGTATCAAGGACATTTTCCAACTGCTTTTTCATCATTTCATAAGCCGCATGGTCTGCCGGACTCGTAGCACCTTGATCTTCAATGAAGTCACCAAGATGAGAGTCGTCTTCTTCACCAATTGGCGTTTCCAATGAAACTGGTTCTTGCGCAATCTTTAAGATATTACGAACCTTCTCAGTTGGCATATCCATCTCAGCACCAATTTCTTCAGGCAATGGTTCCCGACCAAGATCCTGAAGTAATTGCCGTTGAATTCGAATCAACTTATTAATGGTTTCAACCATGTGAACAGGAATTCGGATTGTCCGTGCCTGATCAGCAATTGCACGGGTGATTGCCTGTCGAATCCACCAGGTTGCGTAGGTTGAGAACTTAAAGCCTCGCCGATAATCAAACTTTTCAACGGCTTTCATTAAGCCCATATTACCTTCTTGAATCAGGTCCAAGAATTGCATTCCCCGGCCAACATACCGCTTAGCAATCGAAACCACCAATCGTAAGTTAGCTTCAGCCAACTCTTGCTTAGCTTCTTCATCACCCTTTTCAATCCGCAACGCCAGCTGAACTTCTTGGTCGGCCGTTAGTAAACTGACTCGACCAATTTCCTTTAAATACATCCGAACAGGATCGTTAATCTTTACACCGGTTGGTGCGGAGGTATCTTTCATTGCTTTTTGAGACAATTTTTCAGTAGCCTTCAACGCCCGTGGATCTGGATCACCATGACTATCAACGACACTAATTCCAGCATCCTCAACATTTTGTAAGAGATTATCAATCCCCGCTGCATTCAATTCGAAGGGTTGGGCAATTTGGTCATTTAATTCGTCATATTTGACTTCCTTCTGCTTCTTATAATGACGAATTAGTTTTCCAACAGCGGTATCATATTTTTGTTGGTTAAAGTTGTCACTATTAGAAATCACAAGGTTTTTCTTTTTACTCTTTGCCATACTATTTAGTCTCCTCCGCTTTATACTGTTGTTGCTTTTTTAATAACTTGACAAGTTTAATCGTTAATTGGGTAGTTAATTCGGTATTATTTAGGGTGCTAGCTTCCTTTAATTGAGTTTTAACCTTCTTAATCCGTTCCTGCAATGGAGTCTGTTCCATTATAATACTAATACAATCATCGATCAGCTGATTTTCCACGGCTGGGTTAACATTCAACTGTTCAATTTGACTGAGTGCCGCTCGCAAGTCAGGATAATCAGCTAAGTAATCCAAGAAGCGCGCCGTACTATAATCACCATATTCTGAAAAGTAGCTGCTGGCAACCATGTAAAGTGACTCATATTTCTCGTGGACGAAGTGAAAGCCATCCACTGCTCGCACATGGCTCCAAACATTTGAATCATGGAGCATATAACGTAACAAGAACTGTTCAGCCAGGGCAGTCCGATCAACCTGTGTTGTTGGTTCTTGGGCCGGGGGAGCAAAATTCACCGCTGCTTGTCGACGGTATGATTGAGCTGGGGTGGTGGACTGCATTCGTAATTTGCTTTGTACTTGGGTCAATTGACTTTGCAAGGCAGCTTTATCTAGTTTAAATTGATCCGCTAACCGACTCAAATACATATCCTGAGCCAATGGGGTTTTCAAACGCGCAATCTCCTTCAAGACAGCGTCCAAATATTGAAAAAGCTCTTGCTGATTATTAAGATTTTTCCCATTCCGTAAGAAACGTAAGTAAAAATCAGTCGGTGTCTCTTCCTGATCCTTAACATAGGAACGAAAATGGGCCGCACCACGTTGCTGAACAAATTCATCAGGATCAATGCCCGCTGGCAATTGAACCACCCGAATTCTAAGATGACCATCGGTATGATCACGAACGAGACCGAGTGCTCGGTCAATGGCATGCTGACCGGCCGAATCACCATCATAACAAATATCCAACTGAGTCGTTGTCCGATTAATAACCTGCACCTGTTCCTCAGTAAAACTAGTTCCCATTGAGGCAATTCCATTTTCTACTCCGGCACCAAAAGCCGAGATTACGTCCATGAAACCTTCAAAGAGATAAAGGCGTCCGTCTTTGCGAGCTGCTTTCCGCGCTAAATCAAGATTAAAGAGGGTACGGCGCCTATTAAAAATTGGTGTTTCGGGACTGTTTAAGTACTTAGGTAAGTCGGTCCCCTCGGTACTCAACAATCGACCAGAAAAGGCAATCACTTGCCCCTGTCGATTTCGAATGGGAAACATTACCCGCTCAACAAAGCGATCCTGAAGCTGTCCCGTTTGATTTTCAGTAAAAAGGCCCGATTTACGCATCAATTGATAATCAATTCCCGCCTTTTCACAAAAGGGAGCTAGAATTCGCTGAACAGGGGCAAAACCAATCCCAAAGCGATCAATGAGGTCTGCATTCATCCCCCGCTTTTGCAGGTATTTACGAGCAGGCTCACCGGCTGGAGTATTAACCAAGATATGGTGATAAAGTTGCGTTGCTCGTTGATGCAAGTCCATTAACTTCGCCGTTTCACTATCTACCACCCGTGGCTGACGGCCTCCCGGGTGAATATATTGACTTGGCAGCTTGACTCCACCAAACTTAGCAACTTCTTGAACCGCCTCTATAAAGCCAATATGCTTATAGTCCATTAAAAATTGAAAAACGTTACCACTGGCGCCACAACCAAAACAATGGTAAAACTGTTTCTCCACATTAACCGAAAATGAAGGAGTTTGTTCTTCATGAAAAGGGCAAAGGCCAGTTAGGCTTTTACCCGCCCGCTTTAATTGTACGTATTGACCGATAACATCACTAATATCAACTGAATTACGTATTTGATCAATTGTCTCACGTGGTATTCTGGCCATTGAATCACCCCACTTGATAGTTCACGAACAGTAACGAAAGGCCGCAACCCAACGGCATGCGACCCTCCAATCAATCATTTATCCATAATTCACTTAATTTATATGTTACCACAAGTTTCACGAATTACAAACATAATGCTTACTTCACAATCAGATTATCCAGATTACCAACAATCCCGGCCAAGCGTGACAAGATGGTTAACTGAGCCAAGCGATTGTGCCGAATAGCCTGATCTTTATCCATAATCATGTTTTCATCGAAGTATTCGCTAATTATTGGTGCTAAAGCCCGCAATGCAGCAAAGTTTTCAGCAACAGTCCGCTTCCTAAAACCGGTCTGTACCTTATCGACTGCTAGATAGAGTTTCTTTTCAGACGGATTAGCAAATAATGCCGGATCAACCTTTACTTCACTACCAAATTGACCCTTCTTAGCAATTCGCAATACCCGGGTTAAGGCCTCAACGCTTTCCTTAAAGTCTGCATCATCCTTGTGGGCATCGATAGCTTGAGCGGCATCGATAACATCGGCAATATCATCAACTTGGGTATCAGTTACCGCATCAACAATATCATGACGCAACTTTTCACTACCAAAAAGCTGCTTCAACCGATCCAGGAAGAAGGCACGGACTTGATCACTATTTTTATTGAGGTCATATGGTAGTTTGATACCGGCCTGGTCAAAAGCAGTCTGCAGTGCTGGTTGAATTCCTAATAGTGGTAGGTGCCAATTACGATCATTAATAATGCGAACAATTCCGAAAGCCTGACGACGAAGCGCATATGGATCGTTAGAACCGCTTGAAATCATCCCGACCGCAAAGAAACTGATGATACTATCAAGCTTATCAGCGATCGCTAAGACAGCACCAATTGTCGACTGCGGCAATTCGCCTTCAGCGGAAATTGGCATGTAGTGTTCACGAATAGCAGCAGCTACATCCTCCTTTTCGCCAAAAAGTTTTGCATAGATTTCACCCATGACTCCTTGCAATTCGGCAAATTCACCAACCATCTGAGTAGTCAGATCAAATTTATAGATATGAGCGGCCCGGTCCAGATCTGCTAGTTCATCATTACTTAAGCCTAGACGTTGGCCAAGCAATCGGGCAATTACAGCAACTCGCTGCATCTTGTCATACATTGAACTGATCTTATCGTGAAAACTAACCCGTTTCAGACGTTCCACATATTGATCAATGCTAATCTTCTGATCTTCATCATAGAAGAACTTAGCATCCTCCAACCGTGGTACCAGAACCCGTTCATTTCCTTTGATGACATTATCAAGGTAATTACTATTACCATTTCGAACGGCAATAAAGTGTGGCAACAGCTTACCCTCATGATCACGTAAGTAGAAGAAACGTTGGTTATCCTTCATAGAAGTAATCAATACGGCGTCTGGCAAGGCTAGATACTTAGGATCAAAAGAACCCGCAAAGGCGGTTGGCCATTCAACTAAGTTATTGACTTCTTCCAACAGGTCGGCATCCTTATTGATAACCCAATTGTTTTTCTTGACGATCGCGTCAATCTGATCAACAATTAACTGTTTTCGTTTAGCTTGATCAGCAATCACATAATCATCATGGAGGGCTTTTTCATAATCGGCAGCCTGTTTGAGTTCAATATTATGACCTAGAAAACGGTGCCCTCGAGTAGTGCGACCGGCTTCAATGTCTAAAATTTTGAATGGAACAATTTGGTCGTTAAGCAGTGAGACCAACCAGCGAATTGGTCGAATAAATTGTAAGTTATTATAGCCCCAGCGCATCAAAGTTGGGAAAGTCATTGAAGTGATGATGTCTGGTAAACCTTTTAAGACATCAGCAACTGGCTTACCAGCAATATGCTTTTCAACGAAAACGTACTGGGTACCCTTTACGTCCTTAAATTCAATATCATCAACTGTTGCCCCTTGACCACGGGTAAAACCAATGGCGGCCTTAGTCCAGTTACCATCAGCATCTTGAGCGATTTTTTTGGCAGGGCCCTTAACGGAAGTATCCACGTCTGGCTGTTTATCACCTAGGTCAGCAATCAAGAGTGCCAACCGCCGTGGTGTAGCAAATTCTCGAATTTGACCAAACGTAATTCGTTCCTTCTTTAAGTAGTCAGCTACTCGTTGATGTAATTGTTTGATGCTCGGTGTTACCACGTGGGCAGGCATTTCTTCGACACCGACTTCTAATAAGTATGTGTTAGCCATTATTACTTGTCCCCCTTTTGCACTTTTTGTGCTTGCTTAGCCTTTTTAGCAGCTCGCTTAGCGGCCCGTTGCTTAGCTTTCTCGGCCCGCTTAGTGTACTCAGCCAAGGTCTTTTGCCGCAACTTATCATCATGAATCAATGGGAAGCCTCGCTTACGTCGTTCCTCTACGAAGGCTTTGGCAATTGACTTTGCCATAATACGAATCCGATGTAGGTAACCAGCCCGTTCAGTAACGGAAACAGCACCTCGGGCGTCCAAGAGGTTAAAGGTATGGCTGCATTTAAGGACATAATCATAAGCAGGGTGAACTAACCCAAGCTTAATTAAACGCTTAGCTTCGGCTTCGTAATCATTGAAGAATTTCAATAACATCTCTTGGTTGCTCTCTTCAAAGGCATATTTAGAATGTTCGTACTCCGGTTCCTTAAAGATATCGCCATAAAGAACCCCATCGGCCCATTCAAGGTCGTAAACGGAATCAACATTTTGAATATATTCAGCTAACCGTTCCAAACCATAAGTAACTTCGGAAGCAACCGGGTGCATTGGCAATTCACCAACGACCTGGAAGTAGGTAAACTGGGTAACCTCCATTCCATCAAGCCAGATTTCCCAGCCAACACCGGCACAACCCATCGAAGGGTTCTCCCAGTTATCCTCAACAAAACGAATATCATGTTCTAATGGATCAATTCCTAGTTCTTTTAAGCTACCCAAATAAAGATCTTGAATATTATCCGGTGATGGTTTCATGATCACCTGGAACTGGTGGTGCTGGTACAAACGATTAGGGTTCTTGCCATACCGACCATCCGCTGGTCGCCGTGAAGGTTCAACGTAGGCCGCATTCCATTGCTCTGGCCCGATTGCCCGTAAAAAAGTATAAGGACTCATCGTTCCAGCTCCTTTTTCGGTGTCGTAGGCTTGCATTAACATGCAACCTTGCTTTGCCCAATAGCGTTCAAGCGTAAAAATGATATCTTGAACACTCAATTTCTTCGTTGTCATCGTCATTCTTCCCTTCTTAAAATAAAACGTCCCTGCAGTTACTAGGTCATAGTAACTACAGGGACGAAATTAAATTCGCGGTTCCACCCTGCTTTTTTGCATTTTGCAAAACAGCTTAGTTTAGTCAGCTGATAGAGGGCCTATTGACAATCCATCGTACAAGACTCACACCTACTCTTGCTCGCTGACCCGATTTTTATTGTCATTTTTCTCCGTCATCGCCAGTATTCAAATTGATACGTACTTAATAATAGAGAGTGTCCCCCAAATTGTCAATCGTCTGTAGGTAATTTCCCCATTTTTTGTTCAATCCGCTGCAACTGATTGATGAAGTGCTTACTCTTAAGACGCAAGCCAACCTGGTCATCATAAAGCATATCAATAACTGTCTGAATACGACGCATGGTAACTGGATTAATTTTAATGGTTTTTACTTTTTGTAAATTAGCATGTGCTAAACGTCGCAAAAAGTAAATAGTTCGACGATCAAGATGGAGACGATGTGGATCAAGGTACCAATGTCGATCGCAGAGCATCCCACCATACTGCTCAGAGAAATCGAGCGGCCACTGATCTCGATCACAAATTACGCACTGATCCCAATTAGGCGCCACCCCAAACATCGTCAATAACTGGATAGCAATCACACTAGCCACCGCTTGAGGGGACACCCCTTGGTCAATCCGCTCTAAAGCTGCTGCTATTTGGTCAAACCATCCACCGATACCATGATGATCTGGGAAAGCATGGTCAGCAAGAGATAAAATGTAGGTTGCATAAGCATTACGAGTCAAATCAGTAACGATGTGGTGATATTGGTGAGTTTCAGAAGCAACATTAATAAAACTTAACCCATCATCAGCCAAAGAACCAATATAGGTCCCATGGGTAAAGGGCAAGATATCGGCTGCTAATCGAAAGCCACGCTTTTTAGCACCACGAACGAAGAACATTGCCGGGCCAATTTTATCAGTCAACATTTTAACCAGCAGGTCTCGTTCCCGATAATCCTGTCGATAAATAATGATCCCTCGAAAATCAGTTGTTTCGCGGGCCACGGCTAAGTCCTCCTTTTAAGTTAATAGTCCTTATCACGGTAACCATAATCCTTTAACAGTGTTGATTTATCCCGCCAACCAGGAACCACCTTTACCCAAAGTTGAAGGAAAACCTTATCACCGAGCAAATGCTCAATGTCATGACGGGCCATGGTGCCAATTTTCTTTAGCATCTGACCACGTCTGCCAATAATAATTCCCTTTTGGCCAGGGCGCTCCACAATAATATTGGCAGAAATATGAACATGTTCCGCATCTTCTCGTTTGACCGAGGTAACATCAACGGCGACAGAATGTGGCACCTCATCACGGGTCAGCATGAAAATCTTCTCACGAATCATTTCGGCAATCACAAATCGTTCGGGGTGGTCAGAGATCTGGTCAGCAGGATAATACTGGGGGCCATGAGGTAAGCCGGCCACTAGTTGATCAATCAGGCCGTTAACGTTATTTCCCTGGAGAGCCGAAACTGGCACGACAGACTTAAACGGCAAGGAATTCTGATATTGAGCCACAATCCCTGGTAAGTCGTTAGGGCTAACCTGGTCAATCTTATTAACTACTAAGTAGATTGGCCGCTGAACCTTTTTAAGACGCTTAATGATAAAATCGTCTCCTGCTCCTCGTTGCTCAGTAGCACTAACCACAAAGAGAACGGCATCAACATCATCTAGAGCTGACATGGTTGAACGCTCCATGAAGTTACCAAGCTTATTGGCTGGTTTATGAACACCCGGTGTATCAATAAAGACAATTTGAGCCTGTTTACTAGTATAAATACCCTGAATCTTATTTCGTGTCGTCTGGGCAACCCCACTCATAATAGCTACCTTTTGGCCAACAATATAGTTCAGCAAAGTTGATTTACCCACATTGGGACGACCAATTAAGGCCACAAAGCCTGATTTGTAATTTGGATTATCCATAACGTTACTTCCTATCTAAGTAATACTAATAATCGGGGAATAAAAATAATAGCGCCAACTGCTAAGGCAAATAACGCTGCTAGTAAAACTCCGCCGGCTGCAACATCTTTCGCTTTTTTAACATCAATATTGTAATGATGACTAACCAGTAAGTCGGTAACGGCTTCGGTAACCGTATTCAAAAATTCGGCTGCAAAAACCAGAAAAATTACTAGTAATATCCATAACCAGTCTTCTGTACTGATTTGCAACCACCATCCCACTAAGACGGCACCTAAAGCAGCCAAAATATGAAAGCGCATGTTACGTTCTTCTTTGAGCATCGTCACAATGCCATCAAAGGCATGCCCCATTGCCTGAGTTAGGTGGTGGTTTTTAGTCACCTGGTGGTTATCATCGTTTGAGCCCATACTCATCGAGAATCTCCCGTTGCAAACTAAACATTTTTTTCTCATCCTCCGGTTTGACATGATCATAGCCATTAAGGTGAAGGAAGCCATGGACCACTAAGAACCCTAATTCACGAGCGGTTGAATGTCCAAGGAATTTGGCTTGTTCGGCCACCTTGTCGACGGAGATAAATAAATCACCAAGGTTTGTCGGCAGTTCAGCCGCTAATGCTGAATCCATGATAATCGGTGTCTCATCGCCATTTTCCTCGGCAGCAAAGCTAAGCACATCAGTTGCCCGGTCAACATGCCGGTATTTGGCATTGAGCTTTTTAATTGCTGGATTATTCATCAAGGTTACTGACATTTCGGTATCATCAGCTAATTGTAGCTTTTTAGCCGCAAACTGTAACACTCGATTAATTAGTGTTCGTTGATCAGCACTAATTCCATCAGTCGTTTGATCGTAAATTGTCAGATCCATTAGGCTGCCCCTCCTTATTTTTCTTTTTATTGGTCTGCTTAACCGTTGCCGCTTCATAAGCATCAATAATTCGGGCAACGACAGGGTGACGAACAACATCTTCGGCGCTAAAGGTCACAAATTTAATTGAGCGAACATTTTGCAAAATTCGTTGAGCACTAACTAATCCACTACGAACCCCATGCTTGAGATCAATCTGGGAAATATCTCCATTTACCACCATTTTAGAGCCAAAGCCAAACCGGGTTAGGAACATCTTCATCTGAGCGTTAGTTGTATTCTGAGCCTCATCAAGAATGATGAAGGCCCCATCAAGCGTCCGTCCTCGCATGTAGGCCAGCGGAGCAATCTCAATTACCCCTCGTTCCATTAATCGTTGGGTATGATCAGCTCCAAAAATATCATTCAAGGCATCATAAATAGGCCGTAAATAAGGATCAACCTTTTCTTGAAGGTCGCCAGGCAAGAAGCCAAGACTTTCACCAGCTTCAACGGCCGGACGAGTAATAATAATGCGTTCCACTTCACCACGCTTCAGGGCAGCAATTGCCATGGCAACGGCTAAATAAGTTTTCCCTGTCCCGGCAGGCCCAATTCCAAAGGTAATATCATTATGCTTCATCGCATTAACATATTGACGCTGGCCAAAATTCTTCACTCGAATAGCACGCCCACGACGGTCCTTAATGATCGTTTCACTATAAAGGTCAGCAAAGTATTCCAAAGTCCCCCGATGAGCCATCTTCATTGCACTGACAACATCGGTACTGTGAACATGGATTCCCTGATTAAGAAGATTAATCAAAGCATGGAAGACATCAACAGTCAATTTGACATCTTCTTCACGACCCTTGACCTTTAGATTATCACCGAAAGGATTGATGGTAACTTCCATCCCTTGTTCGATGAGACTAACAAACTTATCTTGAGGTCCTAGAATGCCAACTTCAATTTCAGGACTATCAATCCGAAATTCCTGTTCAATTTCATCGTTTTTTTCCACCAATTAATAAATTGCTCCTTTAGTAGTTAGTTTCTTTTTTGATTATATCACAGCTTGCTGGTCGACCCCACTAACTTACCTATAACCCAAAATGGGCCTCACAGTTAAAATAACCATGAAGTCCGATATCCTTCAAATTATCACAATGAACATTTAACTTTAATTCTGGAAGTTAATATGTTGGTTAGTCACCAGCGGGAATTTAGCCAACTCTTCGCTATTCAAATCCATGTTGTTTAACATAACGGCGTTAATCTGATTATTATCATAGGTCGTGTAGTAAAAGGTCCCGGTAGTTAAGTTAATACAATCGGAGTAGATTGTGTACTCAAAAGTTTGTGGAGCCACCTCATCGAGGCCCTTCTGTTGCTCTACAGCATGTAAAAGATGAAAATAATTGGTAACATTTTCTTCGTTTCGAGTGCCTCGTGGTGCATGAGCCTTGGTAAAGACTTCTTTAACAAAGCGGCTTTCAGAATCCATTCCTCCTGGTAATAGGTGAGAGCCAATCCCACGGCTATAGTTATCCAAGCTCACTCCCGGAACCAGAGTATTAGTATGCTCAGCCGGCGAAATGCTCTGATAATTAGCTAAGTTGGTCATCTGTTGAGGAAATTCAGGATTATTAGTCAAAACACCAACTGGGTTGTCATAGATATGCAAACCCGTCTTGGTTGATTCGACCACGATTGAAGCTCCATGCCGATCTGCTAATAACCAGTGCAATGGTGATAATTGTAGTTGGTCAGAGAAGTTAATCTTAACCAAATTAACATTGGCTAGTAATTGTTTAGCTTCAGCGACATCCTTACACTGCCCTAAGACGTAAGGAATAAATTCAAATGGTGAAACATTGTGCTTATTTGACTTAACCGGGAAGTAGTGCGCGGGACCGTCAAAATTCAATCCAGCCATCCCAAGCCCTTCTTCATTAGCGCCATCAAAATAAAGTGGGTAATTATCTTGAACCAAAGCCATTCCTGTAATGGCATAGTGATGGTTTAGTGTTGGCAATTTGCGAAATTCAAATGGATAATCTCGTGGGGTAATAACGACTTCTTCACCAAATGATACCTCAAGATCTAGATTGCGGCCAAAATAGTGATCCCCAGCAGTATAAATAATTGATGTACACATGACTTTTCTCCCTTTAACCAGAAAAACCGCCTTACAGCTTGAAGTGTGGCGGTAAAACGATTTTACAATTTTACAGATTACTTAAGGTTTCCTTAACGGTCTGGTTAACAACCTTCCCATCGGCCTGGCCTTTAACCTTACCCATAACGGCACCCATTACCTTACCAAAGTCTTTCATACCGGTAGCACCGACAGATTGGACGGTTTCAGCAACCACCTTTTTAATGTCGTCAGCAGAAAGCTGCTTAGGCATATACTTTTCAACGATTGCCATTTCTTGTTTTGTTTTATCAACTAAATCCTGCCGATTGGCCTTCTTAAATTCGGCCAAAGATTCCTTTCGTTGCTTATATTCATGCGCCATCACGGCAATTTCTTCATCACTAGAAAGATCATGGCCAGCTTTAATTTGGGCATTTTGAACGGCAGCCTTTAGCATCCGCACTACTCCTAGGGTCTCCTTATCACGGTTTTTCATAGCAGAAATCATATCAGTTTGCAATTGTTTCAATAAACTCATCCTTAATTCCTCCTCAGATAAAAAAAGCCCCCACCACTAAAGAGGTAGGAGCAACCGTTTTTAGTAACGACGACGACGGCCACGTTTGTTCTTACGCTTCCGTGCCGCTTCAGATTTTAACTTACGTCTTACACTAGGCTTTTCGTAGAATTCACGCTTACGGTATTCTCGCAGCGTTCCATTGCGTGAAACTGAACGTTTAAAGCGTCGAAGAGCGTCGTCTAAGGATTCATTCTTACGAACGACTGTTTTTGACATGTAGATTCCCTCCCTCCGAGCTTAAAGTTACGTAACAAGGCTACGAAATTCGCCTTTTCACTACAAAATGTATTGTACCTAATCAAAGCTTTTATGTCAATAATTCTTTCAATAAAATCTGCACTAATTTAAAAAGTAATATTCAATTAATTTCGTTTAATGAGAAAAACTATCCCAATTTATTAAAAACACTTGGTTTTCTCCTACTAATTCATAATGAAAGCCCATTCTTGCTTATGAATATTTATACTAATTTTACGAATTATATTGCATAAATACAAAATAAGCTGTATATTACTAACAATCATTTATTTATAACAAAGGAGTTCACACTATGAAATGCCTCAAGCAATTATTCATGTTATTTATTTTGCTGTGGTCGTTAGTTCTGCCGAGTACAGCTCTCGCGGCTACTGATTCTTCTCAAGCCAGTACTTCAAGTAGCATTACCAATAACACAACCACCACAGATAATTCACTACAGAGGATTAAACATAAAGGTACCTTAGTAGTCGGAATGAGTGCTGACTACCCACCCTATGAATTCACAACTAAGAAAAATGGTCAAACCAGGTACGTTGGCTTCGAAGTTTCATTGGCTAGGCAATTTGCAAAAGACCTGGGTGTTAAATTAGTCATCAAAAACATGGATTTTGATTCCCTCTTGGTAGCCCTCGAGACTAGGAAAATTGATACCATTATTTCTGGAATGAACGTTACCCCTAAGCGAGAAAAAAGTGTTGACTTTTCTCATACTTACTACTCTGGAAACAGCTACTTTCTTATCAACAAGAGTGATCGAAACCGGTACCAATCAGCTAAGGATTTCAAAGGTAAAACCGTTGGTGCCCAAAATGGAACTCTCCAGTCCACAATGATCAATAAAGATATGCCTGGTACGACCAACAAGGGCCTGGCTAAGCTCTCCTCTTTAGTCATCAGTCTCCAGTCCCATAAAGTTGCCGGAGTTTTAATGGATGCTGCTACTGCTAAGGCGTATGCGGCGAATAATAGCAACCTAATGGCTTTTAATTCTAAATTGCCTAATACGGCTGGCGGAATCGCAATGGCCTTCCACAAGGGGGATCATTCACTTGAAGCCGCCGCTAACCAAACGATTAAACGCGTTCAGCAAAAAGACCTGATCAACAAGCGATGGATTCCTCAAGCATCTCACTATATGCGGAGTTACAAGAAACAAAATACCATTCTCTCCTACTGGCGGTACTTTGCCACAGGAATTGAATACACCCTGATCATCACAGTTGTTTCTGTCGTTTGTGGATTCATCCTTGGTACGCTCTTTGCCCTGATGCGCCTATCGAAGAATAAACTCTTACACAGTCTAGCGGTCTGCTACATCGAATTTTTACGGGGTACCCCAATGATGGTTCAGATTATGTTTGTCTACTTTGGGATCGGAGCCATTATCCAATCACTACCGGCTCTCCTTGCTGGAATTATTGCTGTATCACTAAATTCTGGGGCTTATGTCGCCGAAATAATTCGTTCCGGAATCCAGTCCATCCCCCTCGGTCAAACCGAAGCTGCTCGAAGCCTAGGGATGAGCAAGCGCCTCGCTTTCCATTACGTTATTATGCCCCAAGCCTTAAAGAACATCTGGCCAGCCCTCGGCAACGAATTGATTACCCTCTTAAAGGACAGCTCACTAGTTTCTACTATTGGTGTTGGTGAATTAATGTACCAAACTCAATTGGTTCAGTCCGCCACTTATAAAGGAGTCCTGCCATTATTTATTACCATGCTGATTTACTTTGTGATGACCTTTACCCTCTCAAGAATTTTGCTTTATTTTGAAAGAAGAATGAAACATGCCTACTAAAATTATCGAAGTTAAGCGACTTCAAAAGAAATTTAAAAATAACGTTGTCCTTAAACAAATTTCCGAACATGTCGACCAGGGGCAAGTAATTTGCGTCATTGGGCCATCTGGGGCCGGTAAAAGTACCTTTTTGCGTTGCCTCAACGCTCTCGAACAGCCAACCAGTGGTCAAGTCCTCTTTGAAGGCCAATCATTGACTGGGCTTACTGATCGACAACTTGACCAGATTCGACAGAAAATGGGAATGGTTTTTCAAGGCTTTAACCTTTTCCCAAATATGAACGTTCTGAAAAACATCATGATCGCGCCATTGAAAGTAAAAGGAATTGCCGAAAGCCAGGCTAAGCAAAACGCATTAAAGCTACTCAAACAAGTTGGTTTAGAGAGTAAGGCAAATCAATATCCTGACCAACTCTCCGGAGGGCAAAAGCAACGGGTTGCCATTGCCCGCGCCCTAGCGATGAATCCTGAAGTGATGCTTTTCGATGAACCAACCAGTGCGCTCGACCCAGAAATGGTAGAGGAAGTCCTCACGGTTATGCGCGACCTCGCCGCTTCCGGAATGACGATGGTCGTCGTTACCCACGAAATGGGGTTTGCCAAGGAAGTTGCTGACCAGATCTGGTTTATGGCTGACGGTTATATTCAAGAAAGCGCCTCTCCAGACGAATTCTTTGCCCATCCCCAAAGTCCACGAGCACAAGAATTCTTGAAAAAAATTTTAAAATAACACTGTAATACTACAAACTAAAAGGCGACGTGATCTGTCAACTAACAAATCACGTCGCCTTTTATCTATTAATTAATTTTTTGGCTGATTATTATCAAGACGGTAATCAACCTTATCGTCAAACTTAATCTTTAGATCATCAAGCTGTTGGGCACTAACCTTACCTGGGGCGGCCGTCAGTGGTTCAATCGCCTTAGAATTCTTTGGAAAGGCAATCACATCCCGAATATTACTGGACTGTGAAAGGAACATTACCCAACGATCTAAGCCAATGGCGAGTCCACCCTCAGGCGGCATCCCTAACGTCAAGGCTTTGAGCAGAAAGCCAAAACGTGCCTCAGCTCGTTCCTTAGTATAACCCAATGCTTTCAAGACTTTTTCTTGGACCTTAGGATCATGGATACGGATGGAACCCCCACCAATTTCCTGACCATTCAAAACAATGTCATAGCTTTGAGCATGGGCCTTGTGCGGATCTTCACCCTCATCTAGGTAATGCAAATCCTCGGGGTTAAGCATTGTGAATGGGTGGTGGGCAGCGATCCATTTACCAAAGCCTTCGTCATATTCAAACATTGGCCAGTTAACGACCCAGACGTAGTTCCACTGGTTCGGATTAGTTAAGCCTAATTCATGGCCAAAATGACGACGCAGATAACCCAATGAATCACAAACAACGTGAAAACTACCGGCTACAAAGAGAATCAGATCTCCAACCTTAGCACCTAATTCATTATTGATGGCATCAGACTGATCACGTAAGAACTTGGCAACTGGGCCACTGTAACCATCCGCAGTCACCTTAACCCAGGCCAGTCCCTTAGCGTGATAACGCTTAATATAGTCTTCTAACTTAGAAATATCCTTGCGGGAGTACTTATCAGCACCGCCTGGTACAGCAATCGCCCGTACGTAGTTTCCCGCAGCCACGGTGTTAGAGAAGACCTTAAAGCTAGAATTCTTAACGATATCACTAAGGTCATGAATCAACATTCCAAACCGGGTATCTGGCTTATCAGTTCCGTACTTATCCATGGCATCTTGCCACTCCATCCGTGGAAATGGCAGCTTTACGTCAATTCCAAGGACTTCTTTCATGACGACTTTAATTAAGCCTTCCGTCATGTCTTGAATTTCTTGTGGGGTAGCAAAACTCATTTCGGTGTCGACCTGAGTAAATTCAGGTTGCCGATCACCCCGTAGGTCTTCATCCCGGAAGCATTTAGCAATCTGGTAATACTTGTCAACACCAGCGGCCATCAACAATTGCTTAAATAGTTGTGGTGACTGCGGTAAAGCATAGAAATGACCAGGATAAACCCGGGAAGGTACGATGTAGTCCCGAGCTCCTTCCGGTGTTGACCGGGTCAGATCAGGCGTTTCGACATCTAAAAAACCATTTTTTTCAAAGTAACGATGAATCACATGAGTAACTTTTGAACGTAACATCAGTTTCTTCATCATTTCTGGGCGTCGTAAGTCAAGGTAACGGTACTTCATTCGTAAGTCTTCGGAAGCATCAACTCCATCGGTGATGTCAAACGGCGTCGTTTCAGACTTAGCTAAGACTTTGATTCGGTCAACGGCAACTTCTACTTTTCCGGTCTTCATGTCAGGATTAATTTCTTTTTTGGCTCGCAATTGAACCTTTCCTTGAACTTCCAAGACATATTGATTCCGGACCGCATCAGCGACTTTGAAAGCCTGTTCATTTTTCTTTTCATTAAAGACTAGCTGAACGATTCCTTCCCGATCCCAAAGGTCAATAAAGATAAGGCCACCGAGATTCCGTCGCTTGGAAACCCAGCCTTTGAGGACGACTTCTTGACCAACCTGTTTTTCACTGGTGTCACCAGCGTAATTAGTTCGCTTCATTCTCTTAGACTCCTTTTTATTCATGAAAATAATAAAAAAACACCCCTGCCGTTCGCAAGGGTGCAAATGCACGGTACCACCTTGGTATACTCAATGATAACGTCATCTCTGACGGGACAATGTCCAAACCTAAAAAGTGTCAATCGATTCTTTACCACACGGGCTTTCACCATCCCCGTTCGCTGACTTGGAAAGCAACCGAGCATTCTTTTATTATTGGTCATAAATATCAAATTTTCATTTTTACCTTACTCGTCTCCGCCTTGAAAGTCAATACACTGCCTTGCTTTTCCTACAGTTAACCTTAAAATTAAGGAAAAGGAGTGGTTTTATGAGTGCATTAAATCATCAATGGTTTCAACAATTACCCTTTAAGCACCTCACTAGTTTCCGACCAGTTAGTGGTGGAGACATTAACGAGTCTTACCGAATTGAGGCTGATGGTCAATCCTACTTTATTAAAATTCAACCCAATCAACCAGCGAAATACTTTCAACATGAAATCAATGGTTTGAAGGCGATTGGCAAGGCGGTAAATACACCAACCCCAGTTTACAATGGCGATATTGAGGGTAACGCTTACTTAGTTCTCAACTGGCTTGATGAGACTAGCGGTAGTCAAACGGACCTAGGCAAAGCAGTCGCCACCATGCACCAGCAATATAGTCCAAATGGTAAATTTGGCTTTGCCGACAATCACCGTACCAAGGCCTTGGTTAAAAACAATAATTGGAATACTGACTGGCGTGATTTTTATATCAACCAACGCCTACTACCTGAGGTCAAGGCGGCTTCAGAACGTGGCCGGTGGAATAAATGGCGCCAAGAACACTTCACACAAATGGTCAAGCAATTTAATACTTACTATCAAAATCACACCGTCAAGCCCAGCCTATTGCACGGTGACCTCTGGGCTGGTAATTTCATGTTTGCTAATCATAAACCCTACCTGATTGACCCAGATGCCGTTTACGGTGATCGGGAATTTGACCTGGCAATGACAACCGTTTTTGGTGGCTTTGATCAGGAATTCTACCAATCCTATGCTAGACAGTACCCATTTACCCCTGGTATTAACGATCGTCTTTCCTGGTACCGTTTTTACTACCTCTGCATGCACCTCATTCTCTTCGGTGAAAGTTATGGCGGTGCAGTCGATCAAATTCTTGGCCAATACTAAACAGATATGTAAAAAGGGAGTCCTTCTTAACTAGGGCTCCCTTTTTAATACCTATTTTTCATAAATAATAGTTGTCGGACCATCATTCTCTAATTCGACCTGCATATCTGCTCCAAAGCGACCAGTCTCAACATGCACCCCACTTGCGGCCAGTTTTCGGTTAAAACGGTCATAAAGAGGTTTAGCAATTGCCGGTTTAGCCGCAGCAGTAAATCCTGGTCGATTACCATGTCGCGTATCGGCATAAAGAGTAAACTGAGAAATTGACAAGATAGCTCCGTCAACATCTTTGAGGCCGCGATTCATTTTACCTTGTTCATCCTCAAAGACCCGTAAATTAACAACCTTGTGAACCAAGTAGTCAAGTTGTTCATCCCCGTCACCGGGTGCAAAACCAACTAAAAGCATATAACCCTTGCCGATCTTGCCAACCACTGTCCCATCAATGCTAACCTGGGCATGATTAACTTTTTGCAAGACAATTCGCATATTGCTATCCCCCTAATGAATGACTCGTTTAACAACGTAAACATCACGAATGTTCTTCAAACTATTCATGATGAGTTCCAACTGCTGTAGATTCCGCACACCAATAGTTAGGCTAATCGTAACCATCTTGTTGTGGTCAACTTTTCCGTTAACCGAATTTAAGAAGCGAGTACTATTGTTGACTGAGTGCAAGATATCATTAAGCATCCCATTGCGGTTATAACCTTGCACTTCGATATCGGCTTCATAGTTAGTTCTATCACCATTCGGATTAGCCCAGTAAACATTTACCAATCGTTGGCCGCTCTTTTCAGCATTAGCAATGTTAGGGCAATCTTGGCGGTGAATAGAAACCCCACGGCCCCGAGTAATGTAGCCAACAATAGGATCGCCAGGAACCGGATCACAACAATGGCTGAGTCGAACAAGCATATTGTCAACCCCTTCGACTACGACCCCTTCACTTGAAGCCTTGGCCTGCTTAGCCTTCGTCTTCTCGGTCGGTTTTTCAAGGGTCTGGTGGTCCTCCAGGAGTGCTTTCTGAGCCGCCTGTTGACGATCATTTCGTTTCTTTTGTCGAATATCGGCCGTAAAGCGGTTTCGAATACCGACTGGTGCTAGGTCACCAAAGCCCACAGCCGCATACATATCATCTGCGGTTTTATAGTGCATTTTCTGAGCCACTTGAGCACTCTTCTGGTCGGTCATTAAGGCAAATGGATCGTAGCCCGCTTCACGTAGCTGCGTCTCAACCTGTCGCTTACCTTCTTCAATATTCTTGCTCCGGTTATGAGCTCGGAAGAATTGCCGAATTTTGTTACGGGCTCGTCGTGTTTTAACCATGTCTAACCAATCTTGACTTGGACCAGCCGATGAAGACGAGGTCAAAATATCAACGATGTCACCGTTTTTAATCTCATAATCTAAGGGAACAATGCGACCGTTAACCTTGGCACCGGTAGTATGGTTACCAACTTCGGTATGGATCTGATAAGCCATATCCAATGGTCCTGAGCCCTTCGGCATCTCAATGACGTCCCCTTTAGGAGTGAAGGCATAAACCTTATCAGCAAAAACATCACTCTGAATTCCTTGTAAGAATTCGTCGGTGCCGTTGCTTTCTTTTCGTAATTCCAGGATTTCCTTCACCACGTTGAGCTTACGACTATCACGGGTTTGCTGAACACCATTAGTGATACCTTCCTTATAAGCCCAGTGGGCGGCAACCCCATATTCAGCCACCTGGTGCATATGGTGAGTCCGAATCTGAACCTCTAGTGGTCGTCCCTCTGGCCCAATCACGGTGGTGTGAAGGGATTGATAGCCATTAGTCTTAGGCATGGCAATGTAGTCCTTAAACCTTCCTGGCATTGGCTTCCAGGTCGTGTGAATAGCACCAAGAACGGCATAACAATCTTTAATGGAGTCAACAACAACCCGGATTGCTAACAGGTCATAAATTTGGCTAAATTGTTTATGCTGAGTGACCATCTTACGGTAAATGGAATAAATATGTTTCGGTCGACCATAAATCTCAACATTGGGACCCAAGTCGAGATCTTTGAGCGATCCCTTTATCAACTCAATCGCATGATTAATATATGCCACCCGTTGGTCTCGCCGTGACTTCATTAAATGAACAATGCGGTAATATTGTTGAGGATTCAGGTAGCGCAGAGATAGATCTTCTAGTTCCCACTTAATCGTGCTAATGCCGAGTCGATCGGCAATTGGCGCATAAATTTCCAATGTCTCGTTTGAAATTCGCCGTTGTTTATCGGGGCGGAGATGCTGCAACGTCCGCATATTATGCAAACGGTCAGCCAATTTAACAATCATCACCCGAATATCTTTAGACATTGCCAATAGCAATTTTCGGTGCGTGGCCGCCATCTGTTCCCGGTTAGACTTATAGTGAATCTTACCCAGCTTAGTATCTCCATCAACGATCAGAGCAATCGTTGAACCAAAAAGCTCTTTAATATCACCTAAGGTTGCACCGGTATCTTCAACAATATCATGTAAGTAGCCAGCACAAACCGTTTCTGGATCCATATGCAATTTAGCTAAAATTCCGGCAACCTGAATGGGATGAATAATGTAAGGCTCACCAGACTTGCGGCGTTGATCACGGTGACAAATAGCTGCAAACCGGTAAGCTTTCTCCACCAGTGCAACATGGTCATCATTCATGTATGAAGAAACAATTTTTTGAACATCGTCATGCGTTAATTCTTTTGTTTCTGACATTCGCAATCCTCCCATCCATCATCATTGCTGCCGCATCGAATATGCTAGGTAACTAACTGCCCAATAGGCCGGTGCCAAATAGTATGTATAATGCGGCATAAAGAAGTACGCTGCAATTAAGAATAGTATTGGAAAGACCAGCAATAGCCATCCCGTTAGCTGCTTACGAGCAATATAACGACCTAGCCAAATGCTATAGATTCCATTGATTAACAACAACACAACTTCAACCCACCGTACCCGTGTCAAGAAGGGAAGTCGGTCAGTTAATACGGGCACTAGCATTCCAAAAACAATACTAAGTCCCCAAAGCCATTTGTCGAATATTTGCCGTCCATTCTTAAACCTTGCCATTCTCTCAACACCTTGTTATCAATTTTAGTCGCTTATCACGATAATTTTATTTAATTGTATCACAGTTTAACAAGTTACTTATCGTTGATTGATTGCCAATTCACTGGCATAAGAAACTGCAGCTAAAAAATACAGGGGCGCTGTTTCTGTGCGCAGAATGCGTGGACCAAGACCAATTGGAATTATCCCAGCATTCTTCATTTGTTTAACCTCTTGATTTGTCAAGCCACCCTCAGGGCCAAAAATGGCCGTCAAAGACTGTCCTAAATGCAACCGGGTCAGTACTTGGTGAAGGGCACTGGTTTCACCCTGTTTAGCCGATTCTTCCCAAGCAACTACCCGTTGGTCAGCCGGATTAGCGATTAAAGCAGTGTGCAAATCAGAATAATAGACAACCTGAGGCTGATAGTTGCGATGAGATTGTTCAGCCGCCCCATCAGCTATTTTTTGCAAACGTGCAAGTTTCTTAGCTCGCCTATTCGGATTCCAATGACTCACCGAACGAGTTGCTTCAAAGAAAGCAATCCGGTCAGCCCCAAGTTCGGTAGCTTTTTGAACAATTAGCTTAGGCTTTTCCTTGGTTTTAGGCAGGCCACATAACACCGTCACCCGAAATGGTAATTCACTGTTGCGGTGTAATGGTTTAACTAACTTTACCCGAGCTGGTTTAGTAGCAACAACAGTAGCCAAGTAAACCTGGTGATCATTTAAGACTATCTCCACCTGGTCACCAGGTTGGGCTCGCAGTACTGTCATTAAATGATGAGCTACCGATCCCGGCAGGTCGATTACGCCGTGCTGAATTGGTTCTTCAATAAAGTATCGTTGCATTAATTTTCATCCTCACTTGGCTTATGAGCAATAATGCCGTGCCAGTCCTTCATTTTCGTCTCACTATCAATAATAAACCCCTGCGCCGTTAATTTTTGGCGAACTAAGCTTGCTTTATCATCAATAATACCTGACGTTAGAAAATATCCACCGGGCTTTAAATTCTCAAAAGCCTGCGGTACCAGGGGAACAATGATCTCTGCCAAAATATTGGCCACAATCAAATCAACTTGAGTATGAATACCATCAAGTAGGCTATTGACGCCAACCTTCACGTCCTTAGCTACTGGATTAAGGGCCAGGTTCTTCTTGGCGGAACGAACGGCAACTTCATCAATATCATAGGCAGTTACGGCACCGGCGCCAAGTTGTTTAGCAGCAATACTGAGTACTCCAGATCCAGTCCCCACATCAATCACCGATTCACCACCACGAATGACTTTTTCCAATGCCTGAAGCATTAATTCCGTTGTTGGATGGGTTCCAGTACCAAAGGCCATCCCTGGATCCAAGACCAATAGCTTTTCTTGAGGTTGCTTAGGCTGGTAATCCTCCCACTGCGGTACAATCGTCAATTCATTAGTAACTCGCAACGGGTGATAATATTTCTGCCAGACGGTTGCCCACTTTTGGTTGTCAACTACGGCAGAAGTAACCTCGTTTTTGCCCGGATCAAGTCCATAACCTTTAAGCTTAGCCACCCGTTGTCGGATTGTTGGAAGCAACTCTGGAACAAATGTTTTAGCTGGAAAGTAACCAGTGATTGCCGCTCCCGACTGTCGATGAGGAATCTCCTGAGGATCAATGATTTCACCATGTTTACCGAAACGACCGGGCTTTAAATGAGCAAAGTCAGCAGCATCATCAATCTGTACTCCCTGAGCACCCTCATCCGTTAAAATATAGCTAACGGCTTCAACCGCCTCACTAGACGTCACCACCGTAATTGCGGTCCAATCCATATAATCTCCTCCTTAAAATAAGAAGATCGTGGCCATCCCAAGATAGTCACGATCTACCTACAATTATTTATTCCGTCTTACCATCATCGGTTCGTAATCGTTCTTTTTCTCGACGCTTTTCTTTTTCCATGTGGTGCTTCAGGTAGTCAACCAGAGCAGCTTCCGTTAAGAAAATCCGCGGATGATGTTGATGATGAAGTCGGACATCAATTTCGTTGATTCTCAAGCGGCCTGTCCACGTATGGGAATACCGAATGATTACCCGGTTATTTAGTTTGTGTTTACCAAACCGAAAGACATAGACGTGCTGTGGCGTCATCATAGGACGAATATATTCCTTTTTATACATTAAGTCATTTTCACGCATAAATTGCTTCGTTCGATTCAGAATGGTAACCACCTCCTCCATCGTATATTCGCAGCCAATTGTCGTATTATTGGCCATTCAGATAATTATATTTTATCACATGGTTAAGAAAGTGCCAAAGTTTTCTACTTATCATACCATGGTTAATCGGTCAGTGCTATACTGCTTTACACTAATCCAATTGAGGTGAATCTTAAATGAGTATTTTATTTCTTATCTTAGGTTTATGGATCCTCTGGAAACTTGGAATTTTTACCCTCAAAATTCTAGGAATTCTCTTCGTCCTCCTATTAATTGGCGCCTTAGTTCACGCCTTGCTTTGGCCGGTAATTATCTTAGCTTTAGTAGTTGCTGGATACGGAGCCTTCAACTAAAATTTAGCAATAAAATGAAACTTATTTCACAAAGTTATAGCATTTTTCACAAGGAATGCTATAATCAAATACGAGAGGAATTCTCAAAATAGCATATATCGGATGAAAGGGAGACTGTCTATTATGTCTAAGAATCATCAAAAAGTTGTTCTTATCGGTGACGGTGCCGTTGGCTCCAGTTACGCTTACGCTATGGTTCAACAAGGTCTGGCTGAAGAATTAGCCCTTGTTGATATCAACAAGAAGCGTGCTGCCGGTGACAAGTTAGATCTTGAAGATGCTACTGTCTTTACTGCACCTAAGAAGATCTACGCTGCCGACTATGACACTTGTGCAGATGCCGACCTGGTTGTTATCACTTCTGGTGCTCCACAGAAGCCAGGTGAAACTCGTCTGCAATTGGTTGACAAGAACCTCAAGATCATGAAGTCCGTTGTTGAACCAATCGTTAAGTCTGGTTTTAAGGGTGTATTCCTGGTTGCTGCTAACCCAGTTGACATCCTAACCTACGCTGTTCAAAAGCTTTCTGGCTTCCCAAAGAACCGTGTTATCAGTTCCGGTACTTCACTGGATTCTTCACGTCTGCGGATCGCTTTGGCTAACCTGTTCGACGTTGACCCACGTGATGTAATGGCAAACGTTATGGCTGAACACGGTGACTCTGAATTTGCTGCTTACTCCAGTGCTACCATTGGCGGTAAGCCATTACTGGAAATCGCCAAGGAACACAACGTTTCCATGGATCAACTTCTTAAGATCGAAGATGACGTTCGTAACAAGGCTTACGAAATCATTAACCGGAAGGGTGCTACCTACTATGGTGTCGCTACCTGCTTGATGCGGATTTCTCGTGCTATTCTGCGGGATGAAAATGCCGTTCTGCCAGTTGGTGCTCCAATGGATGGCCAATACGGTGTCAAGGAACCTCTTTACCTTGGTACTCCTGCTGTTATCAATGGTAATGGGATTGCTAAGATCATCGAAGTTCCACTTGACGAACGTGAACAAAAGGCAATGGATGCCTCTGCTTCAGCCTTAGCTAAGGTTGCTAAGCAAGGTTGGGCAAAGCTTGAAGGCAACAACTAATTTATATTAGTCGTGCTTAAGTCCATAAAAAGGAACTGGTCAATTGATCAGTTCCTTTATTTTTTATCGAGGAAGAATTATCAACTACCACCGATTAAAATCAGTGGCTTGTAGCTCACGGATTTGACGATCCAGAAGTGGTAGCGTCTAAAAGACTTCTTCCCAAAGCGGCTACATCATCGGGTGGTTGACAGCACCCGTTTAACAGGCAAGGTTTACTCGCCCGTTGTTAATTTATTAAAAGCTGGATGTTTGTTACCGC
>NZ_JBFLGB010000020.1:0-26496 GCF_041859915.1 Limosilactobacillus sp.
GACAGCGTTGCGAGCAAACGATTGCGCGTCCCCCGCGGATATCCGCTGCTCGGTGTGACGCGCGATTACTTCGATGAGAGGGGGCGGCTTGTGCAGACCGGCCGCTCTCTTTACCGGTCCGATCGATTCGAGTACGTCCTCATTGTGCAACAGGCCCAAGAACCCACATCGAAATCCAAAGCCTAGAGCTTGAGACGATTCAGGTTCAAATGTTAAGGCTGCATCATTAAGCTGGAGCTTTTCTAGTGCTTCACGAAGATCGTTAAACTTGGCGTTATCGGTCGGGTAAAGGCCGGCATAAACCATTGGTGTCATTCGCCGATAACCCGCCAATGGCTTATCCGTTGGATGTTCAGCATTGGTAACCGTATCACCAACTCGGGTATCCTTGATATCCTTAATGGCGGCAGTGATATAGCCAACGTCCCCGGCCATCAGTACGTCCCTAGCCAATGGCTTTGGCGAGTTGATTCCTACTTCGGCAACCTCGTATTCGGTACCACTGTTCATTAACCGAATGTGATCACCCTTCTTGACGGTTCCTTCAAAAACTCGTACGGAAAGAACCACCCCTCGGTAGTCATCGTACTTAGAATCAAAGATCAAGGCCTTGAGTGGCGCTGTCAAATCACCAGTTGGAGCAGGAATATCCTTGACGATCTTTTCCAGAACCTTATCAACCCCCAAGCCGGTCTTAGCACTAACGTCCACTGCCTCACTGGTATCCAAGCCAATTTCATCCTCAATCTGCGCTTTAGTCCCTTCAGGATCAGCAGACGGTAAGTCAATTTTGTTGATGACCGGTAGAATCTCCAAGTCGTTATCAAGGGCCAGATAAGTATTAGCCAGTGTCTGCGCCTCTACCCCTTGAGTAGAGTCAACCACCAACAAAGCCCCCTCACAGGCCGCTAAGGATCGTGAAACCTCATAAGAGAAGTCAACATGCCCTGGGGTATCAATCAAGTGAAAAATGTAGTCCTGACCGTCTTTGGCATGGTAAGTTAAAGCAACCGCATTTAATTTAATGGTAATCCCCCGTTCCCGTTCCAGGGGCATATCATCTAAAACCTGGTTCTTCATTTCCCGCTTGCTAATTGAATCAGTCAATTCCAAGATTCGATCAGCCAAGGTAGACTTTCCATGGTCAATGTGGGCCACAATTGAAAAGTTACGGATATGTTTTTGCCGTTCTTTCATTTCAGCTAGACTCATTGTCATTATTCTCTTCACTACTTTCTACGCAAATACTATCTTTAGTATAACAAACTCAGCCCAACGGTGACTAGTTAAATGATAATGCAAAAAGACGACCAGTTACTCGCCAGTCGTCTTTACTCAATTTCAATTCCGATCTTCAAAGGCGTCTCTCAGTTTATCCAAGACTGATTTCTTAACACCCTTTACTTTTTCACCACTAGCGGCCGCAAATGCCATCATTGCTTCTCGTTGACGCTTATTGAGGCTCTTCGGGGTCTTAACGTGAATCGTAACGTATTCATCACCATTCCCCTTGCCATTAAGGTGAGGAACGCCCTTACCACGCAAGCGGAAGTTAGTTTCCGACTGGGTCCCCGCTGGAATCTTAAGGTCAACATCCCCATGAACGGTTTTGACCTTGACCTGATCACCTAACGCTGCCTGTGCAAAGGAAATATCACGGTCCACACTAATTGTCGACCCGTCGCGCTTGAACTCACGGCTAGGCGTTACCCGGAAGACAATGTATAAGTCACCGGCGGGACCGCCATTTTTACCAGCATCACCTTGGCCTTGCAAACGCATTTGTTGACCATCATCTACACCAGCTGGAACCTTAACCTCCAACTCGTGCTTCTCATGAACATGACCCGTACCGTGGCAAGTTGCACACCGGTCAGCCGGTTTGATTACTCGTCCAGTCCCATGACATTCTGGGCAAGTCGTTTGAGACTGAATATTGCCTAGCGGGGTGCGTCGAACACTGACAATAAAGCCACGGCCACCACACCGCTGACATGTCGACGGCGACTTTCCAGGTTTGGCACCAGTCCCGTGACAAGTTGGGCATTGCTCATCACGATCATACTTAATAGTGGTGGTCTTACCAAAAACGGCATCCATGAAGTTTAAGGTCATGGCATATTGAAGATCACGACCTGGTTGTGGCGCTGTCGGGTCCTGCTGACGAGTACGACCACCACCAAAGAACTGGTTGAAGATGTCATCAAAACCACCGGCACCGCCAAAGCCTTGACCACCAAAGCCGCCAAAGCCACCTTGACCGAAGCCACCTTGACCAGCTCCAGCCTGATTGCCTGTCGTACCAAATTGGTCATACTGAGCCCGCTTATTCTTATCATGAAGAACTTCGTAGGCTTCATTAATCTTCTTAAACTTTTCTTCGGCTCCCGGAGCATGGTTAACATCAGGGTGATACTTTGCAGCCAAGCGCCGGTAAGCATGGTTAATGTCGGATTCGGAAGCGTCTTTAGAGACACCTAAAATATCATAGTAATTTTCTTCTGCCATTTATATCCCTCACAACTTAATTGCTTGTTTAGTTATACCACACTTAAATAGCCAAAGTAAAAGCCAAAGTCCTGTCAAACGATGGCCTTTGGCTTTTAACTTACATCCTATGACTGTTTAATTACTTCTTGTCGTCAGGTGTGACGTCTTTGAAGTCACCATTCACGGTATTGCCACCGTTACCATTTTGGTTGTTGTTACCATTGTTGGCACCACCGTTATTCGGGTTGGCTCCACCCTTGGCTTGACCTTGTTGACCCTGGGCCTGTTGGTAAAGCTTGACACTAAGGTCCTGAATAACCTTGTTCAAGGCATCCTTCTTAGCCTTCATGTCGTCCAGATTACCACTTTCCTTAGCCTTCTTCAGGTCATCACGAGCGCTTTCGGCCTTCTTAATATCAGCCTCAGGAACCTTACCCTTGACTTCCTTCAAAGTCTTGTCAACTTGGAAGAGTTCTTGGTCAACTTCGTTCTTCAGGTCGACCTCTTCCTTCTTCTTCTTATCGGCAGCAGCGTGTTCTTCAGCATCCTTCTTCATCCGTTCAATTTCTTCATCGGACAGACCAGAGTTAGACTTAATAACAATCTTCTGTTCCTTACCGGTTCCCATATCCTTGGCAGAAACGTTAACAATCCCGTTCTTGTCAATATCAAAGGTAACCTTGATCTGAGGAACACCACGTGGAGCAGCTGGAATGTCCGTTAGTTGGAAGTTGCCCAACGTCTTGTTATCGGCAGCCATCGGCCGTTCACCCTGCAAGACATGAATATCAACTGCAGATTGGTTATCAGCAGCAGTTGAGAAGATCTGACTCTTAGAAGTTGGAATAGTCGTGTTCCGATCAATCAGCTTGGTGAAGACACCACCCATGGTTTCAATTCCTAAGGACAATGGGGTAACATCAAGCAGGACAACATCCTTAACATCACCAGTCAATACCCCACCTTGGATAGCTGCACCTAAGGCAACGGCTTCATCAGGGTTAATGGAGTGGTTTGGTTCCTTACCAGTTAAGTCCTTAACCATTTCCTGAACAGCCGGGATCCGGGTAGAACCACCGTTCAGAATTACTTCATCGATATCATCAAATGATAAGTCAGCATCTTTTAAGGCATTCAAGACAGGCTGCTTAGTCCGCTCAACTAGGTCATTGGTCAGTTGATTGAACTTAGCCCGCGTCAAAGTCTTTTCAAGGTGTAATGGACCGTTTTCACCGGCGGAGATGAATGGCAGACTAATTTGTGCTTCTTGAACCCCAGAAAGGTCCTTCTTAGCCTTTTCAGCGGCATCCTTTAACCGCTGTAATGCCATCTTATCCTTGGAAAGATCGACGTTGTGTTCTTCCTTAAAGCCTTCGATTAACCAATCCATGATCTTCTTGTCGAAGTCATCACCACCAAGGTGCGTATCACCGTTCGTGGAGAGAACTTGGAAGACACCGTCACCGAGTTCCAGGATGGAAACATCAAAGGTTCCACCACCAAGGTCGTAAACCAGGATCTTTTCATCCTTATTCTTCTTATCAAGGCCATAAGCTAAGGAAGAAGCGGTTGGTTCGTTAATAATCCGCTTAACATCTAAGCCAGCAATCTTTCCGGCATCCTTAGTAGCCTGCCGCTGAGCATCGTTGAAGTAAGCAGGAACCGTGATCACGGCCTTGTCAACCGTATCACCAATATAATCTTCAGCATACTTCTTCAAGTATTGCAAAATCATAGCGGAGATTTCTTGTGGCGTGTACTTCTTGCCATCTACTTCTACCGTATAGCCGGCTTCACCCATGTGACTCTTAATGGATGAAATAGTGTTAGGATTAGTGATTGCCTGCCGCTTAGCAACTTCACCAACCTGAGTTTCACCATTCTTAAATGAAACCACGGATGGCGTCGTTCGGCTGCCTTCTGGGTTAGTAATAATCTTTGGTTCCTTACCTTCCATAACGGCAACAGCGGAGTTAGTAGTACCTAAATCAATACCAATTATTTTGTTACTTGCCATTGTTTAATTCCTTCTTTTTTTAATAATTAATTAACTTATTTATTTTTTACTGCGCAACAACAACCATCGCTGGTCGCAGTACCCGGTCCTTAAGCTGGTAACCAGCCTGCAGAACCTGGACAACGGTGTCTGGCTTCTGACCCTTTTTAACGGGAACAGTTTGAACTGCCTGGTGCAAGGTTGGATCAAATGGCTTACCGTCAGCTTTAATTTCAGTAATGCCATGTTCTGTTAGAGCATGCAACAAATGATCATGTACCATCTGAATTCCCTTTTTGAGCTGCTTACCATTTTCATCCTGAACCTTAATTGTTAGGGCACGCTTAAGATTATCAAGAACCGGAAGAACGGACTTAGCAAGATCCTGACCATCATATTTCAGAATCTGGGCGCGTTCCTTATTAAAACGGTTCGTCATGTTTTGAATTTCAGCTTCAGCCCGCAGGTATTTATCATCCTTGTCGGCTAATTGCTGCTTTAAATCCTTGATCTGTGCCTTTAGTTTATCTTCTTGGCTTACCTTAGCAGTCTTCTTAGGCTGTTTTTGTTCATCTTTCTTTGGAGCCTTCGTTGCCTGCTTTTTAGTTTGCTTTTCATCCTTGTTTGCCAATTAACTCGCCTCCTATGAATCGTAGTAATGCCGGTAAAAGTCCAACAGACGTTTAGCCAATTCCTGCCGAAAAGCATTGACAAGACCAATTGTCCGTGAATACGGCATTCTGGTCGGCCCAAGTACGGCAATAATTCCCTTCCCATACTGGTCAACATTATAAGTTGCCGTAATCAGACTATAATTATCGAGAACCTTATCTTTAGATATCTCCGAGCCGATTCGAACGTTAACCCCTTGGTCACTCATATCAGCATCCAAGAGGTGGGAAAGCTGATCATTATGGTCCAACAAACTGTACATCGTTTGCAGGGCCTGCGGATCTTTAGTACTCGAGAAATCTAACAGATTTAACCGACCACCAATGAAAAATTGTTCACGGGCGGCTTTCGAAACAACATTGTCAAACAGATCCAAAAAGCCATCGGCACTGTGCATATAGTGCATCACCCGTAACGGGATATCATCATTTAACCGTTTCAAAACGGTTGTTAATGGTAAACCCACTAATTGGTCATTAACCATTCGAATGACTGCTTGTAAGGCTTCCGGATCAACATCACGAGCCAACGTGAAGGCTTGGCTTTCAACGTCGCCACTATCGGTAACCAAAATTGCAATTACCTTATGGTTACCTAAGGGTACTAACCGAAAACCACTCAATCGGACATCCTCCTGCTCTGGCTTTAATGTAACCGTCGTATACGACGTCAAGTTTGATAAAATATCAGCCGAGTGCGAGATGATCTCATCAATCTTCTGGAAACTGGTACCAAGCGAGTTTTGAATAACAATCAGGTCATTATCCGTTACCGCACGTGGATTCAGCAGGTGGTCAACGTAATAACGATAACCACTCTTAGAAGGCACTCTTCCTGACGAAGAATGCTCCTTGCCAATCAAACCCTGTTTTTCCAAGACTGCCATCTCATTTCGTACCGTTGCCGGACTAACTTTAAATGGCAACCTTTCTGCCAGGTGTTTAGAACCAACTGGTTGACCAGTTGACGTGTATTGACGTACAATCGCTTGCAGGATCTTATTTTGACGTTGTGTCAGCATTTTACTCACTTCCCCCTTTAGCACTCGTTAGGGTTAAGTGCTAAACACACTGTATAATATACCAATCACTACCCTAAAAGTCAAGAAATGTCAAAGATTATTTTAAGAAGGTTTTGATATTGAAGAAAAATCAGCAACGTTACCTCCAACCACACAATGCAGAAGAGGCAATGGAAATCATTCAGCGACTATTTAATAAGTACCGCAACGCACCTTTAACCAACGAACTGCTTGCCTACCATAACAACCTAATTTATCGTCTTCAATCTGACATCAAAGCAGCGGCACAAAAAGAAGGTAATCCAGAACGGGTTCAAGAGATTGATCAGATGACCGACATCATGCGTTCCTGGACTAATCTCAAATTAACTGGGCATCCCTTTCATGGTAAAATGCGACATTTCCGTCTTCTTACCAACGATGGGCCACGGTTTAAGCGCCGTGTCCACCGAATTCACCAATTCGGCAATCATCGTGCCAGTCGCCATTAAAATTTAAATCATCAAAGAATGCGCTATTCGGTGTTGACCGAATAGCGCATTTTGTTAAGACAAAGATTGTCCTGAAATAACTGGTTGGTGAGTCACAACTCGTCGAGCAGCCTGCTCATCACGCTTGAGTTGAGCTACCAATTCTTTTGCCCCAGAGAATTTTTCTTCGCCACGCAGGTACTGGTACCACCGAACCCGTACTTCTTCTCCATAAACCAGTTGGTTAAAATCGAAGAGATAGATTTCAAGCGTCAGTTGATTGTGATCACCAAAAGTCACATTATGCCCGACACTAGCCATTCCACCATACCAATGCTTATTAATCAAAACAGTCGTCGCATAGACACCAACCCCTGGTAACCGCTCCGGTGTCGGTGTTTCAATGTTAATGGTTGGAAAGCCTAACGTCCGACCACGAGCCAAACCATGAACAATTAGACCAGTAGTAGTATAGTAATAACCCAATTCATTATTAGCAACTTGAACCTGGCCATTATCAATTTGCTGGCGAATCACCCGTGAACCGATCTTTTGCTGGCCATTTCCAGTAAATTTAGGAACCGTCACAACCTCAAACCGGCCACGAGCATAATCAGGTAATTTTGCCATCGTAGCAACCGTAGCTGGACCATAGGTGTGGTCGAAGCCGGCCACCACGACTTGACTATGAAAGCCAACCAAGTAACGATCAACGAATACTTGTGGGGATTGGTTTGCAAATTGGGAGGTAAAGCTTACCAGGTAAACTCGATCGACACCCAACTGTTGCAACAAATCTAACTTTCGTTGTACCGTCGACAAGTACTTAAAGCCTCCTGGGTATTGACGATAGACGATTCCCGGGGCATGAGTGTATGTCAAAACCGCCAAAGGCAAGTGACGCTGACGAGCAATCTTCTTAGCGCGTCTGATTACAGCTTGGTGGCCGCGATGAACTCCATCAAAGAATCCCATTGCCAATACCACGGGGCCTGTTGGAATCAGGTGCGGATCCAAGGGATGGTGAATTTTGATAACTTGCACGATTAGTCCCTCCTACTTTGTTAAAAACATTTTAGTCGGCTTATAAAACTGTTGGTCATGATGGTACAAGGCCTTAGCCGCCTGGTGGTACTTCAAGACTACCTGGTCGTCCTCTGGCTGAACTTCATTTGCTTTCAACCAGCCACCATTTTGAACTGCATGCCACTGGTCTGTTGTCAGTTCCATCGCTGGATAATCCTTTAGCGCGTAATCCAGTGGATAAAGATATTGCTTAATTGTTCCTGCAGTTACAGCATCACGGACATCGGCCAGACTAAGGGTCTGATCTATTCCAAAGCCACCACTCTTCAACCGGGTTAACCAACTCATTGTTCCGGGGTAGCCGAGTTGTTTAGCGAGATCAACCACCAGGGTACGTACATAGGTGCCCTTAGTACAGCTCACCCGAAAACGTACTCGTTGCTGCTTAGATTGTGCATCATAATCGGTGCTGACTAATTCAAACTGTTTAATCGTCACGTGTCTTCGTGGACGCTTGACCGTTTTACCAGCCCGGGCATATTCATAAAGACGCTTACCATTAACCTTAACGGCTGAATACATTGGTGGAATTTGAGTAATTTCTCCGGTCATTTTGGCCATCTGATTTTTGATCTTCGCGGCTGGAATTGCTTGGGGTACTGGTTGGGCAGCGATAATTGCCCCCGTCAGATCCTCGGTGTTTGTTGCCTCACCAATTAATAATTCACCTTGGTATTGCTTGCCCGACTGCATTAAGTAGTCTACTACCTTGGTAGCTGCACCCACACAGACCGGTAGCACGCCATCAACAGCTGGGTCAAGGGTTCCTGAATGACCAATCTTTCGCGTCTGCAAAAGCTTCCGCAATCGACTGACACAGTCAAAACTGGTCATCCCCCGTTCTTTATATAAAGGAATAATTCCATCCATTCGTTCATCACGCTCCATAAAATAAAAGCGAGGTCTCTCAACCCCGCTTTTGATTTAATCTTTTCCTTCTCGGTGTAATTGGTTAATTAACTGATCAATCCGACTTCCATAGGCAATTGACTTATCCCGTTCAAATTTAATGGCCGGGGTCTTAAAAATGTTCAAACGAGCTCCTAATTCACTACGAATTAAGCCTGTTGCCTTGTCTAAGCCGGCCTGAGCCCGTTCACCGTCAGAGGCCAGGTCGGATAATAAGCTGTAGTAAATAGTAGCCTGTTGAAGGTCACCAGTCACATCTACACCGGTAATCGTAATACCCTGGACACGGGGATCACGCACCCGTTTTAACAGGATGTCATCAACCTCTCGTTGAATTTCACCAGCCAATCGATCAACTCGATATCGTTTATTTGGCATAAATCTTCTCCTCCAGTTTATTTAACTGGTACTTGTTTCATCTTGTAGGCTTCAATAACATCATTCTCCTTGATGTCATTGTAATTGGCAATCGTTAACCCACACTCGAAACCAGCTTTGACTTCTTTTACATCGTCTTTGAATCGTTTCAGACTACCCAGTTCACCTTCGTAAACCACGGTACCATCACGAACTAACCGGACCTTAGAGTCTCGGGTAATCTTTCCGGAGGTAACCATACCCCCAGCAATTGTGCCAACTTTGGAGGCCTTATACAATTGTCGAACTTCAACTTCACCAATCGTTTCCTCTTTATAGACTGGCTCCAGCATTCCCTTCATGGCATCTTCAACTTCTTCGATAGCCTTATAAATGACTCGGTGAAGACGAATGTCAATATTATTAGAATCCGCCAGTGATTTAGCAACTGGAGTCGGCCGAACATTAAAGCCGATGATAACAGCGTTAGAGGCTTCCGCTAAAGTAACATCGCTCTGACTAATGGCACCAACGGCCTGGTGAATAATATCGACTCGAACGCCATCAACCTTGATCTTTTGTAAGCTTTGACTTAAAGCTTCAACGGAGCCTTGGACGTCGGCCTTAATAATCAACGGCAAGGTCTTCATCTTGCCCTTCTTCATCGTGGCAAAAAGATTATCTAAGGTAACATGCGATGTCCGTTGCCGTTCCTTTTCTTGAGCCTGCTTAGCCCGTGCTTCACCAGCCGCCCGGGCTGTCTTTTCATCATCAAAGGCTACTAACCGGTCTCCGGCTTCTGGAACATCGTTTAAACCAGTAATTTCTACTGGTGTTGCCGGCGTTGCGGCCTTAATCCGCCGACCATTTTCATTAGTCATCGTCCGAACACGGCCAAAGGTGGTCCCTACAACAACTGGATCACCGACGTGCAACGTTCCTTGCTGAATTAGAACCGTTGCTACTGGGCCTTTACCTTGGTCAAGTCGTGCTTCAACCACGGAACCGGCACCGTTTTGATCTGGATTAGCCTTCAACTCCATCACTTCGGCTTGGAGTAAGATCATGTCAAGCAATTCATCCAAGTTCTTGCCAAACTTAGCAGAAATCTTGACAAAGATCGTGTCCCCACCCCAGTCTTCTGGGATCAAGTTATACTTGGCTAACTGTTCTGTGACCCGATCAGGATTAGCACCTGGTTTATCAATCTTGTTAATAGCAACAATAATCGGGGTCTTCGCAGCTTGAGCATGGTGAATAGCTTCAACCGTCTGTGGCATTACCCCATCATCAGCTGCTACCACAAGAACAATAATATCGGTGATGTTAGCACCACGGGCCCGCATTTCAGTAAAGGCAGCGTGTCCTGGCGTGTCCAAGAAAGTGATGACTTGATTATTATAGTGAACCTGGTAAGCACCAATCTCCTGAGTGATTCCCCCTGCTTCATGAGCAGTAATGTGCGAATGCCGTAACTTATCCAGCAGGGTTGTCTTCCCATGGTCGACATGTCCCATGACCGTAACAACTGGTGGCCGAGAAACAAGGTGGGTAGTATTCTTCTCTTCTTTTTCAAAGAGTTTATCGATGTCGGAAACATCCACTTCCACCTTTTGCTTAGCATCAATGCCGTAATCAGCAGCCAATAGCTCAATCGTATCCTTGTCTAAGGATTGGTTCTGATTGATCATGACACCTAGCATAAAGAGTTTCTTGATAATTTCTGCTGGTGACCGGTGTAGAATCTTAGCTAAGTCCTGAGCATTCATCCCTTCAGTATATTCCAATACTTTCGGTAATGGCTTATCCTTGCGCTGAGTCGGTTGTTTATGGTTAACCTCACGCAGACGACGTTTCTTATTCCGCTTATTGCGTTTCTTATTGCGTTTCTTAAATCGTTTACCATGACGATTCTCGTTATTATTCCTCAGACTGCCACCAAAGCGGCCACCACCATTATGGCGTTGGTGGTTATTATGCCGATCTTCATGTTGATTTTGTTGACCTGTGGCCCGCTGCTGCTGATCATTATGCCGCTTTTCGTGTTGAGAATGCTGCTTTTGTTGGTGTTGTTGACCATTGTTTTGCTGGTAATCCTGATGTCGGGCAGATTGGTGCCGTTGATCATGTTTGACAGCTTGCGGCTGCTGACTCTGGTGCTTTTGCGGCTTCTTAGTACTCTTTTTATTTTGAACCACCTTACGCAGCTTTTCTGCTTCCTCTGGTGTCACTGAAGACATGTGACTCTTAATTGCCATTCCTTGTTGCTTAGCTACCTTTACCAAGTTCCTGCTTGGCATCTTGAGCTCTTTTGCTAGTTCATAAATTCGTTCCTTGGCCATACGCTCACGCTCCTTATTCCATTGTCATTAATTCCTCAAACTTTCTTGCAAATCCAGATTGCATCACACCAAAAACGGTTCTTGCTTGGCCCGTTGCCTGACTGAGTTGCTCCCGCATAAAGTGCTGGTCGTACGGAACATGATAGAATTTACACTTATCGGTAAATTTTTTCACACTCGCAGCACCCGCATCGCTTGCGAGGAAAACAAACTTTGCCTTATTCGTTTGAATGTTTTTTAAAACGGTTCCTTCACCACTGGTTAACTGGCCCGCACGCCGAGCTAATCCTAACAGGTTAAGGATAACCTGGTTAGTTTCTTGCATTTTTACCAAATAATTCTTGTCGTGCCTGAAGGTGATCCGCGTATTTAATCAAATCATCATAGAATGAATCATCTAATTTGACATGAAAGGCTTGCTCAAAGGTTCGCTCAGCCTTAGCGCGCTTTGCAATGGCAACATCGACAGCAATGTAAGCACCGCGCCCAGCCTTTTTGCCAGTTGGGTCAAGAGAAACTTCACCATTCTTGTTCTTCACAACTCGGATCAGTTGCCGTTTTGGCATCATCTCACCGGTCACAATATCCTTGCGCATCGGTATTTTTCTCTTTTTCATTTTCTCACCCCGTTGCTCAATTACTCAGCATCGGTATCCGTTGAATCATCACTTGCTGGTGTGTCCGTATCTACATCAGCATTGTCAGGTGATTCATCAGATCCATCTGCAGCCTCTTCTTGGTCTTCTAGTTCTTCCATTTCGGATTCCGACTTAATATCAATCTTATACTTAGTCAGCCGAGCAGCTAACCGTGCGTTTTGTCCCCGCTTACCAATTGCCAATGAAAGCTGATTATCTGGCACAACAACCGTGCAAGAGCGTTCTTCTTCTTTCGGCTTCTCCTCAGTAGATGCTTCTGATTCATCAACGTTTGAATCTGATTCTTCGGTTGAAGCTGGCTGCGTCTCTGGTTCATTAAAAATAACATCTTGAACATCGGCCGGATTAAGAGCATTAGCAATAAATTGAGCTGGATCCTTAACGTATTCAACAATGTCCATATTTTCACCATCTAGTTCATTCACAATGGCTTGAACACGGGAACCACGTGGGCCAACACAAGTACCAACTGGATCAACATTCGGATCATTAGAATAAACGGCTACCTTAGCCCGGTCACCTGCTTCACGTGCAATGTTTTCAATCAAGACGGTTCCGTCCTTGATTTCAGGAACTTCTCGTTCAAATAAACGTTTTAATAGTTCAGGTGCGGTCCGACTAACATAGATCTGAGGGCCCCGCTTATCATCATTAACCCGTGAAACGTAAACCTGGATGCGGTCATGAATATGGTAATGTTCATTCGGCATCTTATCACGAAAGCCCATTGCACCTTCGACACCGTTACCGAGGTCAACATAGGTGAAACGTTTATCCTCACGAGAAACCTCACCAGTAACGATCTCGTTTTCATAACTCTTGTACTTATTGTAAATGATCTTCCGCTCTTCTTCACGTAATCGTTGCATAACTACCTGCTTAGCGGTCTGAGCAGCAATTCGTCCAAAATTACGTGGTGTTACTTCTTCACGAATCTCATCGCCAACGTCATAACCTTGACCATGAGGCAACTTGCGGGCATCCGCTAAACTCATATATTCATTACTGTTATTAGCAACAGCATCCGCATCATCAGTAATCGTCTTAACGGCATAAACCTTAATATTACCAGTTAGGGAATTGAATTCTACTTCAACGTTTTTCTCACCATAGTTTTGTTTATAAGCCGTTTCGAGCGCTTGTTCGAGGGCATCAATAATAACTTCCTTTTTAATGCCCTTTTCCTTTTCCAGGTAGTTTAAGGCGCCAATCATTTCCTCATTGACTTTTGACTTGCTCACTTGAGACACTCCTTTAATTAAAACTTAATTGCCAATCGTGCTTTGGCAACTTTACTTCGGTCAATTACGACCTGACGATGACGAGTCTTATCTAGATAGTCTAACGTTAACTCCTTATCCGTTAGCTTAGTCAACGTTCCTTCATAAACTTTCTTACCATCGACCTGCTGATAAAGGGAAACGTGGATATAATCATTGACTGCACGTTGATAATCCTGTTCATTCTTCAATGGGCGTTCAGCACCGGGCGAGGAAACCTCTAAGAAATAAGCCTGAGGAATTGGATCTGGCTTGACATTATCTAAAGCCTCACTCAATTGGTCACTGACCGTCGCACAATCTTCCAGGGTAATTCCCCCGTCTTTATCAATATAAACACGAAGGTACCAACTTTTACCCTCCTTGACGAATTCAATATCGTATAAGTAAAAATGATGTTCGTCTAGAATAGGGTTCACCAATTTTTTGACGGTTTCAACAACGGTACTCATGTGTATCACCTCCATTGTTTGCAATAAAAAGAGCGAGCATTGCTGCTCACTCCCACGAGTTATTTACCATCGTTAATTTTAGCATAAATAACATCCAATGACAAACTAAAGGCCACCAACTAAGGTATTTCCCTCAGTCAGTAGCCTTTTTACTACTAGTAACATTTAGAATAAGCTTAACTGATTTTCGTCCGGCAGTCCGTCTAAGACATGATTTTGGGTCATGAAATCGATCAAGGTCTGGGAAACTTTCCCCCGTTCAGCCAGGTCCTCCTTTGATAAGAACGGCTTTTCTTCTCGAGCTGCCACAATTTGCTTAGCTACGCTTAACCCTAATCCGGGGATAGCGCGGAATGGTGCAATCAAACTATCGCCATCGATTAACCAGTTAGCGGCATCGGAACGGTTTAAGTCGACCATCTTAAATTTAAAACCACGTTCTAGCATTTCGTTAGCTAATTCCAGGATTGTCAATAAACTCTTATCCTTAGCCGAAGCATCGTTACCCTGCTCCTTGATCTCGGCCATTCGGTGTTTAACGGCATCCTTACCATGCGCCATTGCGACAATATCAAAATCATCCGCCCGAACGGAGAAATAGGCACAATAATAAACCAACGGGAAGTAAACCTTAAAGTAGGCAATCCGCAATGCCATCAGCACATAGGCCGCCGCATGCGCCCGTGGGAACATGTACTTAATCTTTAGACAGGAATCCAGGTACCATTGCGGAACGTTAGCCTTCTTCATCTTAGCCTGCCATTCATCAGGAATTCCTCGGCCATGCCGGACAGATTCCATCACTTGAAAAGAGGTTTCAGAATCAAGGCCGTAGTGAATTAAGTCGGTCATGATGTTATCACGACAACCAATCACGTTTGCAATCGTAGCCGTGCCATTCTTGATTAATTCCTGAGCATTGTCCAGCCATACGCCAGTTCCGTGTGAAAGACCGGAAATTTGAAGTAATTGAGAATAGTTCTTGGGATGGGTATCATTGAGCATGCCACGCACAAAACGCGTTCCAAATTCTGGCAAGCCCAGAGTCCCGGTCTTGCTTTGAATTTGCTCTTCCGTTACTCCTAACTTTTTCGGACTTGAGAAAAGCGACATTACACCCGGGTCGTTCATCGGGATAGTCCGTGGATTAATTCCTGAAAGGTCTTGCAGGGCCCGGATCATCGTTGGGTCATCGTGACCCAGAATATCCATTTTCAGAATATTATCGTGGATCGAGTGGAAGTCAAAGTGGGTTGTTTCCCAGGCCGCATTTTGATCATCGGCTGGGTATTGAACCGGTGTAAAGTCATAGATATCCATGTCATCAGGTACAATGATAATCCCAGCTGGGTGTTGACCAGTGGTTCGTTTAACCCCGGTGGCGCCCTTCGCAAGGCGATCTTCTTCAGCTCCCCGGAACTGGACATCCTTATCCCGCTCGTAAGCCTTAACATAACCATAGGCAGTCTTATCCGCCACCGTACCAATCGTTCCGGCACGGAAGACGTTCTTTTCACCGAAGAGGACCTTCATGTAGTTATGAGCAATCGGCTGGTAATCTCCGGAGAAGTTCAAATCAATATCCGGTACCTTGTTTCCTTTGAAACCTAAGAAGGTCTGGAAAGGAATATCATGGCCATCCTTAACCAGAAGGGTTCCACACTTGGGACACTTACGTTCGGGAAGGTCAAAGCCAGAACTATATTCACCCTTCGTATAGAAGTGGCAGTACTGACACTTTGGACAGCGATAATGTGGTGGTAGCGGGTTTACTTCGGTAATTCCGGAAAGGGTCGCCACCACACTGGAACCGACAGATCCCCGGGAACCAACTAGGTAGCCGTCTTTATTCGACTTAGCAACTAGCCGTTGGGCAATTAAGTAAATAACCGAGAACCCATTCTTAACGATACTATTTAACTCAAGCTTAACCCGATCACGCACGATCTTCGGTAATGGATCTCCATACCACTTCTTAGCGGTATTCCAAGTCCGGTCCTGAATTTCTTGTTCGGCACCTTTCATATGTGGCGTATAAAGGCGGTCCTTGACCGGTCGAATGTCATCATCAACCATATCGGCTACCTTATGGGTATTATCCACCACGATCTCATGGGCCTTCTTCTTGCCCAAGAAGCTAAACTCATCAAGCATCTCATCCGTTGTCCGGAAATGAACATCAGGCCGCTTGGTTCGGTTCAGTGGGTTGGCACCCCCCTGCGAATTGATCAGGATTTTACGGTAAATACCATCATGAGGATCTAGGTAATGAACATCCCCGGTCGCTACTACCGGTTTCTTCAGGTCCGTGCCTAATTTAACCATGTTCTTCAAAATATCTTCGAGGTGCTGGTCATCGGCAATCACGTGTTGTTCCAACAACGGCGCATAGTTGGGTTTGGGTTGAACCTCAATGAAGTCGTAATCTTCCGCCTTCTTGAGAGCGGTGGAATAGCCTTTTTCCATCATCGCCGTGAAAACTTCACCCGACGAGCAAGCGGTCCCCATTAAGATTCCTTGCCGGTATTTCTCGAGTACCGTTCGTGGAATACGGGGAACCCGGTGGAAGTATTTAACATTAGAAAACGAAACCAGCTTGAAAAGATTTTTTAGTCCGGCCTGGGTCTGGGCAATCAAGGTGACGTGGTATGGCCGACCATGCTTGTAGGCATCATTATCCGCCATATGCTTGTTAAGATCATCGACATAGCGAATGTCATAACGCTTCTCGGCATCCTTCAGGAACTTATAAAGCAGGTGTCCAGTCGCCTCAGCATCGTAATTGGCCCGGTGGTGGTGCTCCAAAGCAACTTTAAACCGCTTACTCAATGTATTTAACCGATAACCCCGTAGATCCGGATAGAGAAAACGAGCCAACGGCAAGGTATCGATTACTGGCTCGGTGATCTCCCGCATGTGATGGCGCCGATAACCAGTGTTCATAAAGCCCATATCGAAGGAAACGTTATGACCGGCAATAATACAGCCCTTGCAAAAGTCCTTAAACATTTTGAAGACTTCTTCCTCCGTCTTCGAGCCGTGCACCATTTCATCAGTAATACTGGTTAAGTTGGTTGTCTGTTCTGATAATGGGAATCCTGGATCAATAAATTCATCAAAGCGTTGCAAAACATTGCCATTCTTCATTTTAACGGCGGACAGCTCAATCACTTTGTCATAAATAGCTGACAGACCGGTGGTTTCCACATCAAAGACGACATAGGTATTATCCTTTAGTGGAGCGTGATTTTCGTTATAAACCAAAGGGATCCCATCATCAACCACGTTTGCTTCCAAGCCGTAAAGCATCTTAATACCAAACTTCTGGGCGGCCTTAAACGCTTCTGGAAATGCTTGAACATTACCATGATCGGTCACGGCAATCGCTGGTTGACCCCACTGGTGGGCACGCTGCGCCAATTCGGTAATTGAGTTGGTAGCATCCATCTGACTCATTTCGGTATGGGCGTGCAATTCAATCCGCTTATCATTAGCTGGTGCTTTGTCTTGACGTTGAGCATGCTGAACCTGGTTGATGTCATAGGCATTCACAACCAGGTCGTGCATCCAGGTATCTTCCTGTACTGGTCCCCGTACCTTAAGCCACATTCCCGGCTTAATGTTAGCAAATTGAGCCTCATCGGATGTATTCCGTGAAAACTTCTTGACGGCAATTGAAGACGTGTAGTCAGTAATTTCAAAGGTTAATAGTTGCCGCCCAGACCGTAATTCACGAATTTCGGCATTAAAGACATAGCCTTCAACCACGACACTGCGTTCCTCACCCTGGATATCCTTCATTTGCATAACCGGTTGCTGGTCATTGATTACCCGGCCAAGCTGGGCAGGACCATCTGCCGGTGTTACCGGTTGTTTTTCCTTAGTTTTAGCTTTTGCATCATTTTTCTTGATTTGGGCCATTGCCTTAGCAGCCAGGGCAGCATCAGCCGCTTCATGCTTGGCTTTTAATTCCTTGATCATTGCTTGTGAAGCAGACTGATCGACGAAAGGATGAATCCGAAACTTAGGAAAGCCAAGTTCCTGGTAACGTTGCTCAACCTTAGTCAAGAGCTTTTTCACTAGCAGGTCCTTAACAACTTCATTTTCAACCACGAGGTTAACCCGACCATCTTTTACTTCAGGACTAGTCTGCATACAAGCTTGACGTAGCATGGCCGAATTTTGCGCTGTCGTATCAACAATGTATTCCCAGTAGTCACCAATCAGTTGCTGGTCCAGCTCCGTCATCGGGCTACTAATTCGTACTCGAACCCCGGCAATGTCGCTGAAGCCCCTGGTCAACGCTGCCATAAACTCCTGAAAAAGATTAAAAGGCAAGGCCTGACGAAAAAGTAGGTGGAATTCCCACACCCGCGAATTCTTATGCACAATTACCGCTTGGATGGCACCATCTTGAAAAGCGGCATTATCCTTCTCCGGAAAATGAATCTGCTCCATTAACTTGTCAAACAGTTCGTGTCGATTCAAACCCAAATTAAATCCTCCTATCTAAAAATGTGGCGCCAATCGATTACATCGTCTTGTCACCACATTCCTATTCACATTAATTTTAACCTGAATTACTCAGCTTGGCCATTCAATTGCTTAAGCAGGATCCCAACTGTGTTAACAACTTCTTCTTGCTTAACCTCAATGGTTTCACCAGTTTTCCGGATTTTGACTTCAACAATCCCGTCAGCAGCTTTCTTACCGATTGTGATCCGAATTGGCAAACCAATCAGGTCAGAATCAGCAAACTTCACACCGGCCCGTTCCTTTCGATCATCAACCAGAACTTCGTAACCAGCAGCCGTTAACTCCTGGTCTAATTCATTAGCCATGGCCATCTGATTGTCCTTCTTAGCATTAACTGGGATAATGTGAACATCAAATGGTGCAATGCTGTCAGGCCATACTAGACCGTGCTCGTCGGCCGTTTGTTCTGCCACAGCAGATAATAGCCGACTAACACCGATCCCATAAGAACCCATGATCACGTTAACCAGGCGACCATTATTATTAAGCACCTTAGCACCAAGCTTCTCGGAGTAATGGGTACCCAGCTTAAAGATGTGACCAATTTCAATACTTGGCGTAAATTTCAACGGGTGACCATCAGGGGCAATCTCCCCCTCCTTAACGTTTCGGAAATCACCAAATTGATCAACCCGGAAGTCCCGGCCAATATTAGCATTGATAAAGTGGTGGCCGTCATCATTGGCACCACAAGCCATGTTAACTAAGACTTTGACGTAGTTATCTGCCAAAATCTTAACATCATCTCCGACACCAACTGGTCCCAAAGAGCCAGGATGAGCACCAAGGTATTTAACAGCATCTTGCTCACTTGCCAAGGCTAGATCTGCACAACCAAGGGCATTCTTAACTTTGGTCTCGTTAACCTCGTCATTACCCCGCATCAAAACCATCACTGGTTGGTAATCATCGTCCATCTTAGCCATGAAGAACATTGCCTTTAGGATCTGGTTAGCGTCCATCCCCAGGCTCTTTGCCGCATCATCAACGGAGTGGGCACCCGGTGTAGCCTTCTTAGTCAACTTAGCTGGTGCTGCATTCTGCTGAACACCGGTGAACTTACTGGTAGCCTTCTCTAAATTAGCCGCGTATGTGCCATCTGTGTAGGCAATGACATCCTCACCGATCTTAGCCGGTGCGGAAAATTCCTGAGAGTTCTTACCACCCATCGTACCTGAATCAGCTAGGATAATCTTATAGTTCAAGCCAATTCGGTCAAAGATATTTCGGTAAGCCTGTTCCTGCTTATCGTAGGCTTCATCTAGTCCTGCTTGGTCAGCTGAGAAGGAATAACCATCTAGCATTTCAAATTCCTTTCCCCGCAGGATCCCATACCGTGGTCGGTCTTCATCACGGAATTTGTCCTGAAGTTGGTAAACCACCAGCGGCAATTTCTTATAAGACTTGATGCTGTCACGAATTACTTCGGTAAAGGTTTCCTCATGGGTTGGACCCAAGATAAAGTCACGGTCACGTCGATCTTTTAACTTGAAAAGATTATCGCCATACGTTGTATAACGGCCAGATTCCTTCCAAAGTTCGGCAGGCAAAAGACCCGGCATCAACATTTCAACCGCGTCAGCCTTAGCCATTTCTTCACGAATAATGTTTTCAATTTTGCGGATTACCCGGTAAGCTAGGGGCAGGTAAGCCCATACTCCGGCAGAAACCTGGTAAATGTAACCCGCCCGCACCATCATCTTGTGGCTCAAGGCTTCGGCATCACTAGGTGCCTCTTTCTTGGTTGGAATCAAAACCTTTGATTGTCGCATAAAAAATTATTCCTCCAAACTCTCTTAATGAATAAAGTAGCGCTGGATATCATTCCAGGTTACCAAGATCATCAATAACATTAACAACATAAAGCCAATCATCGTAACGATCCCCTCCGCTTTTTCCGGAATTGGTCGTCGAATAATGGCCTCAATAATATTTAATAGTAATTTACCACCGTCTAAGGCCGGAATTGGCAATAAGTTCACAATGCCAAGGTTAATTGACAACAGTGCCAAGAAGTTTAAGACACCATTGAAGCCCAGTGCAGTGGCTTGGGAGGTCCCGGCATAAATGGCGACCGGCCCTCCCAGATCATTCAAACTAAAGCCATGTGTAAACATACTCCCCAAGACACTAAAAATCAAGGTGCCGGCCTGGGCAAAGCGTTGCCAGCCAAAGGTTAGCCGCGCTTTGACACTGGTGTTTTCTTGCTCAAGAATTCCAATCTGACCAACTACCTCACGGCCCTGGTGAACTGCTTTCGGTTTAACCGTGACCTGATGCTGGTGATGAGTACGCACATAAGTCAAGCGAATCTTTTTACCCGGCTTAGCGGAAATGTTGGTGGCTAATTCTTCCCAATTGTTAACCTTTTTTGTTCCAACTTTGGTAATTCGGTCACCGGCCACCAAACCAGCCCGGGCAGCCACTGAATTGGTGTTAACCCGACCAATCTGATTGCTATTAGTCGGGACCCCACCCAGGGTAAAACCTAAAATAATAAAGACGACCAGGGAAAGGATAAAATTATTCATGGGGCCGGCAAAATTGGTCATCATCCGGGCTGGAAGGCTGGCCGAACGAAATTGAACATCACGTGGGGCGATCTGAACCTGAGTTCCATCGTGCTCAATGATTACGGCATCATGGTTGACAGGATAGCGTTTCAACTCATCTTCATCGCCATTGACGTATCCCTTAACCCACAGTCCGTCGGTTAGGTCACAATCAACCAGTTGCAAGGGGATCCCCCGAAAAAGGGAACCCTTAGAACTAGCATTAATTGTAACCACCTGGTCCTGATCATTTAGTTGAATCGTTACCGGTGTTCCGGGACGCAGTTCATCCGTATCTTCATCATCATTACCGGCTAGGCGCACATAACCACCAATTGGCAAGATCCGCACGGTATAAGTGGTCCCATTATGACGGCGCCACCAAATCTTAGGACCCATACCGATTGAAAATTCACGGACCAAGATTCCTGCCCGCTTGGCAAAGTAATAGTGACCAAATTCGTGAACCAGCACAAGAATCCCAAAGACGAGGATAAAAGTAATAATTGTTACTATCACAGAATCACTTCTTTAAATGTTGCCCTAAATAATGCCAAGCAAGTGAAGCATCGGCATTACAATCAACATACTGTCAAACCGGTCCAGGATTCCACCATGACCGGGAAGAATTTTACCAGAATCCTTCACTCCGTAGAAACGTTTCAACGATGACTCAATTAAATCACCGAATTGGCCCATAATTGACAAAACAATTGTCAGTAGAACCATCGGTAGCCAAGCACCACCTACTGGCAGGAAGTACAAATAGATTGCCAAAATAATGGTGGCACTGACTGTCCCCCCGATGGATCCTTCCCAAGTCTTATTTGGGCTGATCTTCGGCGCCAACTTATTCTTACCAAACTGGCGGCCAATTAGGTAAGCACCACTATCAGTCAACCATACAATTAGCATTCCATACAGGAGTGTAATAAAGTTAACCGCGCGGGCCATGACGAAGAAATGGAAGCCCATCCCAATATAAAGCATTCCCAAGGTTAGGACTCCAACATCATCAAAGGTAAAGCGCTGCCTGCGCAGAACAGTATGGAGAAGCAATAGTACCACTAGAATATAGAAGCCAAACCAGCGGGTCGCAACACTTGGCAAGAAATCAAGCCAACTATCGGGCAAGATCAACAGTGCCACGCCTAAATAACTAATGATCGCTTCAAAAGAAATCAAGAACATCTTCTTCATGATCAAGATTTCAGCCATCGCAATAATTCCCAAAGCAACTGCCGCAATCGTCAACGGCCAATGACCGTAAACAATTAAAGGAATAAAAATTGCCAGGGCAACCACCGCGGTAATTATCCGTGTTTTCATTGATTACAACTCTCCTTTATTGGTTAACGAGTCCACCGAAACGCCGGTGCCGACCTTGAAATTCTCGAATCGCTCGTTTTAATGAATCTCCGTTAAAGTCTGGCCAGTGTTCATTGACAAATACCAGTTCACTGTAACCGATTTGCCAAAGCATAAAATTACTAATTCGCTCTTCACCACTAGTTCGAATTAGTAAGTCGGGATCAGCTAATTTTCCTAATGGGGCCGACATCAGGTGATCACTAATGGTCTGCTCCGTAATTTCATCGGGCTTTAGCTGTCCAGCCGCCACCTTAGTAGCAATCTGCTTAACTGCTCGAGTGATTTCATCTCGACCGCCATAATTTAAGGCGAAGTTTAAAACCATTCCGTCACAGTTAGCCGTGTCCTTAATAGCATCGTTGACGGCCTTTTGTGTAGCTTTAGGCAACCGACTCGTATCACCCATGACCATTACCCGGACATTATGCTTGACCAGGTCAGGAACAAAGGTAGAAAAGAAGCGGATCGGTAATTGCATCAGGTAATTAACCTCTGCAGCAGGCCGCTTCCAGTTCTCCGTAGAAAAAGCATAAAGGGAAAGCACCTTAACACCTAAATCACTAGCAGCAATTGCCACCTTCTTGACGGTCTGCATTCCTTGCTTATGACCGGCAACTCGTGGTAGGTGCCGTCGTTTTGCCCAACGACCATTACCATCCATAATGATGGCGATATGAGCTGGGATCCGGTCCATATCCAATGCTTGCTCCGGTTGTTGATTCTTTTTACTGGAAAGCAAGTCTTTCACCTCCGTTATTTAATATTAACAAACAATCACTCATTAATTATAAAGCCCCCGGCAGTAAAAAGCTACTTGGCCAGGAAAACAAAAAGACGGGGGCAAAACATTACCCTCGTCGTGGCAATTAAGTTAACCTAACAATTCCTTTTCCTTGGCACCAGCAATCTTTTCCAAGTTCTTGATTCCAGCGTCGGTCTCGTCCTGAACCTTCTTTTCCAGGTCATGGAATTGATCATCATTGAAGTCGCCGTTCTTGTTACCCTTCTTCAGGTCATCCATTGCCTCACGACGAACGTTTCGAACGGCCACTTTAGCCTTTTCCATGTCAGCCTTAACTTGCTTAACTAGTTCTTTCCGCCGGTCTTCGGTTAATTGCGGAATAATCAGCCGAATAGCACTACCATCATTTTGCGGTGTTAGTCCCAGGTTAGAAGCATAAATAGCCCGTTCAATCTCCTTTAAGATGCTTTCGTCATATGGAGTGATCAACAGTTGCCGGGCCTCAGGAATAGTAATTGAAGCCACCTGATTCAGGGGTGTTGGTGCCCCATAGTATTCAACCTTAATAGAATTCAACAGGCTCGCATTTGCCTGACCGGCCCGAATATCAGCCAAAGTCCGTTGCAAAACCTCGCCGGACTTTTTCATCTTGTCCTTAGCATCCTTCAAAATTTCATTACCATTAGCCATGATTTAGTCCCCCTCAATGGTTGTACCAACGTGTTGGCCAGTCACAACCTTCATAATGTTTCCTGGCGTGTTCAGGTTAAAGACAACCAATGGAATATGGTTATCCATCGACAATGAACTAGCCGTCGTATCCATCACGTGCAAATTCTTTTCAATTAGGTCCATATGGGTCAAATGATCATACTTAACCGCCTTTGGATCCTTGTTAGGATCGGCAGAATAAACACCATCAACCCCATTTTTACCCATTAAAATGGCATCAGCATTGATTTCGGCTGCCCGTAATGCGGCAGTAGTGTCAGTCGAGAAGTATGGGCTTCCCGTTCCGCCGGCAAAAATGACAATTCGATCCTTTTCCAGGTGGCGAATGGCCTTCCGCCGAATGTATGGCTCGGCAATTTGACGCATCTCAATGGAAGTTTGTACCCGGGTCGGAACATCAATCGATTCGAGGGCATCCTGCAGTGACAAGCCATTCATAATCGTGGCCAGCATACCGATATAATCAGCCTGGGCTCGTTCCATCCCTAGTTGTTCACCGGTAACACCACGCCACATATTACCACCACCAACAACGATGGCAATCTGAACGCCAAGCTTATGAACTTCTTTCAATTCCTTAGCAACAACCTCCAAAACTGGTGGATTAATGCCAAAGCCCTTCTTACCGGCTAGTGCTTCACCACTCAGTTTAAGAACAACACGATTGTATTTAATATCAGCCATAATTTTCTCCCTTAAATCCGTCAGTATCCTAAAAAAGGACGCACCACAGCAAGTACGTCCCCTTTCGATCAAAACAACCTTAGTTCATTTGATCTTTAACTTCTTCAGTAAAATCTTCCTGCTTCTTTTCGATTCCTTCACCGACTTCGTAACGGACAAAGGACTTCAGTTTACCGTTGTTAGCAGCAACGTATTCGGCAACGGTTTGGTCAGGGTTCTTAACAAAGTCCTGGTCAGCCAAGCAGATTTGTGACAAGAACTTGTTCAACCGACCTTCGACAATCTTGTCCACGATCTTAGCTGGCTTGCCTTCATTCAAAGTTTCTTCCTTAAAGACTTCCCGTTCATGGTCCAGACGATCCTTAGAAACATCGTCCCGGGTCATAAATTCAGGGTTGATGGCTGCAACGTGCATAGCAACGTCCTTAGCAGTAGTTTCATTACCACCCTGCAGAACTACCAGGGCCGCAATTTGGCCACCTTGGTGCAGGTAAGCACCGAAGCTGTCACCATCGTCCTTTTCAACGACTTGGAACCGCCGCAAACTAATCTTTTCACCGGTCTTCTGAGTAGTGGCAATAATGTCATCCTTTAACGTTCCATTAGCAGTCTTGATAGCCAAGGCCTCGTCAACGTTAGCCGGCTTGTTCTCACTGACCAACTTGGTAATTTCCTTGAGCAATGCCTTAAATGGATCACTGGCAGCCACAAAATCAGTTTCAGAGTTCAGTTCTACAATGGCAGCCGTATTACCATCAATGGCAATATCAGCTAAACCATCGGCAGCACATGACTACTCTTCTTGGCAGCCTTAGCAATTCCCTTTTCACGAAGGTAGTCCATTGCCTTATCCATATCACCATCACTAGCTACTAAGGCCTTCTTAGCATCCATGATTCCGGCACCGGACTTTTTACGTAATTCCATAACTTGAGCAGCTTTAATTTCAGCCATGACTAGATCTCTCCTTTAATAATCATTGGGATTTATAAAAAAATGAGCTGTTTGTACTTAGGGCCACAATGGTCCATAACACAAAACAGCCCAAGTATTTAATAACTAATTTTAGTCCTTACCTTCGACACTGTTCTTCAGGTTCTTCAGAGAATCTTCACTAACGGTCGTGTCTTCGGCTTTGTCCTCAGTAGCGTCGTCACTTGCTTGCTGATCTTCGTCTTGACCCTGCTTACCTTCAACAATAGCATCAGCCATCTTAGAAGTAATCAGACGAACGGCACGAATAGCATCATCGTTAGATGGAATTACGTAGTCAATGTTGTCTGGGTCAGTGTTAGTATCAACCATAGCAACAACTGGAATGTGGAGCTTTTGTGCTTCACGAAGGGCAATTTGTTCCTTGTGTGGGTCAACGATGTACATAACATCAGGAATCCGTTGCATGTCTTCGATCCCACCCAGGAACCGTTCCAACTTTTCACGTTGCTTCGTCAGGACGGCAACTTCCTTCTTTGGCAGAACATCAAAGGTGCCGTCTTCACTCATCTTCTTGAGTTCCTTCAGACGAGCAATCCGGGATTGAATCGTCTTCCAGTTAGTCAAGGTTCCACCTAACCAACGGTGGTTAACGTAGAACTCACCGGCACGGGTAGCTTCTTCTTCGATTGAACCCTGAGCCTGCTTCTTAGTACCAACAAACAGGATTACGCCACCCTTAGCGGCAACATTCTTCATGTAGTTGTAAGCAGTATCGATCATCTTAACCGTCTTTTGCAGGTCAATGATGTAAATACCATTACGTTCAGTGAAGATGTACTTCTCCATCTTTGGGTTCCAACGACGAGTCTGGTGACCGAAGTGGACACCGGCTTCAAGCATTTAATATTGGCACCCATTTTACGTAACTGTGCAATATGTCCGGTCCGCTTAGGATAAATCTGATCAATAATGACCAATGATGGGAATTTATCCTTCATATTACGAAGTTAACGGTGTTAAGAAGGAACTTATTGGTACTCAATTTGAAACGACCGCCGCTCGGCAGGCCTTCCATGTGTTGATGAACCAGAAGCCAAAGCTACTTTTTCTCTAGCACTTAAGTTTGATGAGCATGATGGTGAGATTGCGATTGCCAACATGCCAGAAGTTAAAGTAGAGAATGGTATCCACTACTTTGAAAAATCTGTC
>NZ_JBFLGB010000021.1:0-25933 GCF_041859915.1 Limosilactobacillus sp.
GGCCAGACAGCGGAGCAGCTTCTCCTCGCCGACCCCGTCCTTCGAGTCCTTCCCGATGGCGGACCGAAGGGCGTCATCGAGCGATTCGCCCGTGGACAGGGCCGTTCGCACCTGCTCGGCCGCGGTGTCGTTCACGACCCCTTCGCGCGAAAGAATGGAGACGATGTCGTGCACTGTGGAATCTCCGCCGGACCCGAATAGACAACCCGATGGCGCCTTAATTTACCGTGAACGTGTTGAATTTACCCGCGCCCGGGCGTCCCGTTGCCTCACGCCCTCGCGGCCATGTCGCCGCCAAGGGTCGTTTATACCGAGCGAGAGACAATCACTAATGCCCAGTTTCCAGAGATGATGAAGAAAGCTAAAAGTCTGCCAAAGACCTCGCAACCACCAATTGGTAAGTTTGTTGATGCTTTTGATAAGCTTGGTGCCGATGGGAGCGAAGTCCTCTGTGTTACCATGATGGCTTCAATTTCTGGAACGGTGCATGCGGCCCAACAAGCGGCTGAACTCTCTAAGACTAAGGTTACGGTTTATGATTCTCAGACTACTGACCAAGGAATGGCTTTTCAGATTGTAGAAGCCGCTCAGGTTTTAGCGAAGGGCGGGACGGTTGCCGATGCCATCGCTAAAATGAAAGAGGTTTTAGCGAAGAGTAAACTGTATTTGGCAATTGACAATCTTAAGAACCTCGTGGCTGGTGGTCGGATCAGTAAATTTGCCGGAGCCCTTTCCAGCTTGCTTAATATTAAAGTGATGCTCCAGGTTTATGGTGGCCAGATTCACGTCATTATGAAGGGGCGGGGGACCAAATCTATTCACAGAGAATGGGACCAAATCTTAGCTAAAATGGCTAAGGGACCAAAGATTAAGGCCATTGGGATCTCACATGTTCAAGCAGACAAAGAGGTGGCTCGACTAAAGAAGGGCCTCACAAAAATTTATCCTGGAATCAAGATTATTGTCAGGGAAACAGTACCAATTATTGCTACCCATACTGGTCTAGGTGCTTGTTGCCTGTTGTATTACACAGAATAATAGGAAAAATAAAATGCGGTCAGCGATTATCCGGCCGCATTTTTGTTGAGGGGGAAATGGTATGCAAAAGAAGAGTTGGTGGATTGGTGCCCTGGTGGTAGTCATTCTCTTAGCGTTAGGAGGCGGCTGGTACCATTTTAGCCATCCAGCAACAATTGCTAAAACCCCTGTACAGGCGCCTCGTTACGTTGAAAAACGTCATGTTAAATTAGTAGCTTTAGGTGATTCCTTGACGCATGGCCAGGGGGATGAAACTAAACGAGGTGGTTATGTTGATATTATTAAACATAAGATTGAACACCACTATCGAAAAACGACGGTGACAACTGTCAACTACGGGGTGAGTGGTGACCGCTCTGATCAAATCTTAGCTCGCTTAAAGTCGCAAAAGCGGATCAGGGCCGACTTGCGGCATGCTGACGTGATCACCATGACCGTTGGTGGTAATGATCTAATGCAGCACCTTGAAGTCGATGCCTTGGATTCCCCCAACCAGATTGATCAGGATGTTAATCAATCGACTAAAACCTATCGAAAAAAGTTACATGCACTCTTTGATGCTGTGCGTCAGCAAAATCCCCGTGCCCCGATTTTTGTAATGAGTATTTATAATCCGTTTTATGCATATTTTCCAGATGTAACGACAATTAACAACGCGATCGTTAAGTGGAATCAAACTACTCGACAAGTAATGGGGACCTATCACCGAATGTATTTTGTCGATATTAATCACCTGATGTCCTATGGTCAGTATACAACCAAGGCTTCCCGGCAACGGCTGGTTAAGGCAGAAAAAAAGATTAATCGGGGGAAGATTAGTCAACAACGGGCAATTGAGGTAATGGATAATAAAGACCATAACCTCAATGACTATATTTCTACAGATGATAATTTTCATCCTAACCATCGTGGCTATGAACATATTGCTACTAAGCTTTTCCGTTCGATGTGTCATCATGATTCTTGGGAATATGTAAAGAGGTAATAACTAGATGAGAAAACAACGGACAATTAACTGGTGGAAATGGGCTTTCATTGTTCTATTGGCGATCGTTTTAATTGGTGGTGGAACTATTTTGTCCAAAGCAGTTGCCCCTACCCCGCAACCAGAATTAACGCGAACAACGGCTCCTAGTGACACGTCGGTGATGGTGGAGTTGAATCGTCGTCAGGTTAATGCTCTTTCGGCCAACTACCTGAATAAGTTTTTGAAGGGCCAAAAAGTTAAATACCATTTTATTGTTGGCAAGCGTTACGCAACCTTGGTAGGTGATACTAAATTCATGGGAGTTAAAATTCGTTTTTCTTTGAATTTTATTCCCGAGAAGACAAAGCAGGGAAATGTTTTGCTGCGGGCTAAAGGACTGGCAGTAGGACGTCTTAACCTACCACTCAAGTTTGTAATGGGCTATATTGCCAAAAACTATAATATTCCTAAGTGGGTCTCGATTGATGCTCAAAAGAAGACCATTTTGCTTGATTTAAATCGCTATAGTCAACACCGTTCATTAAAATATTCAGCCTCGGAAATTAATATGGGAACCGGACATTTTAAGTTTTTAATTACTGTGCCAATAAATAACAATTAGGGAGGAGAATAATAATGCGAGATAGTTTTTATCGCTACCTAATGACCCAACGCAATCCTGCGGGAGCTGATGAAATCCAGCAATTTGCTAACAACGCCTTTTTAGATAGTACTTTTCCCAAACAATCGACGGATTTTGAAGAAATCTCTAAATATTTAGAAGAAAATGCTGACTACTTACCGACGATGACCATTTTTGATAAGGCTTGGCAGCGTTACTTAGATGCAATGAATTAAGGGGGGGGATAACAATGGCAACAATTCAATGGTTCCCAGGACACATGGCTAAGGCATTACGGTAAATCCGTGAACAGATGCCATTAGTCGATATTGTTTTTGAATTAGTTGATGCGCGGGTGCCATATTCGTCACAGAATCCGGAGATTGCTTTAGCCGCTGGGGATAAACCGCGCTTATTGATTATGACGAAGACGGATTTAGCAGACCAAGGTCGTTTACGGGAATGGCTGACCTATTTTAAGCAACATGGACAACCGGTTTTAGCTTTGGATGCCCGAAAGCAAAATATTGCTAAAGTGGTTACTGCTAAAAGTAAGAAGCTTCTTCATGGCCGAATGTTGGCAGATCAGGCTAAAGGACTAAAGAAGCGACCAATTCGTGCGATGTGCGTTGGGGTACCCAATGTGGGGAAGTCAACTTTTCTCAATCATTTAGTAAAAAAGAACGTTGCTGCGACTGGCAACCGTCCTGGAGTAACAACTGGTCAGCAGTGGCTACGGTCTTCAGCGGATCTTGAGCTACTTGATACACCAGGGGTTTTGTGGCATAAATTTGCTAGTCAGAAGCAGGGTCAAATGTTAGCGCTCAGTGGAGCTATTAAGGATAGTCTTTACCCCAAGGACGATGTGGCCCTTTTTGCTCTTCGGTATTTACGAGCTCACCAACCAGCATTGTTGCAGAAACGGTATCGACTTAATGATGCCGATTTAGCTGAAACGGTTGGTAACCCTGACTTATTGTTGATTATTACTAAACAGATGGGCTTTCGTGATGACTATGACCGTGGTAGTGAGCGATTAATCTTTGACCTGCGGAAGGGGAAACTTGGCCCAATTACCATGGAAGTCCCTGCTGACCTGAATGAGGATGGCATCAATGAGTGAAACCGTTAGTCAAGTTAAGGCCCATCTTGCCCAAATCACTGACCCCGCTGATCCTTATATCCAACGTTTGCAAGAGGATACGCGCAAGGGAGTTCAACATGCTCTGATTCAACATGCTCGTCAGTTGCGGCGAAGAGCAGTAGCCTTAAAAGCCTTTCGGCATCGCTTTAAGTACGAACAGTCTTTGTGGGCACAAGGTTGTACCTATGTGGCAGGAATGGATGAGGTTGGCCGTGGCCCCTTGGCTGGTCCGGTCGTCACCTGTGCCGTTATCCTTGATCCATCATTTGATTTGGTAGGAGTAACAGATTCAAAGCAATTGACTCGCCACGAACGCGAACACCTATACCTACGGATCGTCAATGAAGCGGTTGAGGTTAGTATTGCCGTCAATGACCGAGAGACAATTGATCGTTTGAACATTTATGCAGCCACTCAAGACGCGATGATCCGGGCCGTTAGTCAGTTGCATCACCAGCCTAGCCACTTAATTGTGGATGCCGTGCCATTGAAAATTTCTATTCCCCAGACAACCCTGATTAAGGGCGATCAAAAGAGTATTAGTGTTGCCGCTGCCAGCATTGTGGCTAAGGAGTACCGAGATCATTTGATGCGTGATTATGACCGGGTTTATCCTGGTTATGGCTTTGCTCAAAATATGGGTTATGGGACTAAAGAACACCTCGCTGGCCTAGCAAAACATGGTGTGACACCGATTCATCGGCGATCATTTAGCCCTGTCCAAAAGTATTTGAAAAATTAATAGATAATTGATAAAAGTCTCGTACTTATTTAGCAGGAGGCTTTTTTATGTTATCAGCACGTGAATTTTTATTACGTTTAAGTTTGTGTCGGGGCTTAGGGCGGACAAGCAAATACCGCTTATGGGCCTATGTCCGCACCCATCATTATCATTATGACCTAGTTCACCCACCTGCAGACTGTCAACTCAGTGTTCGCGCACGAACCGCCCTAGAAAATAATTGGGCTAGTGCCGACTTAGACCGGGTGGTGGCCTTAAACAGTCACCGTCCCTTTATTAGTCTTGTTGATTCGGAATATCCATCCTTATTAAAAGAAACCTTTTGTCCACCCTTAGTACTTTTCTATACCGGTAATTTGAACTTGTTACAACGACCGGCAATTGGAATTGTAGGTGCCCGTGATGCCTCTCCTTATGGTACTAGAGTTCTTCGCGGATTTATTCCTGAGCTGGTCAAGCATCGTTTGGTAGTGGTGAGTGGCCTGGCACGCGGTATTGACGGTTTAAGCCATCAATTAACCCTCGACTATGGTGGATTGACGGTTGGTGTAATTGGCTGTGGATTAGATCGTTGTTATCCAGCTGAAAATCGATTTTTGCAGTCCCAAGTTGCTAAACATGGCCTAGTATTGACCGAATATGGTCTGGGAGAGCCACCCTTGGCATACCACTTTCCGGAAAGGAACAGGATTATTGCTGGTCTTTCTCAGACTCTCCTAGTAGTCGAGGCAAAGCGCCGCAGCGGAAGCTTGATCACCGCTAATTTAGCATTAGATGAAAATCGCAATGTTTGTGCGGTGCCGGGACGAATCGATACTCTTCGTTCCCTGGGATGTAACGAATTGATCGCCGCTGGAGCCAAGCCGATTCTTCGAGCTCAGGATTTATTAGATGAATTTAGTTAAAAATTAGTTAATTTGCGAAAAAGGCTTTTCAGATTTGACAGATAATGGTTTTATGGTCTAATAATAGAAGAGAAATTATTATCAAACGTGAGGAGCCTATTTTATGGCAACCAAAACAACTACAAGTAAAACTAAAAAAAGAACAACTAAGAGAAAAACTACTCGACGAGCAAAGCCGCGGAAGAAATTGGTGATTGTCGAATCACCATCCAAGGCGAAGACAATTGGTAAATTCCTGGGGCGTTCCTATAAAGTAGTTGCTAGTCTCGGTCATGTTCGTGATCTACCTAAAAGCCGGATGGGAGTTGATGTTAACAATAATTATCATCCGGATTATATTTCAATTCGTGGTAAGGGTGACGTGATCAAAGAGTTACGGAAGGATGCTAAGAATGCTAAAGCTGTTTACTTAGCATCGGACCCTGACCGAGAAGGAGAAGCAATTGCTTGGCATGTTTCCAATATTCTTAAACTAGATAATAAAGAAAAAAACCGAGTAACCTTTAATGAAATTACCAAGGACGCGGTTAAAGAAGCCTTTAAGGAACCGCGAACAATCAACATGGACCTTGTTGATGCCCAACAGGCGCGACGAGTGCTTGACCGCTTAGTAGGGTATTCGATTAGCCCTATTCTTTGGAAAAAGGTTAAAAAGGGCCTTAGCGCCGGTCGGGTTCAGTCGGTTACATTAAACTTGATCATTCAGCGTGAAAATGAAATTAAAAACTTCAAGCCAGAAGAATATTGGACGATTGAGGCCGAATTTAAGCATGGTCAGGACCAGTTTAAAGCCAGTTTCTATGGTGAAAATGGTAAAAAAGAGAAATTGCATAATAATGCTGATGTGCAAGCAGTTTTGAGTAAATTGGATAAGCGTAAGCATTTTGCCATTACCAAAGTTGCCCGACGAGAACGGCGACGGTTACCACAACCACCGTATACAACTTCAACAATGCAGCAAGATGCTAACCGGCGTTTAAAGTTCCGAACACGAAAAACAATGATGGCAGCTCAAATGCTTTATGAAGGAATTGACATTAAGCAAGGAGCCGCGGTCGGTTTGATTACCTATATGCGGACCGATTCCACTCGGATTGCCTCAATTGCTAAACATGAGGCTTCTAAATTTATTCATGAAAAGTACGGGGGAGAATTTGCCGCCGTCAAACCGGTTAAAGGAAAACTGCCTGAAGGAGCTCAGGATGCTCATGAAGCAATTCGACCAACCTCGGTTTACCGGACTCCGGCTAAGATGAAACCTTACCTGACCAATGATCAATATAAGCTTTATAGTTTAATTTGGTCACGATTCGTAGCTAGTCAAATGACAGCTCAAGTGGTCGACACGATGACCGTTGATCTGGAACAAAATAGCGTTGACTTCCGGGCTAATGGTTCAAAGGTAAAGTTTCCTGGCTTTACTAAGGTCTATCAACGAGGAGTCGAAAAAGATAATCTTTTGCCGGACCTTGATGAAGGTGATACTGCTAAGATGGTCAGTGATGATCCAGCTCAGCACTTTACTCAGCCACCGGCTCGTTATACCGAAGCAGCTTTAATTAAGACCTTGGAGCAGAACGGAGTTGGTCGTCCATCAACTTATGCCCCAACCTTGGATACGATCCAACGGCGATATTATGTTCGTTTGGTTTCTCGGCATTTTGAACCAACCGAATTAGGGGAAATTGTTAACCGAATTATCGAAAAACAATTTCCAGAGATTGTTAATGCTAAATTCACTGCTGACGTTGAAGGAGAACTTGATCAGGTTGAAGCTGGTAAGCGTAACTGGGTCAAGGTTGTTGATAGCTTTTACCAACCATTTTCTAAGGAAGTTAAAGCTGCCGAAGCTAAGGTTGATAAGATTCAAATGCGGGATGAATTAGCCGGGATGGATTGTGACATCTGTGGTGCTCCGATGGTTATCAAGATGGGGCGTTATGGTAAATTCTATGCCTGCTCTCGCTTCCCAAAGTGTCGAAATACTAAGGCAATTGTCAAGAATACAGGGGTAACTTGCCCAAAGTGTCATCTGGGAACAGTGGTTGAGCGTAAATCTAAGAAAAATCGGACGTTCTATGGCTGCTCTCGATATCCAGACTGTGACTTTGTCTCCTGGGATAAGCCAATTGGCCGAAATTGTCCTAAGGATGGTCATTTCTTGGTAGAGAAAAAAGTCAAGGGCGGTAGACAAGTCGTTTGTCCGAACGGCGACTACCAGGAAAATGTTCAAAAATAAAATTAATGAAATTTGAACGTGGTGATAGTGATTGTGAATTAAAGCAATTCTACTTTAATAAAAATAATTCCTCTGGAAATGTCAGGGGAATTACTTTAAATGATTAATTATTGAGTCAGCTTTTAAGCTGGCTTTTTTTACATATTATGTTGTTATTGCAATTGAGCTACGCCGCCATCGCCAATTTTGGTGTCATCATTTTGCCAAATCTCATCAACGTTGAATTTTAAGTTGTTAACGGTAAACTTCTTATTGGAAATCATATAGAGTGTCGCAGCGCGGTGTGATTTTGGAGCGACTTTTCCCGCACCAGCGCCGGTATCATAAACGTAGCTGTCAGCAGAACCGTTATCCTGAAATTCAGTACCATTGTCATCAGTGGGAGACCATAATGTACTGTCCGTATCAATAGGTTTGTCACCATTATTACGAATTTCATAATTGACGGTAACTTGGTAATAAGTGTGATTAAGAGAAGCGTAATTATCCATGTTATAGAGTGCATCATTGTTGGGTTTCTTCGGTTTAATCTTTTGTTCATATTTAATGTCTTTAATCTGAAATTGCAAGGGCCCAACAGCTGAGGTGGTCTTATTCAAGGTAATGAAACATGGTTTAACGGCTACCGGAAGATTCTTAGTTACGTGTCCATTATCACTTTTAGCAATAACGGTATATTTTCCGGCCTTATTAAATTGAATATTTACTTTGCCTGATGCAGTCTTTCGTGAATCTTGAATGTCATTCCCCTTGCTATCTTCAACTGTATACGTAGCATTTTTATTGGTTTTTAATCGGGTTGTTGCAACGTAATTGAGTGTCATCATTATTTTACTTTTGCTAAGTGTTGCCTTAAATACCTTTTCCCGTGCTGTCTTTAGTTCCGCAAGCGGTTAATCCGAAAATGATAAAGCAGGTTAGAAAAATAGACAAAAGAATTTTGCTGAGTTTCTTTGATTGCATGCTAGATCTCTCCTAATAGCTTTTAACGTCGATCACGTTTGGACGTCGTATTATTTAATTATTGTAAGCGCTACCATAAATTATACACATTTACTACCACTTGATCAATCTTATGGAGAAATTGATGAATGATCTAACATTTATGATAAATGTATTAGCTGGTAAAATTATGAAGTTAAATTTTACTAAATTTACTAACAAAATTAATTGAAAAGGTTTCCCTAATCTGCTATGGTGCGGTTAGGGCCTTTTTATTGGCATAGTGATAAACGCTTAACAATGGAGAGTGATCATGATGATCTTTTTGCACAATGACCAATTACAAGTTGAAGTTAATGAACTAGGAGCTCAATTACACAGTATTAAACGCCAAGGCAGCTTGCTTGAATACCTATGGCAGGGTGATAGTAAAAGTTGGGGTCGTCAAGCGCCAATTCTTTTTCCCTTTGTTGGTCGATTAAAGAATGATCAATATACTTTTGCAGGTAAGACTTATCATCAGACGCAGCATGGATTTGCCCGTGACCGTCGTTTTACTGTCGTTAAGCAGGAAAGCGATCGGGTCGTGTTTGAACAGCATGATGATGCTCAAACACGGGCAGCTTATCCTTTTGCTTTCCGTCTTTTCGTCATCATGGAATTGGTTGACGATCGAATTATGATTGATTACCGAGTTGAAAACCCGGCTACTAAACAAGCAATGCTTTATGCAATCGGTGCTCATCCAGGCTTTAATATGCCATTGACAGCTGGAGCAAAGTTTGATCAGTTACAGCTGACTGTCCAGCCAGTTGGTGAATATTCTCGAATCGTGTTACAAGGGCCTTATAATGACTCTAACCACCCCCAACTGATTGATATGAATAAACCATTGCGACTTAACCACGAGCTTTTTGCTCACGATGCTGTGATTTTCAAGACGGCCGGCAGTAATTTTGCGGCAACCCTGCATGATCCGGCTGGTAAACATGGGGTCACAGTCACGACACGAGGAACGCAGTACGTTGGTGTTTGGTCGGCTTATCCAGCTAAGGCTAACTTTGTCTGTGTTGAACCTTGGTGGGGAATTGCCGATAACGTGAATGCGGATGGCCAGTTACTCCATAAACAGGATCTTCATCGATTAGCACCAGGACAAACCGCCGATTATCGGTTTAGTATTCGCACATTTTAAAACCAAATTCCTGACAATTAAAAAGCCGTGATCATCGATTAACATGATCACGGCTTTAGTTATTTTTTGTTTTGGTGGCGTTGGCGAAGATAGTAACCTAGGCCAAAGTTAACCATTGATTCTTTGCCGGAAAAAATACGGCTGATGTTGCTACGGTGTCGATTAAGGACAACGAGGGTTAAGAAGCCGGCTACCAGGGTCAAAATCCAATCATGAATAAAAATGGCGATAATGAAAATAGAAGTAATGCCAATAATGCTGGCACAGCTAGCCATGCTGGTCAAAACTAAGGTTAAAATAAAAATCAGACAAGCAATGCCGAATAGTGGTGGATTGTAAGCCAGGAGGATTCCAGCACTAGTAGCGACAGCTTTACCACCATGAAAATGGTCAAAGATTGAAGCGGTGTGACCCAGTGAGGCAAAAAGACCGATCAACAAAGGGTTAACACTGGTACTGATTCCCCAGAAGTAAGGTTGGCAGGCTGCTAAAGTTCCCTTGAAGATGTCCATGAAGAGAACCACAACCCCAGCCTTAGGCCCCAAGGTTCGAAAAGTATTGGTGGTACCAATGTTGCCACTACCAAGTTGGCGAATATCCTTATGGTAGAAAAACCGTCCGATCCATAGTCCCGATGGAATTGAACCAAGCAGGTAGGCAACGACCACCATGACAATAATTTTTAGTGTCATTAAAAATTAACTCCTCACTAATAATTACGTAGGTGCCCATCAAGAATAGCATGAAAGAGAACATTGTGCTACCAGAAATTTTAGGTGATTTGCGAAATAAACTAGTTTTGCGTATTATTTTAATGGAATTGCATTTCTCGTTTGGCTACCAGTATTTGCGTTCAGCGGCGGGTAATGCTAAAATATTTTTATCGAACATAATCGAACATATGTTTTAATTAAACTGTAATTAATGGGAGGTCATTTTGTGACCACAAAGAAAGTGAAATATGATGATTCTTCTATCCAGGTTTTAAAAGGCTTGGAAGCGGTACGGAAACGGCCAGGAATGTATATTGGCTCAACTGATTCTCGGGGTCTCCACCACTTGGTGTATGAAATTGTTGATAACGCCGTTGATGAGGCTTTATCAGGGTATGGTGATGAGATCAGCGTGACGATTGAAGCCGACAATACAATCACGGTTCAAGATCATGGTCGGGGGATGCCCGTGGGAATGCATGCCTCTGGGAAGCCTACTCCGGAGGTCATCATGACGGTCCTGCATGCTGGCGGTAAGTTTGGTCAAGCTGATGGCTATAAGACTTCAGGTGGCTTACACGGGGTAGGTGCTTCGGTTGTAAATGCCTTGTCAACTCATCTGACCTTAACAATTGTTCGGGACCATGAGCGTTATCAGGAAATCTTTAAAAATGGCGGCCATCCAGTTGGCACCCTTAAAAAATTAGGGAAAACGAAGGCTGGAACCGGTACAACGGTATCATTTAAACCGGATCCTAAAATCTTTACAACCACGGTTTACGACTATAATACCCTTGCTAATCGGTTGCGTGAATCGGCTTTCCTGCTTAAGGGAATTAAGATTATTTTAACCGATAAACGACCGGGCCAGGAAAAGCAAGATGTTTTCCAATACAAAGATGGTATCCGGGAGTTCGTTGCTTATCTGAATGAAGGTAAAGATACCTTAGGAAAAATCCTTTACTTTGATGGCAAGCAAGATGGAGTTGAGGTAGAAGTTGCTGCCCAATATAATGATGGTTACTCTGAAAACCTGTTGTCCTTTGTTAACAACGTTCGGACGCCAGACGGTGGGACTCATGAAGCTGGTTTCCGTAGTGCCTGGACCAAGACTTTCAATGAATATGCTAAGAAGATTGGCTTAATCAAGCCCAACGGGAAAAATCTTGAGGGAAGCGACGTTCGGGAAGGATTGACGGCGGTGATTTCTGTCCGTATCCCAGAACGGTTACTTCAATTTGAAGGCCAGACCAAGGACAAGCTAGGAACCCCTGAAGCCCGGAAGATTGTTGATTCCATTGTTAGTGAACAATTAAATTATGCACTGATGGAAAACGGCGACTTTGCCCAAATGTTGATTAAGAAATCTCTTAAGGCTCGGGAAGCTCGGGAAGCGGCTCGTAAAGCTCGTAACCAGGCCCGTGGTGGTAAACGTCGTAGTAGAAAAGAACGGAACCTATCTGGCAAGTTGACACCAGCCCAGTCGAAAAATGCTAAGAAGAATGAGCTCTTCCTCGTCGAAGGTGATTCTGCCGGTGGCTCTGCTAAGCAAGGTCGGGACCGGAAATACCAAGCTATCCTGCCATTACGAGGAAAGGTACTCAATACGGAAAAGGCTAAGCTGGATGATGTCTTGAAAAATGAGGAACTCAATACCATTATCTATACGGTTGGTGCTGGTGCCGGTTCAGAATTCAAGGTTGAGGATTCTAACTATGATAAAATTATTATCATGACTGATGCCGATGATGATGGTGCCCATATTCAGATCTTGTTATTGACTTTCTTCTATAAGTACATGCGACCAATGATCGAAGCCGGCAAAGTTTATATTGCCTTGCCACCACTTTATCGTTTACAGCAGGGGCGCGGTGCTAAGACCAAGATTACCTATGCTTGGACTAACGAAGAGCTAACGAAACTCACTAAAAAGATGGGCAAAACCGCTCAATTGCAACGATTTAAGGGACTCGGTGAAATGAATGCCGACCAACTATGGGAAACAACCATGAATCCGGCTACCAGAACCTTGATCCGGGTCCGGATTGAAGATGCTGAATTGGCCGAACGTCGAGTCACTACCTTGATGGGTACTAAGGTTGAACCACGACGGAAATGGATTGAGCAAAATGTTCAGTTCACGCTTAGCGACGATCAAGAATCGGATCAATTGGTAGAAAATAAGGGTCAGTTAAGCAAGAGTCGGTAAACAACTGGTGGTCAGTAACCGCCAATGATAAAGTTATTTATTAATACAGGTGGGAAGCCAATGCCAGATGTTATATGCACACATTAGTTTCCCATTTTCATAGAAAGGATACGTTTTTGTGAAAAGCGCGAAAATTGAGACCATGTCACTCGAACAGATCATGGGTGACCGTTTTGGTCGTTATTCAAAATCAATTATTCAGGAACGGGCTTTACCTGATATTCGGGATGGCCTGAAGCCAGTACAGCGGCGAATCCTTTTTGCGATGAACAAGGATGGCAACACTTATAACAGAGGCTTTCGTAAGTCTGCTAAGTCAGTTGGGAACGTTATGGGTAATTTCCATCCCCATGGTGATAGCTCTATTTATGAAGCCCTAGTTCGTCTTAGCCAAGATTGGAAACTACGGGAACCGTTAATCGAAATGCACGGTAATAATGGTTCCATGGATGGTGATCCGGCGGCAGCCATGCGGTATACCGAGGCTCGTTTGAGTAAGATTGCCGGTTTGATGTTGGAAGATATCGATAAGGATACCGTTGAAATGACCTTGAATTTTGATGATACCGAAAAAGAACCAACTGTCCTGCCAGCTCGCTTTCCTAATTTGCTAGTCAATGGTGCCACCGGGATTTCTGCGGGTTATGCTACCGAAATTCCTACCCATAACTTAGCCGAGGTATTAAATGCTTTAATTTATTTGGTAGACCATCCTGAGGCCGACCTAGACAAACTGATGGAATTCATTCCAGGCCCTGATTTCCCAACCGGTGGAATTATTCAAGGAATAGATGGCATTAAAAAAGCTTACACAACTGGGCGAGGTCGAATTGTGGTTCGTGCCAAGACTAGCATTGAAACCTTGCGTGGTGGTCGTCAGCAAATTAATGTTACCGAAATTCCGTATGAGGTTAACAAAGCTCAATTGGTTAAGCGGATCAATGATTTGCGATTAGCTAAAAAGGTTGAAGGAATTGCCGAAGCCCGTGACGAAACGGACCGTAGTGGATTACGGATTGCCATTGAGTTGAAACGAGGGGCCGATGCTACCGGTATTCTTAACTATCTTCTAAAAAATACCGACCTTCAAATCAACTATAATTTCAATATGGTAGCCATTGATGACCAACGACCAATGCGGGTTGGCCTTAAGCAGATTTTAACTTCTTATTTGACCTTTCAAAAACAAGTCATTCGTCGTCGGACCCATTTTAATCTTCAGAAGGCCCAACACCGGTTACACATTGTTGAGGGACTGATTAAGGCTCTTTCGATGCTTGATAAGGTTATCAAGACGATCCGTTCCAGTAAAAATCGTCAGGGCGCCAAGCGTAACCTGGTTGACCAGTATGCCTTTACGCCAGAACAGGCTGAGGCGATCGTGACCTTGCAACTCTATCGTCTGACTAATACTGATGTGACTGCTTTGCAAAATGAACAAGCACAATTAAACCGGCAAATTAGCCGATTCCAACTGATCCTAAACAGTGATCATGAGCTGGCCAACGTCTTGAAAAAAGAGATGCGAGCGGTTAAAAAAGAGTTCGGCAATCCCCGGCGAACCAAGATTGAGAACCAGGTAGAAAAGCTTAAAATTGATACTAAGGTTACCGTGGCCGATGAAGACGTGGTTGTTCTGGTATCCCATGCCGGTTACATTAAGCGTAGTAGCTTGCGTTCGTTTAAGGCCTCAGCAATTGATGAAAATGGCCTGCGAGAAGACGATTATCCATTACTTATTCAGGAAACTAATACCTTGTCCCACCTCTTTATGTTTACCAATCTTGGCCACGTTATTTATCGACCAGTTCATGAGATTGCTGATGTCCGCTGGAAGGATACCGGCGAACATATTTCACAGACGATTGGTCTAGCCGAGAATGAAAAGATCATCAAGGCAATGATTTTTGATAAACTCGACCTCCCAGGTACCTTGATCATGGGGACTAGTGACGGCCAAGTTAAGCAGTCGGCCTTTAAAGACTACCAGCCAGGTTCACGTTATAAGAGTCATGCCAGTGTGGCAATTAAGCTTAAGTCACCAGAGGCTCGACTAGTTAATGTCATCTACTATGAGCCAGCCAATAAAGACCAATCCTTACTGGCTATCAGTCGGGATGGTTATGCGGTACGGTTTGATGTAGCGGATGTTCCAGTAACCGGAATTCGGACGGCTGGAGTTCGTGCCATTAATCTTAAAGAGAATGATGTGATGGTGAACCTGGCCTCAGTTACGGCTGGTCAGCGGATTGCGACGATTACCCAACGGGGAGCCTTTAAGGAAATGCCTCTTGACGAAATTGCTGTTGGTGCCCGGTCACGACGGGGTGAATTGGTTCTACATCGTCTGAAGCGACACCCGCACCGGATTGCTGATTTTCTGGCTTACAATGCTGACTTTGCTGGGAGCTTTGAAGTCATTACCGACCGACCACAGCTCCAAGATATTGCGGTTGCGGACCACCACCTAGGTTCTATTAAATCTAATGGAACCTTTGTAATTGATACCGATACACAAGGTACACCTGTTGCTATCCGAATTAAGCAAAGCCATGTGTTGAAGCTAACAAAGGAAAAACAACCGGCAACTAATTGACCATTAATGATTGGAATGAGGAATAATAATGGGAAAGATAGTTACCCCAGATGTGTTACGGCTACCCCGTTATGAAAAATTACCGACTTTGGGATTGTATTTAGATCAGGTTGCTGATTACATTAATAATCGCCTGGCACCATTAGGAGATGTTCATTTAACTACAACGATGATTAGTGCGTATGTCAAACATCACCTACTACCGCGCCCAATCAAACGACAGTATGGTCGGGACCATTTGGCTAAATTAATTTTTATTGCGGCTGCTAAGAACATCCTGTCATTAGCGACGTTACGGGTAGCTGTTCAGATTCAAGAGGAGAGTCACGCTACTCCTGCACAGTCTTACGATTGCTTTTGTGATGAACTGGAAAATGCTTATTTAGTAGCTAACCACCAGCCAAAGCGTTTAATAGTCAAAGCGCGGACTGACCAACAACGAGTATTGCATTCTTTAGCTTTAGCGATTGCCTATCATGCGGTGGTTGATCGTTACTTTCATGCTATTAGTGCAGATTTATAAGGAGAAATTTAATGGCTTATATTCAAGAAATTCGTAGTTTAGTGGGACACCGTCCGTTAATTTTAACTAGTGCTTCTGGCGCCTTGTTTAATGACCAGGGAGCGGTTCTCTTGCAGGAACGAGCTGACACCGGTGACTGGAGTTTTCCCGGTGGCTATATGGAATATGGTGAAACTTTTGCGCAAACTGCGGCGCGTGAAGTCAAAGAAGATGCTGGAATCGCGGTGACCCCGGTAAAGTTACTGGGAATGTTTGACCATGACTTTTATACTTATCCTAATGGTGATCGGGTTCAACCGGTTAATGCCTTTTACTTGGTTAAACGAACAGGAGAAAAAACGCAGCAACCCAAGCCTAGTGAAACGGTCAGGCTTCAATATTTCGCACTAAATCAACCACCGCGCTTTTTCAGCCATCAACAACTAAAAATGTGGACGACCCTTCAAAAATTTGTTGCAAAACGTGAATCTTAAACAAAGCCCTGCACGGGTTGAGTGTTTCATGCTAAAATGATTAAGAGCGATTGGTTCACGCACGGAACTAATTGGTGCAAAATGTGAACAAACAGGAGGAATCTGTTATGGAAAAAGAATTAGTCTTTGGACACCAAAAGCCTGATACTGATGCCATCACGGCGGCAATGGCTTTCTCATACTTCCAGAATCAATTGGGTTATGAAACCGAAGCGGTTGCCTTAGGTGAACCTAATGATGAAACTAAGTATGCTTTGAATAAGTTTGGAATGAAGGCTCCCCGGGTTGTCAAGACCGTTGCTAACGAAGTTGATAAAGTAATGCTGGTTGACCACAACGAGCCTCAACAGAGTGTCAGCGATATCGATAAGGTAACGGTTACCCACCTGGTTGATCACCACCGTTTGGCAAACTTCAACACTGCTCAGCCATTATGGGCAACCTTACGTCCTTATGGCTGTGTCAGCACTATTTTAACCGAGATGTTCCAGCAAAAGCATATTGATATTCCTGCTAACTTGGCGGGGATGATGCTTTCCGCTATCATTTCTGATACCCTGTTGTTAAATTCGCCAACAACGACTGACCATGATCGCGAGGCCGTTAAGTACCTGGCTAAGGTGGCTGGCGTCGATGATTATAAGAAATACGGTATTGAAATGCTAAAGGCCGGTGCCAACGTTGATGAAAAGTCTGATGCTGACATTGTTGATGGTGATGCCAAGACCTTTGAATTAGGCGGCACTAAGATGCGGATCGGCCAAGTTAATGCCGTAGACCTGGATGACGTCTTCAAGCGGCAAGCCGACTTGGAAAAGAAGATGCACGAATTAATGGATGCTAATGGCTACAAGCTCTTTATCCTGATTGCTACGAACATTTTGAATAGTGACTCTGAACTGCTGGTTGTTGGCGACCACACCGACAAGGTTGAAGCAGCCTTTGGTCACAAGCTGAACGATCAAAAGCGGATGAACCTGCCAGGAGTCGTTTCACGGAAGAAGCAAGTGGTTCCACCATTGACGAAGGCTTTTGAAGGTTAATTGAATTAAAAAGGGCAACGTCGCGTATCACGATGTTGCCCTTTTATTTTAAAATTTGCTGACCTGGTCGGTTAAATGTGTCATAATTTAATTAAATTAACCTAGAGTAATTATTATTGACAAAAAATCAACGAGGGGGATTTAATATGCGTAAACCGTTTATTGCCGCTAACTGGAAGATGCATAAGTCGGTGGCAGAGTCGATTAAATTTGTTAATGCCATCAAGGGGAAGCTGCCGGATCCAAATAAAGTTGAAGTGGGGATTGCTCCCCAGGCTTTTTCTCTCTATCCGATGAAGGAAGCGGCTGGCGAGCCTGGCTTGAAGATTATCGCTCAAAACGCCGCAGCGGAATATTCGGGTCCCTATACTGGTGAATTAAGTCTCCGTGGCCTTCATGATTTGGGGGCCGAGTATGCCATGTTAGGACATATTGAGCGTCGTCGCCTTTTTGGTGAAAATAATGCTGCAGTTAACCGGAAAGTTAAAGCAGCTCTGCAGATTGGGGTAACCCCGATCATTTGTACCGATGAAACGATGGTTCAAAAAGAAGTTAATGGGGAGATTCACTATGTCTTTCAGCAATTAATGAGTGTTCTCCATGGTGTTTCCTTAGATCAAATTCGGCGAGTCGTGATTTCTTACGAACCGAGCTGGGCAGTGGGTGTTGGTCAGCATGCTAATGCCACCCTGGCTGAGGAGGGCTGTCGAATGATTCGACGGACGATTGCTGATAACTATACCTATGAAATTGCTGACAAGATTCGTATCCTATATGGTGGAAGTGTCAATCCGGACAACATCAAAGAAATCATGTCGAAGCCTGATATCGATGGGGTTTTGATTGGTCGAGCTAGCCTGGACGTTGATAATTTTCTCAAAATGGTTAATTATGCGCAAAAAGAGGAGGCTCAATTAACTCAACAGGAAACTAAAAAAAAGAATAATTAGTGAGAAGGCTTTCTGTTCTATGTAAAATCGTAGGGCACAAGCCTTTTTTAGAAAGTAAAAGTAGTATTAATTTACTTTAACTAAAGAACAAAAAAACAACATCCCTCATCAGGATGCCATTTTATTTTTAACTTACCATTATTTACTAAGTTTATGCGGAGTAACGTAAAGGGTCTTTTGTCCACGAAAAGTAACAAATCCCGGTTTGGCACCGCTTGGTTTATGAAGACGCTTGACTGGTAAATAATCAACGGGAACGTTATCCGAATTTCGGCCCTTTGAAAAGTAGGCAGCTAATTGCGCCGCTTCAAGAATCGTTTGTTCACTCGGGTTAGTTGACCGGATGACAACGTGAGAACCGGGAATGTCTTTTACGTGTAACCAGATTTCGTTTTTGTTGGCAATTTTGAAACTAAGCCGATCATTTTGCATATTGTTTTTACCAACCATTACTAGCGTACCATCGCTGGTATGAAATTGTTCTGGTTTACTGGCCCGGACTTTACGTCGTTTCTTACCTTTATGGTGCTTAGTCTTGATATACCCCTGTTGCTGAAGCTCCAGCCGAATTTCTTGAATATCAGAAGGCGAGGCAAGTTCAATTTGATTTTGAATATTTTCAAAGTAAGCAATCTCATCCTTAGTCAACTTCATTTGTTCATTGACATGGGCCACCGAGGCTTTAAGCTTATCATATCTAGTAAAGTATTTCTGAGCATTCCGTGACGGTGAAAGTTCAGGGGCCAATTTGATTTTGAGTGGCTTATTATCATCATAGAAGTTTGGCAGGGTGATCTCTTTCATCCCTGGGGTTAACTTGCTTAGGTAAGTGGTTAGAATTTCACCACGAATTCGGTAGCGATCAGCTGCTGCCGCATCGGCAAGTTGATGATTAAATTTTTTAACCTTGCGCCGGTCCTTTTTCAGCTCATTTTTAATAACTTTGATTACCTGACCAGCTAATTCTTTGGAACGGTCTTGTTGAGCCTTTTGAGCATAATAATTATCCAGCATTTCGGAAAGAGTTGGGAAAAATTGAATATCGTCATCGTGGGCATTAAGTGGTGGAAATGCTAGGAAAGATTTCCGCTTACCATCAATAATTACTGGCTCTGGTGAATTAAAGTGTTGGATAAATTGCTGGTAGGTGGTTGGCAGATGGTCACTAGCTAGTAAACGATTAGCAAGATCCCGAGAAGTATCAGTGCCAAGGCCTTCATAGCCCTGTTGAAGCTGGTGAGCCAGTTCATGAGGATCTTGGTATTGGCGGACCAGATCAGAATAGAGTTGGTTTGGCAGGTAGGGATTGCGCTTATCCTGCTTAGGTGGCATAACAAATGTGGCTCCGGGTAAGAGTAAGCGAACCCGGTTTTGGTCAGAACCAACGTGTTTGATCGTATCAATGATCTTCCCCGTCTTCTGGTTAACTAGAGAGATGTTACTGTGGCGAGCCATGATTTCACTGATCAAAATTAGGTGTTGACTGTCACCAAGTTCATCGCGAGTATCGAAGGTCAATTTGACGATTCGATCATTGCCAATCTGCTTAATAGAACTAAGAATGGCCCCCTCCAGGTATTTACGCATCGTCATCGTAAAATTGGTTGGTACCGCCGGGTTATTATAGGGAATTGTAGTAATTTGAATCCGTGGATAGGATGGATTGGCTGATAATAAGAGGGCGTGGTTATGCCGATGGGCGCGAATTGTAATGATCAGCTCGGCTGGATAGGGTTGACTGACTTTGGCTACGCGTCCAGTGGTTAAAGTTTGATTTAATTCATGCACCATTGCATGGGTAAAGAAACCATCAAAAGACATGCATAGTACTCCTTTCTTACGTTAAAATTCAAGCGTTACCTATTATACCGTTGTTCTGCACGGCCAAACAAGTTTCAAGCCTTGTTCAGTGAAAGAAGGTTGGTTTATACTAGGGGATGTGGTATGCTTCTTATATTATACTGGTATTTAATACTACTTATTCCGCAATTATTCATAATTATAAAAGCTAACAAAACTAACATATTGGGGGACGATAAAATGAAAATTGCTGTTGTGACTGACAGCACGGCCTACCTAACGCCAGCAGAGGTGGCTGCTAATCACATCCATGTTGTACCGATCCCGTTTGTTGTGGACGGTAAGAGCTTCCGCGAAGGTGTTGATATAACAACTGAGGAATTTTATCACTTGTTAAAGACATCGAATACCTTCCCAAGTACTTCCCAGCCATCAATTGGTGAGATGATGAAGCTTTACCAGAAACTGGCTGATGAAGGATATGATGCCGTTATTAGTATTCACCTCACTAGTTCAATTTCCGGTTTTTTAAACACCATCAACCAGATTGCCGAAGATATGAAAGATACGATTAAGATTGTGCCTTTCGATAGCCATATTACTGTTAAGCTGATGGGCTACTTGGCAATTGAAGCTGCGAAGATGGTGCAGCATGGGGATGACCTTGATACCATCATTGCCAAATTGACTAAGCTACGCGATACGATTAATGAAGTCTTCGTGGTTGATGATTTACAAAACTTAGTCCGGGGTGGACGGTTGTCTAATGCCTCTGCATTTGTGGGTTCAATTTTGAAGATTAAACCCTTGTTGAGTTTTCATAATGAACACCACGCTATTGAAGCCTTTGAAAAGGTACGGTCGATGAAAAAAGCTAAGTTACGGTGTGAAGAGATCTTTAAGGCTGATTTAGCTAAAATTGATTATCCGGTCCGGGGACTGGTCTTTCATGCTAATGCCCCGGAAGCTGGTCAGAAATGGTTGACTAAGCTACAAAATGATTTCCCAGAGATCAACTTTGAACTTGACTACTTCGGCCCAGTAGTTGGTACCCACTTAGGGCAGGGAGCCTTAGCATTGGCTTGGATGCAAGACACCACAAAGAAGCCTTTAGAATGAGGAAGACAGTTAAAAACGTGGCCACCGTAATTATTGCGGTGGCCTTAATGCTCATTATTGCGGCTATTAGTCCACAAATTATCTTGCCGACAGGCAGTTTAGTTGCCCCACTCGCGGGAATTATAGGAATCAGTGCACTCCTAACACTTGGTATCCCGTTAGCAATCTTAATTATAGTGATTGGCTTAGTAATTATGTACCTTCAAGGAACGGCTAATGATGAAGTGTTCGTTACGATCCTGGTGACTTTAATTGTTGTGGCCTGGTTACGTAATCGACAGTCCAGCCCAGTTAGTCACCAACAGTTAATTTTATTTGGTATTGTGGCTGGGATATTAACCTTTGTCTTGATGGAACTAAGCCTCTTAGTAGCCGGTTGGTTTTTCGACGGTCAGTGGTCAACCGGTTTGGCCTTTGTCCGTCTTGGACTATCATCAAGTGTTTTAGCAGCCTTGCTGTATGGTATCCTGGTGGCTCCGATAACGATTGCTTGGCGAAAATTGAATCAAATTATTTCTTAGAACTAATTAAAGGGCCAGGAGGCTTTCCCCTGGCCCTTTAACCTTGCCATCTTATTTTTTGGCGTGCCACTCAGCTTTGAACTCGTTCAAAAAATCAATCATCACTCGTTGTCGGTGCTCAGCAATTCGACGAGCAGTTGGTGTTTGTAACATTTCTTTGAGGCGGAGTAGCTTTTCAGTGAAGTGGTTGATGATCGTTTCATCCTTTAGGTTCCGATATTCCTTCCGGTCCATCTTTTGACGAGGTTGAATAGCCGGATCGTAAATTTTTTCCTGGTGGCGACCACCATAATAAATTGCGCGGGTAATTCCGATAGCACCGATCGCATCCAGCCAGTCGGCATCCCGAACAACTTTGGCTACTGGGGAGAGATGGAGTGGAGTATTGTCGAGGGTATGGGCAAAGGAAATATTGCTGATGGTATCCATGATTGTTTTAATTTGTTCAGTGGAAAAACTATTCTGTTTTAGGTAGGACCGCAATTCATTCTTGGCAGTTGCAACGTCGTTTACTAGTTTCTCGTCGATTGTGTCATGTAAGTAAGCAGCAACTACCGGTAAGAATGGATCTAGTCCTTCACCATGGGCCAATTTGCGGGCCATCCGGACGACACGATTGATATGGTCCATGCCGTGACCAGTCTTATCGGCGCCTAGCTTGGCGATGGTATAATTTTTAACCGCGACAATTTGTTCTTCTTGATTCATGATGAGCCTCCATTACGAAAGTTAACCAAGTATCTTGCTTCCAAAATTGCTATAATTAATAGGAATGATTGGAGGAGGTACTGGTGAACTTACTGTTTTCTATTGATGATAATTATACTACCCAACTGGAAACTGTCTTGTTGTCAATTCGACTTAATACAAGGCCGGCAAAGATCAATGTTTACGTAATCCAGGAACAGCCGTTGCAAAAAACCGCCGAATTACGGCGAGTTTGTCAGAATTTAAAAATGACTTACCACCCGGTAATGGTTAAAAACGAGATGTTTGCACAAGCACCGGTAACCGATCGCTACCCAACAACGATCTACTATCGCCTATTAGCTCACAAGCTCCTGCCGGAAGACTTACACAAGATTCTTTATCTCGATGCCGATGTCCTTTGCATTAATGACTTAACCAGTCTTTATGACACTGATCTCGATGGCTATCTCTATGCCTCCGCTATCCATACTGGTTTAACCAACACCACCGAGGTTATCAATAAGATTCGTTTGCAAAATTTTGATGCTGATGGCTATTATAATTCTGGGGTTCTTCTAATGAATTTGGATACTATCCGTCGTCATGTCCAACCCCAGGACATTTTTGCCTATATTCGTAAACACGTTCTCCTTTTGCCGGATCAAGACGTCTTAAATGCTCTCTATGGCAAGTACATTAAATCCGTTCCGGATGAGCTTTATAATTTTGATACCCGAAACGGCCGAATCTATGAAACAATTTCTTTTGGTGAGTGGACTCTGGATTGGGTAGTCAAGCATACCGTTATCCTTCATTATTGTGGCCGGGAGAAGCCTTGGTTGGTTAATAAGAACAGTGGCCACTATACTGCTTTATATAAACACTATTGGCGGTTAGCACAACGCTTAGCGCAGAATAAGTTAATACTATAATTATTTCAAAACTAGTTGGTCACCAGCTAGGAAGCTTTTCTGAAACTTGGCGAGGGGATGAAAGTAAACCTTGCCAAATTCGTCAATTAGGCCGTGAAAATCTTGAGCCATGGCGGGTGTAAAATCATCCGGTAGGGTTACTAATCGAGCAAGTTGTTGGTAGGAACGCAGACCTTTAATTCCTAGCAAGGTAAAGAGAGTCCGGGTATATTTGTCGGCAATCAGAGTTGGTACATCAAAAACGTAGGTCAGTAATACGTCAGCGGTCTCTGGACCAACTCCCCGGAGCTTGAGAAGCCGGGACCGTAACTGGATACCATATTTTCCTTGAATAGCGGGATAGTTGTAATTGAACTGCTGTAGCCAAGAAAAGACGCTGATCAAAGCCCGACTTTTATTGTGAAAAAAGCCGGCAGGCCGGACCAAATCATGTAATTTTTCTATTGGAAGGGCCAAAAGCCTTTCTGGATCTAATTGGGTTGCCTGCCGCAAACCAGTAAGTGCCTGGTCGGCGTTACGCCAATTGGTATTTTGAATCAAGATGGCACCAATGATGATTTCAGCTTTGGAATCGGCCGGCCACCATCCAGAAGGGCCCATCTGGTCAAGCATTTTCTGGTAAAGCTGAGTGATAGTTAATTGCATCTGATTCAATCCTTTCAACATTATTTTACAAAAAAGGCGGGATCAACTGTTTGACAATAGTTGATCCCTTATTAGTCCTAATTATTTGGCCCAGAAGAACTTGATGAGCAATTGGTTAACCTGTGGATTATGGTGAAGCAGTTCATGTTTAGCCTGGGAACCAGTAATCTTCTTTTCGGCGTAGGACCGAGTCCGGTTATTCAACAAGTACTTCAGCGACTTACTAGAGGTGTTGCTGACCTGGCTATCATCGCCGCTGCCTAGGTCACCATAAATATTGAGTACCCGGACTTGCCGAGGATAGGAATGTCGCAGCGGCAAAAGTTTACGATAAGTATCATTCATCGCGGACGGTTGACCGGTCTTAGCATTGACGGTTAAATGGTCCGGTTCGTTCCAACCGATTGCCCCGTCAAAGGTACCAGCCAAGGCAACTTGCTTTTGCAACTGGGGTAATTTCTTATTTTGGGCGTTATTAAGAAGGTAGTACATGACCGCCATGTTGCCCATTGAATGCGCTTCAATATTCATTTTTTTGAAGTGATATGTGTCCTGAAGTTTAACGATCACGTTTTTGACCCATTGTCCTTGAAGATCATAGTCAGAATTGCGACTATTTTCAAAGTTGACTTCTACTAATGGGTTAACAGCATTATGGGGGATCCGACCTTCCAGCTGGACTTGACCGTCGGCACCAACATTGGCAACGATGGCAGTCTTGCTGACTCCAGCTGCCATGATTCCGTTGACCATGTACTGTTCAGCATGGGCGGAACTTCCAAAACCGTGAAAGAACAAAGTTGGGGTAGTTGAATGGACATAGTGGTTTGACAATGTCTGAGCATGGACCGTACTAATTGGTAATAAGAATAAGAGTAAAGCAACAATTAGGCCGCCTAATAATGATGCAAAACGATGTTTCATGAAATAAAAGCCTTCTTTAAATTTTCATTACTGCTATCATAACATTATCTATGAGGATGCAGTGATTATTCTGAGATCTTTTTGCTTGCCCATTGAAGGCAGAACATGATACATTATTAAAGTCCTATCTTGGATAGATAAAATAGTAAAGGGATGATTAATCAATGCAGATTAAACAAGCGACAATGAACAACCTGGATCAGATCCTCGAAATCCTTCGTGACGGCCGTGATCAGTTAGCTTCACAAGGGATCGATCAATGGCAGGGTGATAAACCAAATGTTGAACACGTCAAGGCAGATATTAACCACGGCTTGGTTCATGCAGCTACGCCATATCTTGGTGTTATTAAGCAAAAGTTTTGTTCATACTTCTACCCATCTGTTTCTAAGCGAATACTTTAATTAGTAATAACCAAAATCAACAGGAAATTTAAAATTAAGCATTTAGGAGAATTGCTTCTAGGTGCTCTTTTTATATTTTACTGTTAGCTCTATCGCCGTTCGCGCCGTCGATCAGCGAATCGATCGCGGCGCGCGCAGTCTCCCACGGCATCGCGCGCGACGGCTTGCCGAAATCGCCGCCGTGCGCATAGCAATAGCCGCACCCCATGTTGCACGCCTGCGCGACGGCGAGCGGCGTGACGCCCGCCTTCTTGAGCTTCGCCAGGTCGTCCATCCACGCCGAGAGGTCCGAGTACGTGGCGTCGGGGTCGATCCCCGCGTCGGTGAGCACCTGCCGGTTGGACCACACCACGTTGGCCCGGTGGATGTTCGACGGGATCGAGTACCGGGGCGACAGTCAGCAGGCCGTCGAGGAGCTGGCCGCGTACGGCGGGGTGCCGGTCTTCAACGGGCTCACCGACGACTGGCACCCCACCCAGATGCTCGCCGACGTGCTCACCATGACCGAGCACTGCGCCAAGCCGCTGAACGAGATCGCCTTCGCCTACCTCGGTGACGCCCGCTTCAACATGGGCAACTCCTACCTGGTCACCGCCG
>NZ_JBFLGB010000022.1:0-25770 GCF_041859915.1 Limosilactobacillus sp.
GGCGAGCTGATACAGAACAACAAATAGGTGATTGGACTAATTGGTTATTCTATGAAGCTTTAAAAAAGGGTACATACTAAAATGGCGAACGGAATTGCTGACGGCATCGTTAGCACCTGTTTATTAGCAACTTCCGCTCCAAAAATTATTGTTCCAGCAATGAACAATTTAACAACCTCTTCGGAATCAAGGGATCTTATAATGGTCATTCCGTTAGTATGCAAACTCGAGAAGTCTTTGGTGGCCAAAGCGTCTATATCAACGATCAGTTCCGTGCCTATGACAATAACTCCGAATCTGTTGAAGATCACGGTAATTTCTTAGCTAGCAACCAACGTTACCACAACCTTATCGGTGATACTAACTATGCTTCTGTGGCCAATAAGTTACGCCAAGATGGCTACGCGACTGATCCCCGTTATGCCAACTCATTAATTAACCTGGTTCAAGCTTACAACCTTACTCAATTAGACGCCGTTGCTCTTTCCGGTAAGGCCGTAATCAATAGTGATAACAGCGGTCGGTACACTAATGCATCGACCAACACTAGCAAAAATCAAAGCACCAATGGCAATACCAACTACTATACCGTTCAACGGGGCGACACTTTGTCCGGTATCGCTGGTCGCTTTGCAACGACGGTCAACACCCTGGCTAATCTAAATGGTATTCACAATGTTAACCATATTTACGTTGGCCAGCAGCTGTTAATTCATCAAGTGGCGACTACTAGTCAGCACAATCAGGCACCAGTTAAAAGCAACAGCAACCAACCAGTGAAACAATCAACTACCACTACGACTACTTATACCGTTCAACGTGGTGACACTTTGTCCGGTATCGCTGGTCGCTTTGCAACAACAGTCAACACTCTGGCTAACCTGAATGGTATTCACAATGTTAACCGGATCTACGTTGGCCAACATTTAACCGTTCGTCAAGCTGCTCCAGTGCATCAACAGACTCCAGTCACAACCAATAGTAATCACCAATCAACAAATCAACCAACTAATACAAAGGTTGTTAATACTACTTACACGGTTCAACACGGTGACACTTTATCTGGCATTGCTGCACAATATGGCATTAGTTGGCGAACACTAGCCGCTAAGAACCATTTGCAAAATCCAAATATCATTTTCGTTGGTCAACAACTAACATTATAATTATTAGCATAAGCAAAGAAGTAAAGCGTTAATAAAGCACTTTGCTTTTTTTATTTTAAAACCTTAAAATAAAAGATAACCTTATTTATGTTACTGCTTAACAGCAACGGAATAATAGAAAGTATGTGATTTTATGCCAGTTCGTAGTGTAAATGCGGTTCCTCACCTTACGGAAGTTAGCCACCTATTCAAGATTCTGGGCAATCCTAAACGACTTCAATTACTTTATCTATTAATTCAGCATTCAATGAGCGTCTCAGAAATCAGTCAGGCCCTTCATTGGGAACAATCTGGTGTATCACACCAACTTCAACTACTTCGCAAATATAAGTTAGTACAACAACGACGAAAGGGTAAAGTTGTAATCTACCATCTCGAAAACCCCCAAGTAATGGTGCTAATCGCCGATGTTCTTAGCCACGCCGAACAAATTGTCACTAATAAGGAAAAATAAAAGCAAGGATGACATCATCCTTGCTTTTATTTTAATCAAGTTCACTCACTATTAAACAAATTTTAACTGAAACTGCTCTTTGTTCATTATATCATCGACCGTCAATTGTTCACCATCGTGGAATTGGTTCTGGTCTAAGAAAAATTCTGGATGTGCATGACCGTAAAACCGAAAATCATATAGCGGTGCTGAATCGTTATTTTCGACCTCCATGACGCCCTGTGAACGGTCAGAGCAACTAACTGTCTGTGTTTTGTCATTATCATGAACATATACCGTCGTCACACCTAACACCTCCAAAGATTATTATACACCATTTTTGGTACACCTAATTATTTTTTATATCAATCAAGCACTTATTATACTAATTATTGCTTTATGATTAATAGGCTGGAGGATTATGACATCAAGCCGTTCAACGAAATAAAATCTAAACAGCGTAATCCATGAATGGTTTTTAGTGAACTACTCGGCCGCTAAGGCATCAATTGGATTCAGATTAGCCGCTCGCCGTGCCGGTAAAAGAGCCGCAATAAAGGAGATTACGATGGCAACTACAAAGGCAAAAATAATGTTACCACTGGTGATCTGGACGATATTATATTTAATCAAGCCGTATAAAGCATGGTTCAAAATCAAGGTGACCACAATAGCAATTACTACGGCCAATACCGCAGAAAAAAGCCCAATTAAAATAGATTCAGAGGTAAATAATCTGCGAATATCCCGTTTTTGTTCACCTAGCGCACGCAAGATGCCAATTTCTTTAGTTCGTTCAGAAACCGACATATACATCGTTACAATGATCATTAATGCAGATACCAATAATGAGATTCCAGCAATTGCCGCCAATACGGTTGACGCTAAGTGAACATAAGTATTAACCGTCTTCAAAATGGACCCTACCGTAATAGCACCCATGATTCGTTGATGGTTAGTATCACGAAGGTTGTCAATCCGATTAGCAACCGGTTCAACCTCATTCAGGTTCTTAACCAGGGCTGAGGCAAAGTTAGCCTTCACCTCTCCACCACCTTTTTTGATAAGGTGACGCATGGTTGTCATGTTCAGCGCAGTTGACGCACTCGGTCCATCCGCAATACCGCTAACTCGCACATCACTCTCAATTTGGATTGGTTTCTCAGTGCGGTCAACCCAAGTAAAGGTTAAATGAATAGTCTTCCCTATCAGCTGGCGATACTTTTGCGGACTAGTCAGTTGAATTGCCTGCTGTTTAGTCAACAGGATTTCACCATGACCCGGTCGGTGGCCACATTTAACCGCATTGCTAGTCACCGAATGGCTCCAAGTAGTTAAACTAGTACCGCTCTGCTGCATCCCCCGGTACATTAGCCGAAAGCTGGGCACCATTATGCCAGCTTCCACTGAGGCAATTCCTTTTACCTTTCCCAGTCGATCGATATTATGTTGGCTAATAAACATCGATTGGGGATCTGCCGCCATGTTTTGCATCGAAGCCCGTAATTGATCTTGACTTAATTTCTTGCCACTTGGGTTTTTAAACACCGTTACTGCCCGCGGATTAGCCAAAGAATTAATTTGATTTTGAATATAGCCATTAATACCGTTGCCCAATCCGCTAAATAAAATAACGGCAAAAATACCGATCGCCGTTCCTAACATGATCAGCGAATTGCGCCAAAAGTTGTACATCAAATGCTTAAAAGCAGTTCGATAGCTAGCAATTGCCGGCAAGGTTCGCGCCACAATTCGGGTTGGGTGGTTAGGTAGTGAATAAGCCGGCCGTAGCCGTTCGTCACCATCAATTATTCCATTTGCCAAGTGAACAACCCGAGTCCCGTGATCAGCCACCTCTTGGGAATGGGTTACGGCGATCACCAATTTGCCATCCTTAGCAATGCTATCCAATAATTTTAAAACTTCCTGGGTATTTTGGGCATCTAAGGCCCCCGTTGGTTCATCGGCAATAATAATTTGGGGATCGCTAGCTAGTGCACGGGCAATTGCTACTCGCTGCTTCTGGCCACCAGAAAGATGGTTGGGATGCTTAGCTACCTGATCTGCAAGGCCAACCTGGTCAAGCAGCTTCAATGCCCGCTTTCGACGAGCTTCTCGGTCCAAGGTGGTCATATCAAGAGCAATTAAAACATTATCCAAAACTGTTAGGTGCGAAATCAAGTTATAGGATTGATAAATATAACCAATTGTGGACCGACGATAATTATCCAGCTGTCTAGCCTGGTGATGGTCGAGCAATTGGCCATTGACCAATACTTCTCCCGTAAAATTACGATCTAGGCCACCAATAATGTTCATCAGTGTTGATTTGCCACCCCCTGACTCACCAAGGATTGAAACAAATTCACCACGATTAAAGCGGAGACTAATTCCCTTCAAAACGGGAAATGCTTTTTTATCCAGGTAGTATGACTTCTGGATATTTTTTAATTCCAAAAAGGCCATCGTTTTCTCCTTTATTTGCTAAATTCATTTTAATTATAGCAAGCCTTTCTCTCATAAGGCTGACCATTTTCAAAATTAGCCAGCATTTCCCGGGAAATATTCATTGCGCTCGTAATTTTCCATCCAACAATTGATAGGTATGATCAGCAAACCGTCTTAACCGGAGATCATGGGTAACAACGATTACGGCTTTATGGTGGTTTTTGGCCATTTTCTGTAATATTTTCCCAACAACCTGGACCCGGTCGCTATCGAGGGCTGCTGTTGGTTCATCTGCTAAAATGATTTGTGGATCCGTGTACAGTGCTCGAGCTAGGGCTACTCGTTGGTTTTGTCCACCAGATAGTTCTCCTGGAAAATGGTTTAAGAGATTATCAATTCCTAATTCCTTTAAAAGCTGTAACAATGCTTTTTTTGACAAATTACCTTGCCTTTTGACTCGATCGACTAGCTTAAACTGGTCCGCCACGTTTAGGTAGGGTAAGAGATTATAGGATTGTAGGATAAAACCAATCGTCGTTAAACGTAGCCGATCCCGCTGTTTAGCCGACATTTCTGCTAGATTTTGACCATCAATTTGTACTTTCCCACTGTCGGCCGTCTGTAAGCCACCGATAATTGTTAAGAGGGTACTCTTCCCTGAACCAGACGGTCCCAAGATCAAGCTTAGTTCGCCCTGATCCGCACTAAAGTTAATATTGTGGAGCACCGAAACTCGGTTGAGACCAGCGCCAAAGGCTTTATTAACATGTTGTAATTCAATTACTGCCATTTAATATTCTCCTCTTTCAATTATTCAATGCCACAATCGGATCAATCTTAAGAATCATTCGAATCGGCAATAACGCCCCAAGCATTCCTAAAACGATTAAAATCAAGCCACTACTAAGGATTACCGGCCAATTCATCAAGATTGGTACCGTTGTTGGCATTAACACCTGCGTAAGGTAAGTCAGAACAATACCACTAACCACCCCGACCAACATCAAAATGACAGCCTGGGCCAAAGTAGCATTGACCAGGTGCTTAGCGGGGATTCCTTGAGCACGTAGCACGGCATAGTTAGCCATTTTTTGCATTGTTAGGATATAGAGGAACACCGCAATAATAACCAATGAAATCACCATTAAAAAGCCAATCATAAAGGTAAACGTGTTGTTCTGAGCGGTATAACCAGGCAACTTATTGATAAATTTCGAGGCCGTTAAGCGTTCTAATTGTGGAAAGGCTGTGGATTTAAAATTCCGGTCGCTAATAACACCACCACCAATAAACTGGTTGCCAACCCCACGTAACTGCTGCCAGGTGACCAGACTGGTATAAACGACTGGAGCAACATTTAATTTAGCGTTTTTAACAAAGCCCACTATGTGATAAGCTTGGTGGCCACCATTCAACCGTACCTGGTCACCAAGATGATACCCCTGGTCACGTAATCCTTCATCCACTACGACCTGGTGGTTAGTCCGGGCTAGGTGCCCTGCCGCCACCTTAAGACGCTTGCGAGCTATAAACTGCCGCTTATCTAAACCAATCACCTGGGTATTTTGCTTGTAGCGATGCTTGCCATGTACACGTGTCAATACCGCTGGAGTTTGACCAACTAATGCCTCATGGCGATTCAGCTTTGAAGGCAACTGATCGGCAGTAAGCAATGACTGCCCCAGGTTGCCATTAGCACTCTTATTGAGGAAAACCGTTCGCGTCCCCCAAGAATTAATAGCCGCTTTGTTTTCATTTGCCAGTCCAAGCATCATCCCCATCAAAATAAACATTAGGTAACTAATCATTACAATCATCACAGTAATCAACGCGTACCGGAATTTTTCATGCCTAATTTCCTTTAATGCCAAAAACATTATTACCACTTGCTTTCATTGATTTTATCGCTGCTTTATTTAATAGTGACATTGTGTCACTGCTTATTTTATGTGCAACAGTGACACGATGTCAACTCAGCCGTATTCTTATTTCCAACAATCTGCGGTATACTGGGTTATTGTGACGGACTAAGTTAGGAGATTTTAACTGATGAAACAACTTCGTACCTGGTGGCCTTTTACTTTTTTAACCTGGGGTTGGATAATTAATACCATTCTTTGGTTACCCCAACTGGGCTATGGACATTATGAGGTCAACAACTGGTCGATGGTGGCCTTACAAATTTTACATAGTGCCACGATTATTTTATTTTTGATGTGCCTATTAATAATTGGCGATGTTCTCAGTTGGCACCACCATTCACTAGCCACCGTAATCAAGATGTGGCTTTATACCGTTGGCTTAGTATTAACCATATTATTAATTAATTGGTTAGGCTTTAACCATTTCAACTACCATTATTTATATCAAGCCCTGTTGCCGATCAGTCGCAACCTGGCACCAGTCGCTACGGCAATCATCATTGCCACCCTTATTTTACCTTGGCTTCAGCATCAACTACGGCCACGGCTAAGGGCCAGCCTGCTCATTCTATTGGCACCGCTAGCCATTACTACCATCTTTAATAATGACGCTTTTGGCCTCTTACACGGCAATTCGGTCAGCTTTTACCTACTTATCATGACGATTGGTAGCCTAATCGGCCGACATCCGTTCGACAAACGTCAAGTTAGCAAATGGTTACTAATTGCATTAGGCATTAATCTCTTGTTGGTCGTTTTAATGCCTAATGCCTCTTTTCAGGTTCATGGAACCATGGTGACTGCTAACCGTTTTACCACTCCCACCTCACTACCAATGGTTGGGGTAGCAATCGGCTGTTATTTGCTCTTCCGTCATTCATTTACGTGTTTTGCTGACCACTTGCGTTTCCCTCATTATTTCCTACTGAGTTTGGCAATTCTGTTCGGCGATCCAGTCATTATTAACGAACTTGGTCGCCTAGCTAAATTAACCACAGCCTGGCCCTTGCAACTACTGATTCTCATCGTTTATGGCCTGGTCAGCTTAGTCATTGCCGCTTACGCTCCTTTAATTGCTCGAAAGATCCAACAGCCGTGGCGGCTCAGTCAGCGCATCCAACACCGTTGCGCTACTGATCCCGCACTAACACCTGACCAGCGATTATCACAACTCGGACACCAATTGGCTGCTTGGTTCATGACTCAGTGGCCGGCTGGATTAGCCTTACTTCTAGCCTATGGCTGTGCCGATTTATCAATCTATTACATGGGCAACCAGACCCATTTTGTCAAGCAATCGATGCTTTGGTTCACGGCTATTTTGATTTTTCTTACCTTTAAAGCTCTCCAAGCACTGACTAACCGTTATTGGCTAGCATTATTGTTGACGGGGCTCTTCAATGCTATCTGGATCGTTGCCAATATTCAAAAGATGAACCTACGTAACGAACCAATTCTGCCGTCTGAACTGCCTATGGTCGGTGACCTAGACAGTCTTCTCAAAATGATTGACTACCATCTTCTAATCTACGCGGGAATCGGGATCATCATCGTTGTTATCGCCATCATCTTCTTGGAACGATGGCGACGGGTCCAACGCTTGACCTGGCCATGGCGAATTTTCTGGTTTGCCCTCACCATCTGTGTTTTCGGTAGTGCTGCTTTCTGGAATCACCATGATTCACGGATGCAAACATTAATAACCGGTCTCGATGACCAACCTCACTTTATCCACCAGGCAGTTGGTGCCAAGCAAAACGGCCCAACGGTTCAATTCTTAAACAATGTTGATATCACCATCATGAACCGTCCTGATGGTTATTCACGGGCAGCGATGAAACGGATCAGCCATAAATATAGTCAAGTTGCTCAGCGGATTAATGTCCACCGGACCAATCAACTCCGAGATCAAACCGTTATCTTTAACCTCAGCGAAAGCTTTGCCAATCCTGACCGGGTCCCCGGTGTCTCCTTAAGAGCTAACCCGATTCCTAGGATCGAACGCATTAAAAGGCAAACCACTTCTGGAATAATGATCAGCTCCGGCTATGGTGGAGGAACTGCTGACATGGAATATATGACCTTAACCGGTTTTGCCATGTGCAATTTTGCGCAGACCCTTTCCACACCGTATACTCAATTGGTTCCATACTTGAAACACAACCCGACAATTGTCCAAAGCTTTAATTATGCGGCGGCCATCCACCCTTATTCTAAGAAATTCTATGACCGGGGTACTGATTATCCAAAGTTTGGCTTTAATAAGTTTTCTTATCTTGGCAGCAAAAAGTACCCGATTCGCCACCAAATGAAGATTGACGATAATACCTACTTATCGGACCAAACGGCTTATGCCAATACCTTTGACCAACTACAGTCTCACCATGGCCCACAATTCATCAACTTGGTCACAATGCAGAACCACTTGCCATATAACAACCTTTATAGTGACCGCAAGACCGACCATTTCAAGGCCACGGTTGGGGATGGCACTAATCCTGAACAGGTTGCCAACTATGCGGTCGGTATTCACTATACCGATAAAGCAGTCACCCAATTCATTAAGAAAATTGATCATATTGACCGACCAATTACGCTTGTTTTCTACGGCGACCATTTACCAGGTATTTATCGAAACAGCATGAAGAAAGACGGCCTTAAGCTTCACGAAACCGACTACTTCATCTATTCCAACCCAGCTGCGCGGCGTCAAGGTGCTAAGCGGTTAACTCGCTCTACCCACTATGTCGGGCCTAATGACTTCATCGCCATGGCCGCCGAACAAACTAATTCCAAGGTTACTCCTTACCAGGCAATGCTGACGCAGCTTTACCACCAGCTGCCGGCTTACGCACTTAGTACCCAGCAAAACGGAACTAACAGTTTTAATTCTGCCCCTGAGTACGTTAACCAAAACGGTAAGGTTGTTGCTTATCATTCCTTCAACCACCAGCAAAGGGAACTTTGGCATGATTACCAGCTAGTCCAATACGATATCACGGCTGGTCATCACTACTTGTTGCATACCAATATGATGAAATGAATTTACTTCCTACTAGTACTTCAGTTACTGGTGGGATTTTTAATTTTTAAAATTATTTAAATCTTTTTTGAAACCGGTTCAACCCCAATAACCACCACTCTTATTCATTAAAATTTGCCCTTCAAAGGCCGTCAGAACGGCAATTTTAAGTTGCAATATATTAATTTTTATGTTAGCCTAACAAAGTATTCGAATTAAGTTAATTTTGGTTGTTAACTAAAATGACAAAATAAGAAGAAAGGTGGATTTGGCGTGGATAACACAAAAAATCAACACCGTAAGCACCACTTGATTGAGTATGCTAACGGGAAGTCTCTAGAAGAAATTAATGGTAGCATTGAAGTTCCTAAAGGAAAAGGGTTCTGGCGAACGTTATTTGCCTACTCTGGTCCTGGTGCACTAGTTGCCGTCGGTTATATGGATCCTGGTAACTGGGCAACCTCAATCACTGGTGGACAAAGCTTCCAATATACCCTAATGACTACTATCTTGATTTCAAGTTTAATCGCAATGTTGCTTCAATACATGGCGGCTAAACTTGGAATTGTGAGTCAAATGGACCTTGCTCAGGCAACACGAGCACGGACCGGTAAAGCATTAGGGATTATTCTTTGGATAATGACCGAATTAGCTATCATGGCTACCGATATTGCTGAAGTTATTGGAGCGGCAATTGCCTTAAACCTCCTTTTTCACATTCCGTTGATTCCATCCGTGTTCATCACGGTACTGGATGTTTTGGTATTATTGCTGTTAACAAAGATTGGCTTTCGGAAAATCGAAGCCATTGTTGCTTGTCTGATCCTGGTAATTCTGTTCGTCTTTGCTTACCAGGTAGCACTATCACACCCTGATTGGGGAAGTGCTTTTCTTGGATTGGTACCTTCAGCTAAAGCAATCGCTAACCACCCAACAATCGGTGGAATTACCCCACTGAGCGGTTCACTAGGGATCATCGGGGCGACGGTTATGCCACACAACTTGTATCTGCACTCCGCTATTTCACAGACCCGGAAGATCAACCATGATGATCTCGATAGTATTCGGCAGACGGTTCGGTTTACCGCATGGGATTCTAACATCCAACTGTCATTAGCCTTTGTTGTTAATGCTCTTCTGCTAATCATGGGAGTAGCCGTTTTCAAGTATGGTGCCGTTAAGGATAGTTCCTTCTTCGGCCTTTACGATGCTTTGAATAACACCTCGATGCTTTCCAATCCTATTCTGATTTCAGTTGCTAAATCCGGGATACTTTCCACATTGTTTGCGGTTGCCTTATTAGCTTCTGGACAGAATTCCACTATTACCGGGACCTTAACTGGTCAGGTCATCATGGAAGGCTTCATTCACATGAAAATGCCACTTTGGGCACGGCGCTTAGTTACCCGTTTAATCTCCGTCATCCCAGTACTGCTTTGTGTTGCTGGTACTTCTGGTGAATCCGTCATTCGACAGCACGAAGCATTAAATATGTTGATGGAAAATTCGCAGGTCTTTCTAGCCTTTGCCCTACCATTCTCAATGTTGCCGTTATTAATGATGACTAACAGTAAAGTTGAAATGGGTGAATTTAAGAATAGTGGCTGGGTCAAATTCTTTGGCTGGCTATCTGTTATTGCTCTGACCTTCTTAAACCTCTACAACTTACCTTCTACCTACGAAGGATTCGGTGTTTGGTCTAAGGGTACTGCGGATATCTTAGCTTACATCACTATTATTATTATCTTAATCTTGTTAGCTTGGACTTGTGCTGAACTTTATCACGGTGACAAGCGTTTTGCCGCTGAAGGAAATGGCTTTGGTCAACATGAAAAGCACCTAAAGGGTTACCACAAGAAAGATTAACTTTATTAACAACTACCTAACTCAAAAAGGAAATCGGCATTATACCGGTTCCTTTTTTTATTTTCAAATACTTAGACCATGATATAATATGTTCCTGTAGTATTATCGTTCCAGATGAGGTGAACACATTGAATAACGATCAAGGCAAAAATAAAAAACAATTAACCCGGGTGGAACTGTACGATACTCCTAAGCCCGGTGACAAGAAAAGGAAAAAACGATCTTCTATTTTTGATAACCTAAAGCGTAAAGAGAAGATCGACGAACAAAAATACACCAAGAAGGCCAAGAGTCAACATATTAAGCCACGGCCGCGAAAGCCGAAGAAATTTCACCAACCACATAAGAAAGGGGGGCACCGTACTTTCAAAGCCCTCCTAGCTACCCTACTTGCTATTTTATTAGTGATGATCATTATCTTTGTGGTCAAACAACAAAATCCGGTTAATACCAGTAATGATGATGAGACAACGGTCTCGACCAGTTCTGTCAAAAGAAAACGGCACAGTAGTCACAAGAAGCATCATAAGAAGCACCACGAGGCTTCCACCACTAATGATAACGATTCTACTGGTGGTAATGTTTCCGATACTTACTCTTCTACGACTCCAAGTGCAAGTCATTCAACAACTACTACAACTAACCAGCCTAGTCGCCAGACATCCACTCCTTCAAACAATAATCGCCAGAGTACAACTACCACCACGACACAACAACCATCACGATCCAATGGTGGTGGCAACAATAATCAATCAACGTCCACTCAGCAATCCACTCACCAGCAGTCGCAATCGCAACAGTCGACACAACAAACCCAATCCCACGCGGGAGGTAATCAACAAATACCTGCTCAACCAACAAATAGATAGAATTTAAGTAAAAGGGGTTGTCAAGTTCAACGATCGTGCTATAATCAAAGGCAATCAAAGGATATGCATGATGTTAATCCTCTACTAGGGAGTCGGTGCCTTGGCTGGAAGTACCGTTGAGGTTTTGATGTCACTGTACCACCTTATTAAGATTATTGGCCGAAATAAGGCCGATCGGGTCGTGCCCGTTACCACACCATAGAGAGAATGTTTAAAGTGCATTCTGAAGATGGGTGGAACCACGCTAACTATTGATAATTAACGTCCCTAATGCTTACAAGGTGTAAGTGTTAGGGACGTTTTTAATTTTTATAAGGGAGAGGATACATATGGCTCAAGTTGCAGTTATGTCCCCGGATGGATCAGTTAAAAAGATCGATCGGGATTCAAAAGAAGGTTTACAAGCATTACGGAAATTATCCGCACTGATGCTTAAGGCCGCATTAAAGCAAGAATTTAAAGGAATTCGACTTGGTGAAGCCGTTGCCGATGATGATGGTTTCCACGTTGATTCTGACAAGGATAACCAACAGGTTTCTGCTGATGAATTACCAGCATTGGAAGATGTTATCAAGGGCTTAGCCAAGGATAGCGCTAAGGTAACGTTTGTAGAAGTTGCCTTGGATGATGCCCTAGCAGAAGTCAAGAATGACCAATACTCCACCGCCTTAATCAAGGAAGCTGCCAAGGATGGTAAGGTTGCTATGTACCAACTTGGTGACGCCAAGTCTGTCGCTGACCAAGACGTCTTGGTTTACGCCGACGTTGTTAAGAACATCAAGCTGTTATCTGTTGCCGGTGCTTATTGGAAGGGGATGTCTTCCAACCCAATGTTGCAACGGATTTACGGAACGGTCTTCTTCAAGAAAGATGCCCTGGCTGATGATCTGAAAAAGCGTCAAGAAGCTCGTGAACGTGACCACCGGGTTATCGGTAACCAGCTTGACCTCTTCTTTGTTGATCCTAAGGTTGGTGCCGGCCTACCATACTGGATGCCAAAGGGTGCCACTATTCGGCGAACAATTGAACGTTATATCATCGACCGTGAAGTTGCCGACGGTTACCAACACGTCTACACTCCTGTGCTGATGAACCTGGACGCCTACAAGACTTCTGGTCACTGGGCACACTATCGTGATGACATGTTCCCACCAATGGACATGGGTGACGGCGAAATGCTTGAACTACGGCCAATGAACTGCCCTAGCCACATTCAAATTTATAAGCACCACATCCGTTCTTATCGTGACCTGCCACTCCGGATCGCCGAGCTGGGAATGATGCACCGTTACGAAAAGTCTGGTGCCCTGTCTGGTCTGCAGCGGGTTCGTGAAATGACCTTGAACGATGGCCACACCTTTGTTGCCCTCGACCAGATCCGAAGTGAATTTGCTAAGATTTTGAAGCTGATCATGTCCGTTTACAAGGACTTTGACATTACCGACTACAGCTTCCGTTTATCCCTGCGTGACCCAAAGAACACCAAGAAGTACTATGCCAATGATGAGATGTGGGAACGGTCTCAGAAGCTGCTGAAGGCTGCCATGGATGACCTGCACCTCGACTACTATGAAGCTGAAGGTGAAGCGGCCTTCTATGGTCCAAAGCTAGACATTCAGACCAAGACTGCACTGGGCAACGAAGAAACCATGTCCACCATTCAGCTAGACTTCATGCTACCTGACCGCTTCGGCTTAACCTATGTTGGCAAGGACGGTAAGGAACACATGCCAGTCATGATTCACCGTGGGGTTGTTGGCACCATGGAACGGTTTGTTGCTTACCTGACTGAAATTTACAAGGGTGCCTTCCCAACCTGGTTAGCTCCTGAACAAGTTCACATCATCCCAGTTAACGAAGATGCTCACGGTGCCTACGCCGACGAACTTGCTAAGAAACTAAAGGCTGCCAAGATCCGGGTCGTGGTTGACCACCGGAACGAGAAGATGGGTTACAAGATTCGTGAAGCTCAAACCCAAAAGGTTCCATACACCCTGGTTGTCGGCGATGACGAAATGAAGAGTAACGGCGTTTCTGTCCGGAAGTATGGCGAAAAGGCTCAAAACGAAATGAGTCAAGACGACTTCATGAACGAAATCCTAGCCGACATTGCTTCCTACTCTCGTAAAAACTAATTCTTAAACATTTAAAAAATGCGTCTGTAAGCGTTAAAAACTTACAGACGCATTTTTATTTTAAGTTTTAATTTTATTGGTCAACTAACCGGGGTAAAATCAAGAAAATGATTAAGCCCAAGCCAAACAGAATTGCCAACGAAGCAATCCCAATCGTCGATCGTTTCGTCCATTGAGTTACCACTCCGACAATTACTGGGCCTAAAATTGCTGAAAACTTACCGAGAATATTATAAAAGCCAAAGAATTCACTACTTGACTCTTTTGGTACCAACTGGCCAAAGTAGGAACGACTGAGCGCCTGAATTCCTCCCTGACTAGTCCCAATCAGGATTGCCAAGAACCAAAAATCGAAAAGGCTAGTCAGTCGCAATGCATACAAGCAAATGAAAAGATAGACAATAATTCCTGTTAACAGGGCAACCCGGTTCGAAGTTCGCCGGGCAAACCAACCATAAAGTAAAGAAAATGGAAAGGCAATCAATTGAACTACCAACAAGACTAGCATCAACATGGTTGTATTGACACCCATATCCTTGCCAATCGATGTTGCCATGGTAAAGATCGTGTCTACACCATCAATATAAAAGAAATAGGCAATTAAGAACCAAGTAATCCGTCGATAGCGTTTGATGTGACGAAAAGTTTGGGCCAAGCGACGAAAGCTATCCTTTAATGGGTTGCTGACTGCCGGAACACTATATCTTTGGTAGCCATGCCGCAATAATGGCCAACCAAAGATAATCCACCAAACGGCCGCGACAACAAAACTAAACTTAGCGATCCCGTAACCATTCAACAAACCGCCAAAGCCCTTGGTTAATTGAGCCGCTAGGAAAACAATAAAAGCCAGGACTCCACCAAGATAGCCCATTCCATAACCAGTTGAAGAAACCAGGTCCATCTGATGGTCAGTCGCCACATCGGTTAGAAAGCTATCATAAAAAAGATTGCCACCCGAATAACCAATAATTGTCAAAATAAATAAGATCAACAGCCAAACCCAATGCTGGCTCGCAACCAGTGCTAGTCCAAGTGTCAAAATAATTGCTGGCCAGGTAAAGACATTCAGCCAGCGTCGCTTAGCATTTGGATAATCTGCTAAGGCCCCCAATAGTGGTGCTAATAAAGACACTATTAAGGTTCCAAAACTGTTAGCATAACCCCAAAAGGCAGTCGAATTAGCTGCGCTGACACCGGCTTGGTGAGCCACTGCTTTAAAATAAACGGGTAAAACGGCCGTTACCACCAAAATCCCGTAACCAGAATTAGCCCAATCATAGAAGATCCATTGCCATTGTTGTTTTGTAAACTTCACAAATCCCCCTCACTTTCTGAAAACACCGGTAATCGCCTGACCGGCCGTTGGTGCTGGATAATGCAAACCCAATAATCGAGCAAATGTTGGTCCTTCATCAACCAAATGAGCACCATCAACTGTGGCACCAGCCTGGATATCCGGCCCGGCAAAAACGGCTGTGGTAAAGTAGCCGGGTTGGTTAGGCCCGTACCCATGAACACCATGATAACGATCATGAGTGCCAATTGATGTTGGATCAACATTTTCCACAACTGCTGGCCGGTTAACCTCATCGGTAAAGTAATAGCCGGGTTGAGCCTCAACCAAAAAGGTACATTGGGGATCGGCACCTAATTTAACAGCATCGGCACCATCATAAATGTGTTCGACCCCTTCTACACCAGCAATCAATTGTTTTAACTGGCCTAAATTAATGTTCCCACGAGTATAAACGTAAGTCTCACCGTCACAGGTCTTTGCCGTTACCCGCCAATTATTTCGGTAAGTAGGCTTCCCGGCTAATGGTGACAACCAACCATGCTGGGCAAAAATCATGTTTAAATGAATCATCTTTCGAACATTAATCTGGTAATGGTCACCCAACAAGACAAAATTAGTATGCTTAAAGGTTCCCGCCATCTTTGTTGCGCGAATAAGTCGAGCTACCCGGCCATCCAAGCGCTGTAGTGCCTGCTTAGCCTCCCGGGAGCGAACCCCATAATGATGACGCATGCTATCCATATCAACTAAGTGAATTAGGGTCAGGTCGGGGCGCTTGTTCTCTAAAGTATCAACTGCACAGGCGGTGATGAAGTCATCCAGCCACGGCTGTTTGATTCCATGGCGCAGTTTACCATAACGGTGATTCATCTGTAACAGGAAATACGGTGAACTTGCTTTCAAAGAAACCAACACTTGGTTTGTCCAAATCCGGTTAGGAAAAATTTCCGCAAGGTTATAATCGATCTTACTTCCCGCGGTTACTGGCCACAGGAAGGCCGCCGTGGTCATCCCAGCCTGATGAGCAACATCATAGAGAGGCATTGCCTGAATATCTTTCCGGTACCAGTACCAATCTGGTGACAGTCGTCGAGGCTGCAACTTAGTATTATTCACAATTCCATGGACTGCTGGGTATTGTCCAGTAATAATGGAAGTGTGGGACGGATAGGTTAAAGTTGGAAAAATTCCCCGCACACGCTTCACCCAAGTTCCCGCATTTATTACCCGGGAAATATTGGGGACTAAGTCACGCAATTCGTTCAGATCACGATAGCCGAGCGAATCAAGTGAGATAACTACTAATTTATTTTGGGTCATGATTCATCTACTTCCTACTAATTTTTAATAACTATACAAGCCCTATTTTACGATTAATTTGTCCGTCATGGTAATCATAATTTGCAATTCTTCAATTTTGCTATTAATTTAGCAAAAGACAAATTATAATAAAAGAGTTGTTCTGCGTTATCTGTTGAGCTTATCAACAGATTAACAAAATAATATGCAAGGAAGTGAATATTTTGACACAGCAGCCCACCCGGTCGTTAGGTTTCTTTGCGGCTCTATCAACCGTCACCGGCACCGTCATTGGTTCGGGAATCTTCTTCAAGGTCCCCGCCGTTGTCAAAGCAACCGGCTCCGTTAGCCTAGCCACCTTCACCTGGTTATTAGCTGGCATCATCACTATTTGTGCCGGGTTAACCGCGGCTGAATTAGCAGCTGCTTATCCTCAAACCGGAGGACTTACTCTTTATATCGGTAAAGCCTATGGTAATTTATGGGGATTCTTAGCTGGTTGGGCACAATCGCTCATCTATTTTCCTGCTCAATGGGCGGCCGCGGCAATTGCTTTTGCTACACAATTCGTTGGCCTTTTTGGTCTTAGTGATCACTGGCTACCGCTCATCGGCATTGCCGTTACCTTTTTCGTACTCGCAACCAATTTTATTAGTGCTAAGGCCGGTGGATGGGTTTCATCAGTTGCCTTAGTTGTGAAGCTCGTTCCCATTGTGGCCATTGTCGCTCTCGGCTTTACTCACCCTGGTGATCCCCAGTTTTGTCTCTTTCCCGTAACGGCAGGAGCAGGGCATCATTTTTGGACAGCACTCGGTAGCGGCCTGTTAGCAACCATGTTTGCATACGATGGCTGGATCCACGTGGGCACAATGGCCGGAGAAATGAAGAACCCACAAAAGCACCTTCCCCGAGCTATCTTCCTTGGCCTGGGTCTGGTTACCATTGTTTATTTGCTGATCAACCTTGTTTTCCTCTATGTAGCGCCATTAACAACCGTCGCCCAAGATTTAAACATCTCGTCCATGGTTGCCCACATCGTCTTTGGCCCCCTCGGTGGTAAAATCATTACGGTCGGAATCATGGTTTCAGTTTACGGAGCCCTGAATGGCTTTACTATGACAGGAATTCGGGTTCCTTATGTCATGGGATACCTTGGCTACCTGCCATTCAGTCGTGCTTTTCGTTCTTTAAATCGCGGTGGGGTCCCCATGGTAGGTGGCATACTTCAGTTTATCGTGGCAACCTTGATGATCCTATCGGGGACCTTTGACACCATCACTAATATGCTCGTCGTAGTCATCTGGTTTTTCTACTTGTTGTGTTTCGCTGCGGTCTTCGTTCTACGACGACATAATCCGACACTGGTTCGACCATACCGAGTCCCCGGCTATCCGCTAATTCCAATCATCGCAATGGTGGGTGGCATCTTTATCATCGTCACTACTGTCCTCACCCAGCCAATAATTACCTTCATTGGGGTATTGGTTACTCTGGCCGGGTTACCAATTTATTACTATCAAAAATCCCATCACCATTTCAACCAACTTTAAAGGAGATTTTTAGCTGTGAACAATCATCTCAAAAAAGTTGAACATAAAAAAACACTTGGCCTCTTTGACCTTGCCATTCTTGGCATCGGCGCAATCATTGGAACTGGAATCCTGGTCCTAACGGGAATCGTGGCGGCTGAAGATGCTGGCCCAGCAATCGTTTTTTCTTTTTTGATTGCTGCCTTGGCCAGTGGCCTGATTGGTCTCTGCTATGCCGAACTGACTACTAGTTTGCCTAACTCCGGAAGTGCCTTTTTCTATGCTTGGGTGGCAATCGGCAAGTTCGTCGCCTTTCTTGCTGGTTGGACCTTAATTGGAGTCTATGTAACCACCACGGCCACCGTGGCTAATGGTTGGACCGGTTATGTCCAATCTTTTCTCGAAGTTCTGGGCGTCAAATTACCCCACCAGTTCTTAGTAAACCCGACAGCAGGCGGTTATATTAACCTTCCGGCAGTCTTGATGATCCTACTGATGACCATTGTCTTAACTCGGGGAACCAGTGAAAGTAAATGGGTCAATAACTTTCTAGTCGGGGTCAAGCTCTTCATCATCCTTCTTTTCATTGTCGTCAGTGTTTGGCACGTTAACCCAGCTAACTGGCACCCGTTCCTTCCTTACGGTTATCGAGGAATTTTTACCGGCGCCTCGGCGGTCTTCTTTTCCTTCCTCGGCTTTGATGCTTTAGCAACCTCAGCCGAGGACGCTAAGGATGTCGGCCACACGATTCCCCGTGCAATCGTACTTTGTTTGACCATTTCCACCGCTCTTTACATCTTAGTCAGCCTAGTCATGACCGGTGTCCTTTCCTATAAGAAACTCAACGTCTCTGAGGCAATGTCCTACGTCTTACTCAGTCAAGGCCATAATTACGTGGCCGAAATTGTCTCTTTAGGAGCGGTCCTTGGAATCATGGCCGTGGTCTTCGCCTTCATTTACGCCGGATCTAACATTCTCAAATCAATGAGCCGCAGTCGGTTTCTACCAAAGGGGCTCTCAATCGTGAATACTAAGACCCAAAGTCCTAACCGGGCCATTTGGCTGGTTGGCCTAGCCGCAGCAGCCTTTGCCGGCGAATTTAACCTTCACTACCTGGCTCTGATTGCTAACATTGGTTCTTTGATGGTCTTTACGTTGATTTCTTTGATCGTAATCATTCTGCGTTACCGTTATCCAGAATTGAAGCGGCCGTTCATGGTTCCTCATGGCAAAATCTTGCCATTACTCTCGATCATTATCTGCATCGTTCTCCTCGCCAACATTTCACTTAAAGCCTGGTTAACTTATCTGGCTTGGATTGCCTGCGGTCTGATCGTTTACTACTGCTACTCTCTGCGCCATGCTGACGAATTCAACTTTACTGAAGAATAAATATAAACACCTGTCTACATTCTGGACGGGTGTTTTACATATTCTCTTGTAGAAAGTGTAAAATGGAATTAATAATAAACTATTAACACTAGGAAAGGAAATGGTTAAATGACACGTTTCAGAACTTCCGCTTGCACTTCCATTATGGTTGGCAAGGGAGCCACGATTGATGGTTCAACCTTTATCTCCCGGAATGAGGACCGGATCAAGGCTATCGAACCCAAACGTTTCCTCGTCCGTCCAGCCGTCCATGACCGTCACGCTACTTACGTTTCGGCTTATAACAATTTAACGGTTCCACTGCCCGAAAATGGTCTTCGCTACACCGCCACCCCGTCCGTCGACCAATCTGCGGGGCCAAATGAAGAAGATGGTTTCAACTCAGCTAATGTTGGCGAAAGCGCTACTGAAAGTGTCTATGCTAATGATCGGGTTTTAGCCTATGATCCCTTCATTAAAAACGGCCTAGCCGAAGATTCAATGACTACCCTAGTCCTGCCTTATATTCATTCTGCCCGTGAAGGAGTTCAGCGGCTTGGTAAGCTAGTTGCCAAGTATGGTTCTGCCGAGGGCAACGGAGTCCAGTTCATTGACCAAAATGAGGTTTGGTACATGGAAATTGCCACGGGACATCACTGGGTTGCCGTCCGCATCCCTGACGATTGCTATGCAGTGGCAGCTAATCAGATTGCTATCGAACAAATTGACTTCAATGACCCCGCTAACTACATGTGTTCAAAGAATATTCGTCAATTTGTCAGTGAGCACCACCTCAATCCTGATAAGGATCAGTGGAACTTCCGCCATATTTTCGGCACCAATACTAAGCAGGATCATCATTACAACACTCCACGGGTTTGGTTTGCCCAACGTTACCTCAGTCCTCAGGCCAGTGCAAACCAAACGCCTGAATCACCAAATCTGCCGTTTATCCGCAAACCCGAACGGCAAATTTCAGTAGAAGACATCCAGTACTTGTTGAAATCACATTATAACGAGACCAAGTATGATCCCTTAGGTGAAGGTAGCGCTCATGACAAGCGTGTCTACCGGTCAATTGCCCTTTCGCGGACCGCCCAGTCACACATTTTACAGATGCGTAACAACGTTGACCCTAAGTACGCTGCTATCCAATGGATTGAATTTGGGGTCCCTACCTTCTGTGCCTACACGCCATTCTTTGCTAACGCCGATGACACAGACGTCTCCTATCGTCAGGTGCCTGCTAAAATGAAACTCAAGAGTGCCTATTGGTTAAATGAGGCCCTTGCCATGGTGGTAGAAAGCCATTACCGTGAGTTTGCCGAAGATGACCAGGCTTTTCAAAAGGGCTTAAACGAATGGTCCCGGCGTAAAATTGCTGCGGTCGATGCTAAAGCTCAGCAGCTGACTGGGACTCAATTAACCACCTACTTAACTGGTCAAAACCATAAGATTGCCAAACACTACCATAAGAAGACTAAGCAATTGCTTTTTAAGCTGTTGACGGCTGGAACGGAACTATCTAAATTAACCTTTAAGATGGATCCAAATTTATAAATCTAAACCAATACTCTGTGCAAAAAGAATGCACAGAGTATTTTATTATTTTATTTTGATAAACGTTTGACAAATTGTCCAAAAGCGCTTACACTTCTCACCGTAAAGCAAAGTTTTTAATTTAACAAAAGTGGATCTGCTAGTTAAAACGAAAGGATGCTAAATAGCATGAAAAAGAAAAGTCTATTCAAGAACCCCTTTTATCGGTTCGATTCATTAAACATTCTCCTCTTCTTTACGGCCTGGGGAATTTGGTGGTCATTCTTCCAAATTTGGTTAACCAACACATTGGGCTTCTCCGGTGCTCAGGTGGGGACCATTTACTCATTTAACTCCGCCATCACCTTGGTCTTAATGTTTGTTTATGGTGCCGTTCAAGACCGCCTTGGCCTAAAGCGATACCTGTTAATCTTCTGTGCCGTCTTGGAAATGCTGCTGGGTCCATTTTTCACCTGGGTCTATGCGCCATTGCTCCATCACCAGTTTTATCTAGGTACAATTTTAGGAGCATTTTACCTGTCTTTTGCCTTTCTAGCTGCTTCACCAACCTTCGAAGCGGTTACTGAACGAATTAGTCGGCGTTACCGTTTTGAATATGGTCAAGCCCGTTCATGGGGATCCTTTGGTTATGCCGTTTCTGCCCTGCTGGCTGGTTTTCTTTTTACTATCAGTCCCTACCTTGTTTTCTGGCTCTCATCCGGAATTGCCTTAGTTCTCTTGCTGATGCTGCTCTTCTACCATCCCGAAAAGAATCCCAAGATGATTGAGCTTTATGAAAACAAGCTTGAAAACAATAAAGAAAAGAGCACTGCTTCACTAAAAGAAATCTTTGGTGTCTTCAAGATGAAAGCTCTTTGGGAAATCGTGGTTTATATCATCTTCTCCTGGACTTTCTACACCGTCTTTGACCAGCAGATGTTTCCACAATTCTTTACTCAATTCTTTGCAACAAAGGCTCTTGGCCAGCAAATGTATGGTATCTTAAACTCCGTCGAAGTCTTCCTGGAAGCCATCATGATGGCCTGTGTGCCATGGCTGATGAAAAAGATTGGGGTTCGAAAGACATTGTTGGTCGGTATTACAATCATGGTTATCCGGATTGGTGGTTGTGGACTGGTTACGAACCCACTTGGTGTTTCCTGCATTAAGCTGCTCCACGCCCCTGAAACGGCTTGCTTTGCCCTCGGACTGTTTCGTTACTTCACCCTCCACTTTGACACCAAGGTCTCCGCAACCCTTTACATGGTTGGTTATCAGATTGCCGCTCAGGTTGGTCAGATTATCTTCTCCACTCCACTTGGTGATCTGCGGGACCACATTGGCTACAGTCATACTTTCTTGGTTATCTCAGGAATCACCCTGATCGCCGGGATCTATGCAAACTTCATTTTGAAGAAGGATAACGTTGACGTCAATGGTCAGCCGCTCAGCAAATAACTTATAAAGTATCTAAAAATAAAAGGCTGAAAGAGGGATTTCCCTTTCAGCCTTTTATTTTTACTTCACCGTGATTACCCGACTATTCCTAAATGCCGTGGCCGAAAGCTCATTACCGATCCCGGGACGATCCGGTACTGTCAATTGACCACCTTCTGGCTCATAATCATACTTTGTCAACGCCAACATTTTCGGCATCGCCGTATTAACGTTATACTCGTGAATAACAAAATTAGGCAAGGTCGCTTCCAAATTCAAGGAAACTGCCGTCATTAAATTACTACCAGTGATGTGGATTTGAACGCCGATATCAGAAATTGCCGCGAGGTCACAAATCTTCTTGACCTCAGTCACTCCACCGGCAGTTCCGATGTCCGGCTGGGCAACCTGAATGGCTCTCTGATCAAAGGCCCGCTTAAAATCCCAGCGAGAATATAAGCGTTCCCCGGAAGCTATTGGTAGATCGGTTTCTTGATGGACGGTAGCCAAGAGTTGAGGATCCGGCTTGACCGGTTCTTCATAATATAACGGCGAATATTGTTTAGCTAGTTGGCCAAAGCGGATGGCTGCCAGTTTCCCAGTCAACGCGTGGTTCTCCAATATCAAATCACCATCAGGGCCAAGCACTTGCCGGACAGCTTGGAGGCGACGCTGGGCTAAGTTTAAGTAATCACTGGTTAAGAAGTCCTCCTGGTCAGCATGGTTAACTGGCTGACCATTTTCGTCGAAAGTCAAAAAGTTAATTTTAACTGCATCGAAGCCCTTCTTGACCGCGATCCGGGTATTAGCCGCATAGTCCGCCGGTTGGCCAGCATGGTGGCGACCAACACCCCAGCCCATTTGCAACTGACTCGCATAAGCCCGCACCCGGCGGCGTTGTTCACCACCTAATAATTCGTGTAGGGGAGCATGATAATACTTACCCTTAATATCCCACAACGCAATATCAAAAGCCGAAATAGCACCAAAGATGACTGGCCCGGCGTTTAAGCCGAAGAAACTCTGGCGATACAATTTTTCCCAGATGACTTCGTGTTCTAACGGATTCATCCCAATCAATAATGGTGCCAAATCGCGCATTTCAGCAAACGCAGCGTGGCTAACGGCGCCATAGGAAAGAGCAACTTCACCATCCCCATACAAACCGGTATCAGTATAAATTCGACAAAACGATGGTCGCCAGCCATTCTCCACCGGTGCGCTATACAATAAATCAATTTTCTTTATTCTCACGATTCTTACCCCCTAACGTCATTACTAACGTTCCTAAAACGACTAAATCCATCAGCATAAACATACTAAACGCCCAAACAAAGCCCAGTCGCCCCGGGGCAAGTAACAAAAGCAGGGTTAACAAAGCCGTGCCGAGGCTCCCCAGTAATTGACGGGTCACTGTAATAATGGTGATCCCGTGAGCCACTAATGCCGATGGTAGGAAAGTTGTTCCTTGGGTGGTAGCCGGCATCATCACTAAACCGGTGCCGATTGCGGTCAAGCAACTAATCGTAATTAATTTGACACTTGTTAAGCTATGATTCTCAACAACAAATAATAGAAAACTACCAGTAAGGATTACCATTCCCACCATCATCACGGTCCCGTTGCCCAACCAGTCTGTCAGTCGACTAGTTGCCAGGTTAACGAGTACCAAAACCAGTGCCGGAACTAGCAGGGCAAGGCTGACCTTCAGTCCCCGTTCCAGCAAAATCTGACGATAAAACAACGGCAGTAGAACCGTTAACCCTACTAGTGATGAATAGGCCACACCGGATAGCAATAGACAGAGGTCAAACCGGCCATAACGCAGGGCCCTAATCTGCAGTAACGGCCGCGTGCTATGTAATTGTCGCCAGAAAAATGCTACCAACAACAGCAGACTGACTACGAACACCATTAGTAAGGGAACAAGCCGTCCTGACCATGACGTGTTCAGTAGGTACAATAGGCCAAAGATACCTAAAGAATAAATGATTGATCGCCAATCAAACGGCCGTCGTTGCACCGGTACCACATTAGTTACCCAACGAAAACTGCCAAGACTAATTATGATTGTGATCACCACCAAGAGGCAATAAAAGGTCCGCCAATTAATGACGGTTAGCGCTAATTCGGCAATTGCCGGTCCCCCGACAATTGCCAGGCTCATCACCGCACCGGCAATTCCCATCACCGTTTCCTGAGCAGGACCAGTTGTAATTACCAGGAGAGCAGATTGGTAAAGGGGAAACATTGCCCCTAACGCCACTGCTTCCAGCACTCGGCCAACTAAGGCCAGAAAATATCGGGGGGATAATGCCAGCAAAAGCGTTCCCACCATAAAACATGCAAGCAGTAGCAAAATCAGCCTATGAAAACCAATCCGGTTAAATAACCACGGGCTAACTAACATGCTCAGGCACATTACCAGGAGGAAAACGGTTGTCAACCATTCAACCTGAGCGAACGAGACGTGCCAAGCTGCCATCAAGGTAGTAGTGACCGGCGATAACGCCAACATACTCAGGGCCATTACGAAAGTGGCAATAGACAGTACTAGGATGAAAGCCCCACGATGTAATTTCCTTTTTCCCATCAAAATTACCCTCCTATTACTAAAGATCATCCCTAAGCTTAAATAATTGCTAACAGCAAGTGAACATTTTCAAAAACGTTTAAGTTACTAAAGATTTTTTGAGGAAGCCAACATTTTTAAAACAAAACACCCTCTCCCTTAAGCACATTGAAAAGGGAAAGAGTATCATTTCAACTATTCAGCTTGCACATCTTTAAAAACAATCGGAACCGTATTCGCCAGGTTATCTCGCACTGGGCAGGTATTTTCCATAAATTCAACGAACTTCTTAGCTTCTGCCTTAGAATTTGGCGTTTGAAAATGAACTGTCATGTGGATAGCATCTAAGCCCGGACGAGTGGAGTCAGTATTTTTTTGCCCTTCAAGTGCAATATAGAAGGATGTATAGTCAAAGTGCTGCTTACGTTTAAAGCTACCAGCAACGATCGATTCACAAGCACCCAAGGCCGCTAAGATTGCCTCTGCTGGCTGCATTCCTTCTTCGTATCCATTGTCACGTCCCGTGAGATCATAATTAATCGTAAAGTCACGGACTTGTGCTTGGTAGATATCTGGTGTATCCGTACTAGTAACGGTTGATTTATAAGTTGTAATTGCCATCTCGGTTAGCCTCTTTTCATTAATCCAGAATTACATTATCAACGGTAATCTCAATGCCATTAGCTAAATTATCGAGGATCGGTGTCTGCTTTTTAACTTCCTCCGCAAAGGCAGCACAGTCCTTTTGAGAAGCGTTAGTCTTAAAAGTCATTGTCACCCGAATTTCTTGGAAACCATTTCGAATCTTTGCATTACCCATGAAGCCCCGGGGATCAAGGTCACCTTCAAGATTAATGGTTAA
>NZ_JBFLGB010000023.1:0-23706 GCF_041859915.1 Limosilactobacillus sp.
GATTAAAAGCCGTTGGCTAGGAACTAGCCTTGGTAAAAGAACGGAGTTCTGTAAGTTAGGTAGCGTGAATACACGTGCAAGATCCTAAATACTACTTCGTGTTCCCAGAAGCTCGGTCATTTATGACCGAGTAGTTCACAATCATCAAGCTAGTTATGATAATTATCGCGATATTAAACACCGATCTCAATTTGCAATGGCCGATTTTATTATTTTTCTTAAACCCACCGATGATTTTGGCCATTTTTTTATAGACAGTGCAGGGACTGCATTTACAAAGGAAACACTAATACTTAATAAGATTCCTTCAAAAGAACTTAAACATTTTAACTACCCTCAAGTTTATAGGTCTTACATTAACCAACCGATTATGATGCACCGAATAATTAATCTTCAAAAAGAACTCCCAAAAATTTATAATGACGGTTTTAGAATTGTTGATAATCCTTACTTACGACAAATCGTTTAGAAAAGCAGACTAGAATATTACAAATAAATATCCCAATTATCTCACAAAAAGGCCCTGGTGCAAACGAATGATGATAGTTCTGAACGCCGAATTTCAGTATATCTATACAGAAATTGTAAGGATATCGCTTTCGAACAGTGTCTTTTAACATTTATAAGATTGATTAGTTTATACCATATTTACTTAGTCGTTCCACCTTCATTATCAGCTTCACCACTTGCCCAAACCTTAGTTGCATAAACGGAATTAAACAGCAGTGCCGCCTGAAGAGCAATTTGCGATAGGTCACCGCCGAATGTTCCAATGTGAACCCCCATTTGAAACCGTACGGCTAAAATAACCCAATAAATAATGTTGGCTGTATTAACCCAAATCCATAGTGACCAGTTTTCCTGGTACTTTAAGATATAAAGCAACTGGGCGATGAAACTAACCACTAGGTTAAAGGAGTCAAAGTATGGCAACTGACCATGGAACATCGCAATGAAGTACCAACCGATAAAGTAAGCAACCACTACCCCGGCAAAGACCCAACGCCGTGTCTGTGGTGAAAAGCGTTTTGTCGCATCATCATGACCCCACATGAACCAGCCGATTGGTTGTGAAATAACATAAAAGATATCCATGACGAAGATACCCCAAGTATGACTTTGCCAAGCAACGTAAGTCATCGCGACACACTGAATAAAGCCAAAGATAAAAGTTACTTTTCGTCCTTTCATCCCATAGACCAGTGCCAATGTACCAAAGACTCCGGAGAGCATCCCTACCCAACTATCTGGAGCAATTAAGTACACGCCAATTTGCAACAAGAGTAAAATCGTAACATAAATTACTTCAAATTTCTTCCACTTACTAAATAGTTGAGTAAACAACCATCCATGATTTGTATTGACCATTATCATTCCTCCAAAATTTTCTGATAAAAGCATTATCAGTTTAAGTAAAAAGTACTTTAATTATTGCAGAATAAAAGTATGATTAACTTTTATTGCTTCCTAGTTTAATCACTTTGCCTAAAAATGCAAGTCATTTTAATAAACTTGAATTTCACCGTAAACTACAATTATCAATTTGGGAAAGCTTTTCTTGATAACACTTAATTAAATCAGTCTTGTTAAAACAAAAATTAGTGGAATTGTAAGCAGACATAAAATAGTTGAAAGAGCCATCAAAACAGTAGCCGGTCGGGCATCCCCTTTAGCCTGCAGTGTAAAGAGAACTACCAACCCGGCAACCGGACAAGCAGAAAGAATGACCGTCGTATAAAGTGGTACACTTGTAATTCCTGTTAATTTAAGGATAATAATCCCTAGTACTGGGAAAAGTAAATTACGAAAGGACAAACTAGCTATCAGAACTGGTGGTATTTTAAGTGTATGAACGTCCAAATTAGCTAAGTTAGATCCAATTATAATCATTGAGATGGGAGTAAAAGCTGCACTGAAGTCACTAACAAACGTGTTGATCATCTTCGGTAAATGATAAGAAGAGATAAACATTATCAGGCCAAGGATAATAGCAATAATATTTGGATTAAGGACAATCTTTTTAATTTGTTCAATTCGCGAATGGACTTGCTTTTTCTAAAAGATACCGATTCCATGGGTCCAAGACAAAGTGTTAAAACCAATCATTGAAGCAACGGCATAAAAAACACCTGGGCTGCCAAAAAGTGCCATTGCTAGAGGAACCCCATAAAACCATTATTGGAGTAGATGCTTCCATAGATGGCAATCCGTTTTAAATTAAGATTAGACTCGTGGGTAAATGCTAACTGAGCGATGACTATTGAAACAAAATAAGTTAAGAAAACTAAGAGTACTAGTATAGCTAAAGTAACCATTCTTTTTGAAGAGAATGGTTGTTCAAAAGCCTTCATAATTACTAAGGGTGATAAAAAATAAAGAGTAATATTGGTCAAGTCGTTTACTGATTGAGCATGGAGAAAACCAAGCTTACGAATTAAAGCTCCCATTAGCATCAGTAAGAAAATAACGACCACTTGAGTAAATAACTGCATTAATGAGATTAGTTATCCCTTCCCTCTTGAAAATTAGCCAGAATTTTAATTAACGTTAAAAAAAGCTGGAATAGGTAAAAACCTAATCCAGCTTTTATTTATTGCTCGCCGCACTGAGCAAGTATTTAACTATAATTATCACAGGAAAAATACATTCCCGACTGTTTTTTATCGAGATCAACAAGCTAGAATAGTGGAAATTAAAAATACCACTGCTAAAATTAATGGTAAAAATAGGGAAGGGAAGGATCAGTATGTCAGATAAGGTATTGTACCATACTGTTGTTGAAAATTGCGATGGTATTCACGGTGTTGCCAAAGTGATTAGTGGTGGTGATTTGCAGGTGACGACTGCTAATCCAGTTGCCAATGATCCTGGGACAAATCCCGAACAGCTAGTCGGCCTCGCACTAGCAACATGCCTCAATGCCACAATCGAAGCTGAAGAAAAGCGCCGGGGCTTGCAACATGCAAGTGTCGTTCGCGTCGGTATTAAAATGGGCTTTGACAATCCGGGTTTTCAATTCTGGCTTGATTGTCAAGTTAAGATTCCTGAGGTCGACCGGCAGACTGCCCAAGCCATCCTCGACAAGGCCGAAACACGTTGTCCAGTTGACAAACTTTTGAAGGGTAGCGGTAATTTAAAGGTTCACCTGGTTGATGAATTCAATTTTGACGAAAAAGAGGCGTAATAGTCGATGAAATATCTTGTAACCGATAGTACTGACATTCGTTATAATTTAGCATTGGAAACCTATTTAATGGAACATGCTAAATTGGACGAACCGATCTTGTACTTTTACATTAATTCTCCATGTATTATTCTTGGACGTTACCAAGATGCCTACGAAGAAATTAACCTTGACTATGTTAAAAAGCATCACATCATTGTGACCCGCCGGACTTCTGGCGGTGGAGCAGTGTATGACGACCTTGGTAATGTTAGCTTTAGTTTTATCACCAAGGACGATGGAGATTCAATTGGCAACTTTCGTAAGTTTACCGAGCCAGTTCTCGAAGCACTTCACGAGATGGGTGCTAAGGATGCCGAATTAGCCGGCCGTAATGATTTACAAATCAACGGCAAGAAATTTTCTGGTAACGCAATGAAAACAGAAAAGGGACGGATGTTCTCACACGGGACTTTGATGTATGACGTTGATTTAAACGTGATTGGTAAGGCTCTAAATGTTCCAGCTGATAAAATTGCTTCCAAGGGAATCAAATCTGTCCATAGTCGGGTTACAAACTTAAAGCCTTATTTTGCTCCCGAATACCAGAATTTAACGATTGAGCAATTCAGAGACACTCTGGCAAAAAAGATTCTTGGTGTAGCAGACCTTACACAGGCCAAAGAATACGTTCTTGATGAAGACACCAAACAAGCGGTTAAGAAGCTTAATACAGATATTTTCAGTAATTGGGACTGGATTTATGGTAAGTCTCCGGCGGCCGCTATTCAGCACCGTCAGCACTTCCCACAAGGAACGATCGACTTTCGTTTGCAGATTGAAAATGGAAAGATTAAATACCTTAAGACCTATGGTGACTTCTTTGGCCAAAAATCAATCGATGAGTTCGAACACCATTTGATTGGAACCCGTTATGACCGGACAGCTGTTACTCAAGCGTTAAGCGGCCTTAACCTGGCGGATTATTTTGGTGCAATTCCCCAAAAAGAAATTATTGATTTGTTGATGAGACAAGAATAAAAATAGTTGAAAAAACAAGGGTTGGAAAAGTTTATTTTTTCCTTATTTTCCTAAATGGCCATCGTACATTAGCATAGTTTTTTAAGATGAGTTGATACAATAAAGCCTCTGAAAACTATCAGAGACTTTATTTTTTATAAGCAAGAGGGCATGGATAGTTAATACTTTCAATTTTTAGTAACCTGTCATTAAAATTATAGTTTTAATGAAACGCAAAAAGAATAAATCTCATTTTAGTTATTTTACCTTGTCTTCTATACTTTTCCACGAAATAACTCCTTTTTTGAATTCATATCGGTTATTATAGTAATTGCATAATTGAGGTGAAGTCATATGAAAAAATATTTATATGTTGTCCAAGAATTAGACCAAACTAGAGATGCCTTACCAGAAGTTACCGTTTTTGAAAATCAGGAAGCTGCGATAAACTATTACCAAGATTTAACAGCTAAACTTCGCAATCGTTTTAACTATTCTTCAAAGATGGCGAATGGCGAAAACCAAGCAGAAATGTTCTATGCTAATCAACACGATGATAGTAGCCTTCAATATCTAGTGATGTTATTGCGAAAAGAATTGCACTCATAGCAAAAAAGCACACTTCCTTGAACAAGGAACGTGCTTTTGAATTAAAAATAAATTGTTAGGCTTCTTCACCAGCAACCTTAACGATTGCCTTAGAAACACCCTTTAGCTTACCACTGACAAAGTCTTCAACATGAGCAAAGTCAAGAATATTAGAAATTAATGGTAACGGATCAACGTCACCAGATTGCAAAAGTGCAATAGAATCTTCAAAGGTATATGGATTAATAAAAGTCCCCTGAATCTTTAGTTGTTTTTGATAAACCTTATAGGTATTAACTTTAAAGGTAGAATCAGGATTACCAACACCAAACATTAAGACTTGACCACCACGACTAGCAGCTTCAACAGCTTGTTCTTGGGTCTGTGGCAAGCCAACTGCTTCAACCACAATATCGTAAGTATCAGCTTTAATTGCCTTAGGAGTCTTAAGATTATTAATAGTCTTGAAACCAAAGTGTTTTTGATTGTTAGCTAATTTTTCGTCAGAAGTACCAGCTAAAGTAACTTCTTTAACACCACGGGCTTTTAAGATCTGAGCAATTAATTGGCCTTCAAAGCCATCACCAATGACTAAAGCAGTCTGGTATGGATGTAATTCAAGTAAATCTACGGCATGAGCAGCACAAGAAATTGGTTCAATTACTGCTGCGGCTTTTAGGGAAACGTTGTCCGGAATGTGGTAAACGACTTCTTCAGGCGCAGTAAAGAATTCTTCAAAGCCACCGTCACGGGTAACACCAACGGCATCCAAGTGCTCACATAATTCTGGACGTGAAGTTCGGCAGTAAAAACATTTATGACAATAAATGTTTGGGTCAACACTGACCCGATCACCTACTTTAAAATCCTGAACAGCTGAACCAACAGCAGCTACAACGCCAGAATTTTCATGGCCGAGCACAATTGGCGGTACGGCATTGGCAGAACCTGGTAAACCATTGTAAAGAGCCTTATCAGTACCACAAATACCGGCCCAGGCAGTGTGAACTAAGACTTCATTAGGCTTAACTGTTGGTTGATCATAATCTTTAATTTCTAAGTGTTTTTTTGCTGTTAAAACTAATGCCTTCATTATAAAATGATCCTCCTAATCAATGCTTAACAATTTCACAAAATTCAATGGTTTCATCGTTAGGACCAATAATATTGAAAAATTTAATGCCGTGTTTCCAATAATCGAGGTGTTGAACTTGGCTTTCTTTAACATTAAACCCTTCAACCTTAGCTGCTTGATAAGCACCATCAGCATCTTCAACATTTAAAGAAAGATGATTAATTGCACCAGTTCGATGAACAGCGCCATCACTGTCCCAAATTTCTAACGTTAAATGACCAGCTTTCATAAATGTAACCATATGGCCCTGCTTATCAGTGTCAAACTGGCCCTGCTTCTTGAAACCGAGCTTTTCCCAGAATCGGATTGTTTTATCCATGTCATCAGTCGGAATTCCAACATGAGCAAGGTCGTCAAAATAACCTGCTAAGCTTTTGTTAAATGCCATTAAAAGCCATCTCCTTAAAATGAAATTGTGAAGTTTTTCTCTTTCAACGTTTAATACTATACTTTATTTTTTCTTCTGTGTCAACCGGTTAACATAGAAGAAATTAGAAAGATTAAGCAAAATAATGGGATAATAAGCAGCTAAAAATATGTTTTAAAATTAAATGCGAATTGTCTTGTGATAGTGACTACATATACAAGTGAAACAGGTAAAATATTATATTAACCGGTTAACTTAAAACAATAAAAATATTTTTAACAGGCTTGATTATGCTAACTAATTGCGCTATCTTAAATATTAAATAATTGAAAATTAAGCAACAAAGCAGTTATTACTACTGCTGATTGAAAAGGACATTTTAATAAGATGAAAGAAGCTAATAAACGTTTACTCCATGTTAAGCTGGTTGGTAATACTGCTACGATTGCCTGCCTCATTATGTATATTTCATATATTGAACAAATTATTTCCAACTTTACTGGTCATCCTGTATCACCAATTCAGCCCATTTGTGCGGCAATTAATGCTTTACTCTGGGTTGTTTATGGCTGGTTAAAGCCCGATAAAGATTGGCCAGTAATCATTGCTAATTTTCCTGGAATTATTTTCGGGGTCTTAACTTTTGTAACTGTTTTTATTCATTAAAATTTAAAAGCGACAGTAAAATGATTTTCACTGTCGCTTTTAAATTAACCAAAATCAATTTTATCTAACATATGTTCCCGACTAACCTGATCTAATCCTAGGTAAGCTAAGGTCATTGCTTCACTAGAATGATTAAGCAAGCGCATTACTAATCCAATATTATAATTGCTTTGAACATAAACCCGGTAAGCACCTGTTTTACGCATCGTATGAGTACCTAGATAATTGATATTTAATAGATTCCCTACCTTATGCATGATATTATAAAACTGTCGTTCATCAATATGTTTACTCGGTCGAGAAGTCGATGGAAAGAGCCAAGGTGTAATTTTTTCATAACGGTTACGCTTAAGCCATTGCTGATAAATAGCGAGATCGTTGGTTACGGGGCGCAGGTAAAGGGTATTTGGCTTTCCAGTCTTCTTATCCTTAATAAAGGCATGCTGACGAATGGCACCATAATCATCAAAAACATCGGTCTGCTTAAGTCGCAATACATCGCTAACCCGTAATAAGGTGGCTTTACCAACTTGAAAAATAGTATAATTACGTCGACCAGCTTTAAAATTATGTAGTAAAGTATCTTGAACTTCTGCTAAAACATTAGAATCTTTGATAGGTAATACTACTTGTCGCATTTTATTTCTTCCCTTAACTATATGTTATTTAGATTATAATAACACATCTTTGAAGCTCAAACTTGATCCCCGCACTGAGTCAACTAAAATATAACCATTAATTAGTCAACGAAAGAAGGTCCTTTCTTCTGCAAAGAGCAAGCTATATTCTTAAGTTTATTCTTTTAATGGTGATTGGTTTATTAATCGGTTCAACTTGCGCTGCTTATCATGATTTTCACCAAGAACAAATAGCACATCTTCACTTTGCACGACGTGACCATCGCCCTGCCCAAGTAATTGGTGGATTAACACCTCAGCAATACCAGCAGCTTGCCAAACTTAATTACCAATCCGGTGCTAATCCAATCGTTCAGGTTAATCATGGGCGTTCAACCTTAAACCCTAAGTCTTGGCGAACTAATAAAGTTATTTATCAACAATTAGATTCGCGCCGGCGTACTTCTGGTTCTAATACTGCGTTTTTAAATTGGCGAAACCATGCCGATACCAGTCTACGTATTAACCAAATTACTCAGCCAACGGGATGGCATGATAATCGAAATGGTAACCTTATTTATAATCGTGGTCATTTATTAGCCTATTCTTTAACAGGAGGTATCAATGCGCATACTGGTCAATACCATACTAGTGCGGTTGGTGACCAGGATAATCCACGAAATCTTTTTACTGAAACGGATTTTACTAACCAAATGCTACAAATCATTTATGAGACTCGAGTTCGTCATACAATTGAACAAGGAAAGCATGTAGTTTATCAAGCAACTCCCATTTTCCGCGGCAGTGAACAAATGGCGCGTGGAATTAATTTACAAGCTATTTCAACTGATGGAAGCCTCAATTTTAATGTCTACCTATATAATATTGAACCAGGAACTAAAATTAATTATCAAGATGGTTCTTCAGTTAGTGATCCTCAAATGCGCGTTTTAGTTCCAGTTGAGTCATTAGGTGAGACCGATGATGAAAGCCAACGTTCTATGGATAACGGGACGTTAAAAATTAGCGGTCATTATAAGCGCCCCTTTGCTACTGCTCCCCGTCATTATTATCGGATTTGGCAAAACAACAAATAGCCGTGTTATCAGTCACCTGGTAATTTATTATGTCAACTAGCTAGTATACATACCAATACCACCAGATAATAATTTAATCAGTCTTATTATGAATGAAAGAAAGGACAATTATTATGATTAAACATATCTTTTCTGACATGGACCATACTCTTTTAAATGAAAAGAGTAAATTAACTCCAGCAACCATTGCTACTATTCAGCAACTTACTATTCCGTTTACTTGTGTTTCAGCACGAGCCCCGCAAGAAATGCTAGCTGTAATCAATCAACTAAAATTAAAGGGTCCACAAATTGCCTTTAATGGCGGTTTAATTTTTGAAAAAGCCGCTGAACACATTAAATATCTTAACCGCAAACCAATTTTGCCTACTAATGCTCGAGCTATTATTAATTTGATTCACACCCAATTTCCTGAAACATCATTGAGTTGGTATAATCAAAATACTTGGTTTACCTTTAAACTCGATGCCGGCGTCAAATTTGAGCATCAAGTTAACGGTACTATGCCACAGGTGGTTATGTCCCCTAATTACCAAGAAGATATCTATAAAATAATGATCATTGAATTCAATCATGCTCAAAAGGCACAGATTGCGAAAGCAGTTACTAGACTTGGCCTTACTAATGTAATTGCTAAATCTACTGGTGCTGATTATTACGAAATCACTACCCGCGCGGCGACCAAAGATGCTGGTGTTCGCTTTATTCAGCAAAAAGAAAATCTTATTAAAGATGAAATGATGGCTTTCGGCGATGGTGAAAATGACCTACCTCTTTTAAATGCGATTGGCAGTTCGGTTGCAATGGGGAATGCTCTACCAGAAGTTAAAAAAGCAGCTAAAATCATTACTCGATCAAACCAAGAAGATGGTGTAGCATTTGAGTTAAAAAAGCTATTGAAGTAAAGTAAATGATTCTCTGTTTGAGGTGGGGAATCATTTTTTAGTTTACATAATATCTTATGCTAGTATTAAACAATTTAATTTAGAATTAGCATGTCTATTTACTGTTAATTGAGGCATATTTACCTATTAAATCCTTAAGTGTTATTTTTAATAATATTATATAAATAACACCGATAGTTTTTTACTAATTTAGATTGGCTGTTATATCAGTATTTTAAAAGTGTTATTTATTACAAATAACACCTATTTTAGCTCCTTTATCTGTAATAATTAGTGCTAATTTCAAAATTAACTCTCAGAGAAAATAAGACGATCAACTACCCGTCTAAATCAATTTCATTTTGTCTGAGCGGCAATTTTTAAATTGACTAATAATTAAATAAAAAAGTAGTTCATATCATTAATTAGTTTCCAGAATCTCAATCAATATTTACTTATGCAAGGCTAGTTTACATAATATTTTATAGGGATTTTTTATTTTCCACTACCATTTTAAATTAAGAAGACTATAATAGTAATTGTACGGCGCCCTTAGTGTAAAGGATAGCACATGAGATTTCGGTCCTCATGATCCGGGTTCGATTCCCGGGGGGCGCATAAAAATATTATAAGCATATGAACTGCTAGTTACACTGTTACATCAGTGTAGCTAGCAGCTTTTTCTTAATGATTCCAATGTAATTTTGATGCTTTTAAGTTTAAGTTATAATTAAAATACTACTATTTTCTTTTGCTTAAGGGCTAATGCAATAGGTAGAAAAAATTTAAGAAAGGAATGATCATCCGTGCCTAAGTGGCGATATCTTGCTATTGATGTTGACGGCACCTTGCTTGACGATCACGATCGCTTTGCTGTTAGCCGACTTAATGACGATATCCAGCAATTAACTGGTCAAGGAGTAATGCTAATTGTCGCTAGTGGCAACAGTTATGATGCCTTACAAAGCATTTTTCGTTCTTGCCCCACCGTAACTAACTTCGTTGCCGAAAATGGTGGCCGAATCATTGTTAATGGTCACGAGATTTTGAGTCAACCTCACCATAAGGAAACCATTGTGGACCTTTTAGAATTTATAGCTACTATTGTCCCACAACCAGATTTACTTTCTCTTTCTGGAGCTAATCAAACGTTTATTGCCCAACGTTACCGTCACGTAGCAGTTCCTTATTATCCACACCATACTTATTTTACACATTTATCAACTGTAAACGAGCCTATTTATAATCTCAATATTAGTTGGTCCTACCATCACCCCGCCCTTACTTGGATTCACCAATTAGTTGCTAAGCTTAATCAGCGATTTCCGACTATTCATGCAACCTACAGCGGTGCCTGGGGAATTGATATTTTACCTGCGGGTGTCAACAAGGCTGACGGCCTCTGCCAATTGATTAAATCTCGTGGTGGAACCATGGCTGACCTTGTCGCCTTTGGCGATACTTCTAATGACCAAGAAATGATTGCAGCAGCTGGTTGTGGCTACGCAATGCAAAACGCAACACCAGACCTGCTAACAATTGCGGACCGAGTAACTAAATTTGATAATAATCATAATGGCCTTTTAAGAGAAATTGAAATGCTTTATCATTTGATGCACTGATATTATGTAAACTAAAAGAGGAAAATAATATGCTAACTAGATCCCATCAGGTTTGTAGTATTGCTATTGTCCAAGGAGAACTTTTAGTAACTCATCAATTATTTGTTCATCCACTACCCAGTCTAGTAATGCTTTTAGCAACCGGAATCGGTGCTACCTTACCAGACATTGACCAACATAATAGTGATGCTAATCACCACTTACTAGTTAATCTGAGCTTTCTTTTTGCGCACCGTGGGATTACTCATAGTCTTTGTGGTTGGTTAATATTTTCGGCATTAAGCTACCTTATACTAAATTCTATTGCGCCACTTATACCAGGTCCTACATTACATCAATGGTGCTGGTTCTTTTTCTGGTTAGGTTTAATTAGTGGTTATATTTTGCATGTTTTAGAAGATAGCTTTAGCGAATATGGTGTCCGCTGGTTGGCCCCTTTTAGTCATCACCGTTATCATTCAGCCTTAATATTCTCTTATCGAGTAGGTGGCCCATTCGAAAAGTTACTGTTAATGATAGCATTCCTAGCCATTATTATGATGAGTATTGACTGGGCTACACAGTTAAGTACCTATAATGGCGTCTTTTGACATATGCCAAAAGACGCCATTTTTAGCTATCAATAAACTCCACCATTATAAAAGTCAAAACCAGGGCGATTGAAATTATATTTAGCAAGTTCGGATAATTTAATAAAATTGTCCGCAATGCCCCAGCTCATAAGATTGATGGACTTTCCAAAATCTTCATCCGGAACAACCACCATAATATATTTACCAAGAGAACTGGCCATCCCTAATTCAACCCCCATACCAACATCTTCCTCTTCCGGAACATAGATGGCTAGTAACATATCTGATGTTGAAATGCCAACCCGATCGCCATTATAAGTTGCGGTTGCCCATTCCCGATCCTGAAGTAATTCTGGATGTTCATCAACCCGGAGACCTTTATATTGATGTTGCAATGGGATATAGGAATTTTCAACATCAATCGTAGGATTATCCTTAATTGCTTGCATAGCCTGCCGATAAGCCCGATTTTGCTTATCTGTAAACCAACCTGCGCAGAAATAAACGGTTTTTGTCTTTTGCATAATATCCTCCAAAATTATGAATTTAGTAAGAATGATATCAATAAGCTTTAGAACATTTAAAAACTAATTCTTAAACCTTCCAAAATAAATTATTCTTTGAATATCATTCACCTTTTTTATTTTACCAAAATTGGGGTATAATAATTTGTCTTAGTAAATAAAATATCATTATAAAGGGAGTATTTAGTTTTGAAACATCGCCATTTGATTGAAACCGGTTTACTGACCCTTTTTGCTATGGGGACATTAATTGCTCTCCTGATGTGGTGGGCTAGTCAATATTCCAATATCGTTACGAATGCCATGCTGGTAATGATTATTCTTGGTTTAGCCGCAGGAACACTTATTCCTAACATCTTAGTAACCTGGTTAATTATTGGGCTCACCACCATTGGTAGTGCAATTCTTCTTTTGGGATACATTGTAATCTCTACTCCACTGAAAATTGCATTGTTATTAGCTTTCCCCGTTTGTGCCAGCATAGTTATGATCAGTCGATATCTGCTTACTTCTTGGGGATGGTTAGATCATAACCGCCGAGCTGTTGAGAGCTATGTAGAGCATTATGATCCCCTTACCAAACTTTTAACTAAGTACAATGCTCAAAAGCTCTACCAAAAGAACCTAACTTTTATTAAAAGTGATCCCAATGGCCAGCTCTGGATCGATTTAACTGCAATTCGTCTAGCACATAGTCAGCAATTACAACAATTCCACCACCGAGTTTATGATCTAGTCCTTCAAAGAATTGCTGGTGTACTCAAGAAGGACCGTCTACCCTCCGAAGCAATCTTCTTCATGGGGGATGCTACCTTTTTGATTGTTTCTTATAATCTATCCAAGCAATCCTATCATTACCGTAATCAACTTACCAAGCATCACCTTAGTCACCTAACAATATTAGGAACTAATCCGCAGTTTAAATGGGGTACGAAACGAATCGACCAGCAAGCAGCTTCCAAATACCCTCAATTGCATGACGCAATGCGACCAATCACCCGTGATATGGAAACTGACCTGGTAGTTGAATACTTAAAGGAGGATAAACACTGATGGTTCGTTTTTTCTTTTGGCTTGCGATGGCGGTCACCATTATTTTCTTTATCTTGGTAATGATACTCTTTGTTTGTCAATGGATCATCTACACTCGTGTTGAAAAAACAATGTTACGCTATGATCATTTTCGTCAACGAAAGGAGGACAGTCATTAATGGTTGAAGAAGTTTTGATGATTGTTACCTTAATTTCAATCTGGTTTTCACTTTTAATGTCAACTATCACCCTTGGTGGGGCGACCGTTTTTTGGCTGAAACATAGTACTAAGTTAGTAGCCATTAAGCCACTAACTCGTTATCCATTAATCACCATTGTTGTCCCAGCTCATAATGAAGAAGTTGTCATCGCTCAGACTACCAAAGCAATCCTTAACCTTAACTATCCCGCAGATAAAGTTGAATTACTGTTATTTGCGGACAACTGTGCGGATCAAACCGCTCAAGAAATGAGACAAGTCCTCAATATTTCACGCTACCGTCACCGTAACGTAAAAATTATCGAACGAACAGGCTCCGGTGGCAAAGCAGGAGTCCTAAATGATGCTCTCAAGATAGCCCATGGTGAATACATCGGAGTTTACGATGCTGATGCCATGCCAGAACAAAATGCACTTTATTTCTTAGTCCGCAAGATCCTAGAACAGCCAACACGTTACATGGCTGCTTTCGGCCGTAACAAGACTCGCAATGCCAACGAAAATTTCTTAACACGGTGCATTAACCAAGAAATTGTTGTCACTCAGCGAATTCAGCACTGTGCAATTTGGTCCATGTTTAAGATTGGACGGATTCCGGGAACTAATTTTATTATTAACCGTAAATTCGTTAAAAGAATCGGCGGCTGGCGTAATGGTGCCCTGACCGAAGATACCGATATTTCATTTAAGATCATGCAAAGTGGTAAGTTGATTGCCCTAGCTTATAATTCAGAAGCCTTTCAGCAAGAGCCAGAACGACTGCATGATTATTATTTCCAGCGATTACGGTGGGCTAAGGGCAACTATCAGGTCGTAATTCATAACTTCAAGCACCTTTTCGATCACAGTAACTGGCGGGTTAAATTAGAAACCTTCTATTATTCGTGTACCTTCTTCTGGTTTAATGCGGCTATCGTCCTATCCGACATCATCTTTATTGCTAACGTCATTACCCTGATCGGTCGCCTCTTTTGGCCAGGCTTGGAAATTCCCTTTACTTTTGGTGAAAGTAATATTTTGATCATGCAGCTGCTCTTATTAAATTGGCTGTTGATGATTATCCTATATATTTTGCAAATTTCAATTGCTATGGCAACGCAATATGGTCAAGCGACAACTCGGCAAATTTGGCTAGCTCTAGCTTCTTACTTTACCTATTCTCAGCTTTTCATCATTGTTTCTATCCATGCCGTTTGTTCGGTAACCTTAGACACCCTTTTCCACCGCAACGGGAACGTCTGGGTTAAAACTAAGCGCTTTAACGATTAAGGAAAAATACTATGAAACATTCTAAATTTATTTGGATTTTGATGGGTGTCATCACAGTTATCTACATTGCCACCTTATTTGTTGTAAGAATCAAGAATCCACGAAACATTCAATATCATACCTATATTCGCTGGCGACAAGCTTACGTGATTCACCAAACCAATAAGCGTAGTTTCGTTAACACCAGCAATAACCGCCACCGTCCTGTCGCCCTATCTGAAGGTCAAGGCTATGGACTATACATTACCGCCCGTGCCGGGGAAAAGGGTTGGGCGAATGAGAAAGACTTCAACCATTTGCTTAATTATTATCTTGCCCACCGTGACCGAGTCGGTAATCACCATCAAGTACCTATTGCCTTGATGCAATGGCGTCAATATCGCAATCGTCACGGCAAATGGGTCAGCAATCGTAATAGTGCGACTGATGGGGACCTTTTCATTGCCATTGGTCTTCACCACGCTATTCATGCATGGCCTCAGCAAGCATCATATTACCAACATTTAGAACGGCAGCTTGAAGCCGATATGCTTCGTTACGAATATAATCCGCAGACACGCTCGTTAACAGTTGGTAATTGGGTCACTAGCAAGTCTAAGTACTATCACTTAATGCGAACTTCGGATGTTGCTCCTGACTTTTTCGATGAGTGCTACCAAACTTCTCATGACCAACGATGGTTAACCGTTAAGAATGGAATGCTTGACCATCTCGTTACTCTTAGTAAGTTACACCATACTGGCCTGGTACCTGACTTTGCTTGGGTAACAACCAAGTCTGCTCGTCCCGTTAAGCCGTGGACCGTAGCTAGCAAAAATGACGGTAATTATTCTGCTAATGCCTGTCGGGTGCCAATGATGCTTGCCTCCAGCAATGATCCACGGGCACGACGGGTCCTAAATAAAATGATGAAATTTTTTGCTAATCAATATTACATTACCGCTGGTTACAAGTTGAATGGTCATCGACTCGTCCACTATCAATCTGCTAGCTTTAGCGCACCACTTTTTTACGCTACTAGTACCAACCGAGGACGTGGTTATGATAACCTCTTCAACAGCCAAAAGTATATTTTTACTAGACCACTAACTAAATCTAATTATTATGATGCAACGTTGACGACAATTGCCGCATTAGAAGGGATGAATTAACAATGCTAAAAATAATGACCGTCTTCGGAACCCGTCCAGAAGCTATCAAGATGGCACCGGTAGTTAAACAATTAAATGTAACACCTGGCCTGATACCAGTAGTAGTAGTCACTGGTCAGCATAAAGAAATGCTCCAACAGGTGTTAGATGCTTTTGATATCGAACCTGATTATGATTTGTCAATCATGCATAAAGGCCAGAGCCTCACCATGATTACTACTAAGATTTTAACCGGGCTTGATAATATCCTCAAGCAGGAACGACCCGCTCTCCTCTTGGTTCATGGGGATACGAGCACGACAATGGCTGCCAGCCTAAGTGCCTTTTATCACCATATCCCAATCGGCCATGTTGAAGCCGGACTACGAACCTGGGATCTTGCTTCCCCATTCCCTGAAGAAGCCAATCGACAACTAACGGATGATCTAACTACTTTGTATTTTGCACCGACCGACCTTAGTAAGCAAAACTTAATCAAAGAAAATCACCCAGCCGACCAGATCTTTGTGACCGGTAATACGGCAATCGATGCTCTGCATTACACTGTTAGTCATGATTATCACCACGATGTTCTAAAGGGGATCCCAGATGATCACCGCATTATTTTGCTTACTATGCACCGACGAGAAAATCAAGGGATACCAATGGAGCAAGTCTTCCGAGCCGTCCGTAGCGTTGCTGAAAATAGTCCTAAATTGGATGTTGTTTACCCAGTTCACCTCAGTCCTCGGGTCCAAAAACTAGCTCATCAAGTCTTTGATGGTATTGACAATATCCACCTAATCGCTCCTCTTGACGTTTGGGACTTTCATAATCTTGCTGCCCGGAGTTACTTCATTATGACCGATTCAGGTGGAGTTCAAGAAGAGGCACCATCGTTGAATAAGCCGGTTCTTGTATTACGAAATACAACAGAACGACCAGAAGGCGTAACTGCTGGTACTCTAAAAATCATTGGCACGGATTATAATCGAGTTCGCAATGCCATGGAAGAGTTATTGAATGACCCAGTTAAGTATCATCAAATGGCAAATGCACATAATCCTTATGGAGATGGACATGCGGCTGAACGCATTGTTAAGATTTGCCAACAATACTTAGCTAACAATTAAAAGTCAAAATTAAAATACCCGTTGAATATACAGACGAAAATCTGGTATTCAACGGGTATTTGCATAGTTAAAAGTTAAAATAAAATCTTGCTTAATACAAGCCAAATATGATAATAACATTCAAAATATTAAACTTATACATTTTGTAAAGCAATAGCAATTAGCTTTTTAGCAGCCGCAGACACTGTTAATTGGTGTTGATTAGCGTATACCTTTAATCGCTGATAAGTAGCTAAATCCTGCGGGCCACGCCAAATTAATCCAGTTACTTGTCCATGTTCTTTTTGCATTTATCCTACTCCTTTCCCCACAGCAGTTGCTCAATCTTCTGTAAAATTATTTGTCGATTGTGCAATTGACTGTGGGTAGTATTTTGATACGTTTTCTGGTGATATCTAATCATTGGATGTGAACGAATCAGTGCTTGGATCATTTCTGACTGAATATGTGGAACAGCACCGTCAGTTATTTTACTTCCCTCTTTAGATCCCATGAGGTTATAGATATTAATCGAATAATTCAGTTGCCATTTTTGCATTTCACTTTGTAACTGCTGAAAATTCTTATCGGTCGAATGATGGATTAATAAATAATGGTAACGTAAACGATCCGGCAAACTTTCTTCAACAGGCACTCCAAGGAAGACCAATTTATGAAGTCGTAGATGAGCTTGAAGCCATTGTGATCCTAGATAAGCATGGATAAATTCGGTTCCACCATATGAATGAGCAACAACATTAATTTTTTTAATGCCTTCAACTTGATAAAGATAAGTCAAAACATGTCGCAATTGGTTAACTTGGGGATGATAGGTTGGACTATAGTTCCAATCAAAAAGAATCTGGATCAGTGCATTTTTTTGCCCGTGCCAATTTCCACGAATTCGAATGCGGTTAGTTGGTGATACCCAAACCGTCATGATCTTTTGGGCTATGTTTTGTTGTTGATAAGTTTGAATTAACTTATTGTAGGTGATAGTATTTCCTCCCCAACCAGGAATTAATAATGTTGGCACCCGTGAGTAATTTAGATTACTTTGATAGGTATTGGATTTTAACTTTTGTCCAGGGGTACCTCGTAACAAGAAGAGCTGGGTTAATGCTAAAATGAGGCAGACACCTATTAAACTGCTTCCAACAACTTTACCAATTTTTTGTAGATGCTTCATTCACTCACCTCATTTCACTATTATTTTTTATTATCGCGCAAATTTAACTAAATTAAAAACGATAAGGAGATTCTCCCCTTACCGTTTTTAGTTTAACCAAATAATCGAGCCCAAAAGCCCTTCTTTTTAACGGATTTATTATTGTTAGTAGTAGGTGATGACGTTGATTGATCTGATACTATTGTCGTTGGCTGAGATTGATCAGTATGCTTAGCATAAGGGTTACGTTCCCCAATCCACCGGAAAAATGCCGGTGCTTTAATTTCAACGAATTTGCCTCGTTTACCATTAATACCATCAACGCAAAGTTCAATTGGTAAAGCATTTCGATACCTTTCAATGCTGTCAGCAGAAAAGCCATTAAAGGTATTAAGCTTTGAAATATCAAATAGTAAACTGTCGTCAGCTGCCCGATATTTAAAGTCGTCAGCTTGAGTTACGTAGAGCTTTGCCCAACTATTCCGTGAACTTTCTTTGAAATCATCGCAAATCTCATCAGCAAAGTATGGCGGTATTTTAATTCCAGCCTGTTTGTAATACTCACGGAAGATTTTACGAGTATTAGAAAGAAAATCGAGCTGCCCGCTTTTAGTATTAAAGTCTCGCCATGGTGTTTCATCATCTTCCAGTAAACCGGCCATCCGCATTACGAAATCCTTAAAAAGCGTATTATTTAGGGTTTGACGAACATTATAAATATATTTATTTGCTTCACCCTTTTGCCGGTCATCAATAACTTTATCCATTTGTAGATAATAGGTTCGCCGAGCGGTTTCCCGTAACATGGTAAATCCAGAATCATAGTTAGTCGTCCCAATTAACGGTGCGATTGGGTGTGGATTATTAATAAGCTCATTCATCGTATCAACTACCAGGTGCCGACTATATTGATCCTGTTGGAAAAAGTACGGTTCAATTTCGTCTAGCAATACGGGATAGGAACTACCTTGCTTCATATAATGTTCGATTGCTTCTACCGTCTTCGTTTTCTTCTGAGGCGTGTCTGTCGGGTAAATCGTCCCAAAATCGATTAAGGAGCGATCTGTCCCCCACGTTAATTGATTAATAATCCGCAAAAGTGTGGACTTACCAGAACCAGCAGTTGCACCTAGAACTAAGAAATTAGGAACATCATTACCATCCTCGGGATTAAGACTAGCTTTTTGACGAATCTCCCACAAAAATGGCGCCGTAAAGCTGTAAAGAATGGCTTCATAAAAACGTTTCCCGTAATCATCAGTATAGTCAACTACGTACTTACGGTAACCATTAAGGACCGCATCAATACTATTAAGGCCGTCACGAATTTGGCTAATCGTTGCTAATTTACCAAACGGGATTGGGTGGGTTCCGGCATCATTAGGAACGTATAACCCACTATTATTATTAATAAGATTACGTTCCATTGGTCGATCATATAGAAAAGTAGTATATTTTTTCTCGGCTTTTCGTTGCTGAGGCGTCATACCACTAATCAGAGCATGTTGAACCTGTTGGTAAATTTTTTCTCGTGTTTTAATCTTGGGTTTAGCTGCTCGCGGTGACACTGACCCCTTCTGTAGGGTATAAATTGTATCATGCTGCTTAACATTACGCGCAATTGCTTCCTTATCTTGCGAACGATTAATCGTAACATTACGCATAGCATTAGTGGTGGTGGATGGAATTAACTTATTATCCATCTGTTTTTGCACATCGTGACTAATAATGTCAGTCATATCTGCTGCCGCAATCCTATCAGTGGTTTCGTTATCGAGGATCACAACCTGATCCCGTTGTGGTGTTTGCTTGTCCTTAGCTCCCTCATCAAGTTGTGTCTGAGCGGCTTTCAAAAGATTATCTGTAAAATATGGCCGTAAAACAGGTTTAATATCTGCTTTGAAATGCTCATTGAGATTCTGAAAAAGCCTAATATTATTGTCAAATACTAAGATTTCTTCAAACTGGTTACGCTTATCGTTAAAAGAATCTTTGTCAAGATCAAAACTCCCAAGAATTACTCGTGTGTCATGGGTAGTAGAGTTACTAAGCAAGTAAAATTGAGAGTGTAATGCCTGAACGGGGGAAATTTCAACTGTGAAAAGCCCATTTAACGCGTTAGCCTGATTAGTACTACTCAGCCCTTCAAACAGTTTAGCTGGCTGCTTATTAGCAACTGCCAATAGAGCTGTGGTTAAGGCCTCTTTAGTAATAACCTCTTCAGCTGACTTAGCTATTTCATTTTTTGGAGTCCGAAGAGCAATTTCAACTTGAATGAATTTACTCAAATAATCATTAATAAAATCAGCCGTTACCTTTCCGGTGATTGCGGTTAAACGATTAAATCTATGTGCATCGAAAAGTTGACTAATTTTCATTGGTGGCGTTTTTTGGCCATTAAAAACAATATGAATTTTATTTAAATATGGATCGTTAGTCATAAATAGTATCCTTTGTTTTTTAGGGTGTCTATCATTATTTTCGTTGATTTGTTTTTGTTTTTCAAGTGTCGTGGTTTTGTTTTTGGTGGTTTAGTTAAAGTAAATAAATTCTAGTTATTAAAATAAATTAAAAACAATCAGAAATTAAATTCTGATCGTCATAATTTATCTATTATCTTTGTTTAACTGCACCAGTCGCATAATTAATATCAATATTACGCTGCACATTCGGAACAAAAACGTTAAAATTGACGCTACCATCTTTTGACTGCGCTTGAATATGAGCACCCGCGGGAACGACACTGCTACCGCTATAAATATCCGTTACTCGATAGCGAACTTGCTTACCCTGGTCTAGAGCCTTACGAACAATCCCTTCATAATAATTCTGACCGGTCGACATACTACTACGTGCTTCATTGGCCCAAGCGGTTTGAGTAGCAATGTTTCGAGGGTTCGATTCAGAAGCATTAAATCCTCGAATGCCACCCACTAGTGCATAGCCTAATAAGTGTCCACGATCATAAGCGTGACTATAACCACCAGTAAGATTATAAGCCTGTAAAAATCCTGCAGGTTTCCAGCCGGTAGCACCATTACCGGTCGCAGTACGATTTTGGTATTGACGGGTCGTCCTATTTAGCCAAGCATCTCCTTGCCAAGCACGTCCTTGGCTATCTACATGATTAACCGCGTAAGGAGCACTAGCAACATTAGCATTTAATCCCGATCGATTGTTGTTAATAATAAAAGCACCATGACCATTCCAAGTAATGTTAGTACCTAATTGTTGACGAACAGCCGGTGTTAAGACAACCATTGCTTGCTGCTTAGTTGGTGGTAATTGTTGTTGCCCTTGCTGATAGCTATTATTTCGGCCCCAGCTTAATAAACGTTGGACAACTCCTGGTCTTAAAATTGCTTTCCCATCAGCAGGCTTTTGTAAAGCACCACCGATTCCTAAGACAACTATCAACATTAAAATAATCCGCCATAATTGATGTTTTCGTTGAAACATTGATTTTCTCCTCTTTAAAATAAATTCCACTTTTATTTTACTATATCTAGGCGAACAAATGATCAGAAATAACAAGAAATCGCCCGAATATTATTTCGGACGATTTTATATTTTATTGGTTAATCTTTTTAGCAGTATGGAATTTATAAATTAAGCTCATGATTACCAGAAAAACTACCCCTGCCGAAACGGAAACCCGGGTATCGGGATTAAAGAACATAAAGATTAAGATAATAGTTAGAGCAGCTAAACTAAAGTAATTATATGCTGGATAGAATGGCATTTTAAAGGGATGATTTTTCAATTGTTCAGGATTGCGTTTACGGAAATTCAATTCAGATAGCAAAATTACAAACCACGGAACCATTCCGGGCAAAACACTGGAACTATAGACAATTACGAAAATATTCTTAGCACCAGCACTGAAGGCGTTGACTAGCATATTAACCACGAAGCCTAGGAAGATCCAAAAGGCAATCGTAAGGATCGCCACATTTGGTACAACCCGTTTGGAAAGCTTAGAGAATACCTTTGGCACTTCTCCATCAACAGACAGTTTAAAAAGCATCCGACTAGCACTGTAAATACCGGAATTAGCACCAGAAAGGGCTGCCGTTAAAACCACAAAATTAATGATCCCAGCTGCACCAGTAATTCCTACCTTAGTAAAAGTTTCAACGAATGGTGATCCCACCGCCTTAAGTTGGTTCCATGGATAAATAGAAACAATAACAAAGATCGCACCAATGTAAAAAATCAGGATCCGCCAAATAACGGACTTTACGGATTTGATAATTGCATGTCGAGGAGAAGCAGCTTCACCAGCCGTAATTCCTAATAGTTCGATTCCTTGATAAGAACCAGCAATTACAGATAACGAAAACATAAAGCCCATAAAGCCACCGGTAAAGAAACCACCATGAGTCCAAAGGTTAGAAATACCAACGGGATGCCAGTGGTTACCTAATCCAAGAACAATTACTAATAGTCCTAAGATGATCATCGCAATAATTGTAACCACTTTAATCATCGCAAACCAAAATTCTAGTCGACCATACGACTTTGCTGATGCTAAATTGGCTAAGGTTAAGATTGTGATCATTACTACTCCAGAAATCCAGTCCGGAAGATTCGGCCACCAGTAATTTAGGTATTGGCTCATCGCAATAATATCGGAAATCCCAACAATAATGAATTGAAAAACATTACTCCACTTAGTTAAGTAACCGGCAATTGGATGAATATATTTTGAACCGTAATCGGCAAATGATCCGGTTCCCGGGCTAATATAAATCATTTCGCCCAGAGCACGCATGACACCATATAAAACCAAACCAACGAAGGCATAAGCTAATAGGACAGATGGCCCTGTCCACTTAATTGTTGAAGTAGCCCCCATAAAGAGCCCACTCCCGATTGTTCCTCCAATGGCAATCATTTCCATTTGTCCGGGAGTCATCGTCCGTCTTAATTTTACTTTTCTTTGATCATCCATCTCAATAGTAACCCCATTTCTTAATACGAAAAAGGCTACCCAATGCGACCGTCAACCAGTACTAATAATTAATGGTTGAGACGCTTTGGATAGCTATTAGATAACGTCATGTTATAAAGTATTAAAGGTACTCAACCACATAATTTGTTGTTGTGGTTGAGGTGGAGGTTAGTTGATGAATAATCACTTGATTTAACAATTGCATAATAAATTCCTCCAATTTTTTGCTTCACTGTTATTAGAATACAATGAGAAAATTAAAAATGCAAGAAAATTTTAAACTTTTTAGCATTTTTCAATAACTAGTTCTACCATTTCAATAGAAGTCGCATTCTTAATGAAACCTGCTTTGCTCAGCCTGATGAGCATCTTTAATAATATCAAATTACAATTTTTACATAATTGGAGAAATAAGCAAACATTTCTATCACTATTATCGCCATTTTTTAATTGGCAATATTGCTGCTATCATTCCGGTGGCTAATCCTAAAAGAATTGTACTAAGACTCTCATGGTGCCCCGTCTGTGGTAATTGTATTGCCTGTTTACCTGAATCAGAAGACGTT
>NZ_JBFLGB010000024.1:0-23214 GCF_041859915.1 Limosilactobacillus sp.
TGTTTTTAGGCATGATGATCACCCTCTCCTATTTTTAGGGTTGACTTAGCTTCTATTAAAAAACTAAGTCGAACAAAGGGAATATAGGCCAAGATGTCTATCAACAAAAGGACAATCGTAAAGAGTAGGGTCGACCAATTACCATTAGTGGCAATGAACCCTAAAAGTGGTCCCGGGGTACCAAGCAGGACCGGATAGGGCGTTGATGGCAACAAGTGCAAGGCAATCATTCCAGCTGCCAAACTCATATTGATTACCGGTAAAAGCATGAATGGTAGAAGAAAAACCGGATTTAAAATAATTGGTAGGCCCACCAGGGAACCATAGTCAAAGTTAAAAATCGTCGGGAGGGCCGACCAGCGAGCAACACGATGGGTCCCAGTATTCCCTGGAAACAGTAAGATGGCAACAATTAAGGCCAACACCAAGCCATCACCACCAAAGTTAGCAAATGAATTATAAAGGGTACTCCCTAAGAATTTATAAGGAACGTTCCAGGAAGAACCATGTGCCAAGGCATAATTCAGATTTGCGGCATAAGCTGGTGTATTGAGCGGAACGCCATAACTGGTTGGCATTCCCAAGCCAAGCCAATCCATCAGAGCTACTCCTAGCGAAAGCAAGAGGCTGATACCAACATTCTGTGGTCCTTGGCTAGCGGTCACCAAGTTGGCATAACTCCTCGCGTAAACCCGATAAAAAGTCCCGGAGTTTATCACCATGGCAATTATAGCCCCACAAATAATTGCTACTACTAACGGCCGCAGACTAGCAAACGAACGGGCCCGTGCTCCTTGACCGATTTGTGTTGTTTCAAGCCAACGATAAAGTTGCCCTACTCCATAGCCAATCAGCAAGCCAAATAAAAGGTTTTTCCCACCAAGCAATCCTATTCGAAAGTTAAGCGGCATTTGTGGTGTTTTGCCATAACGATAAGCAATTAATAATAAAGTAATAACTGCTGTCAATCCTGCCGACGAAGAATCTCGTCGGTACCACCGGGCAGTATTAACGGCACTAAAATAACAGGCAACTAACCCGATTAATGAAAAAATTACCTGAACTATGCTGGTAAAGGCAAATTGAAGTGGTCGCTGCCACGCCTGCGGTAGCCAATTGCCGACAATCAAAATATTATAAAAGAAACCGTTGACGTTAAGTAAGCTTTTTTCTACTAAACAGGCCAACGAGCCTACTAATGCCAATGGAAAAATGGCAATCAGTGTCTGACGGACTGCCCAAATAAACGAACGACGATTGAGCCAAACCAGTCCATCAATTAATCTTGTTTGTATCAAATTACCACCGCCTTAAGTTTCATTAATTGTACCCTTGAATATCGCTTATTTACACAAAAAAGCGTCCTGCAATAAATACAGGACGCTTTTGAAACAAGCCAGACGGCATTACTTAAGGCCGTACTTCTTGTTAAATTTGTCAACCGCACCATCGGCCTGAGTAAACTTCTGCTTACCAGTGTAGAATGGGTGCGAATCAGAAGTAACTTCAACCCGAATCAGCGGATATTCGTTGCCGTCTTCCCACTTAACCGTTTCCTTAGAAGTTGCGGTTGAGCCAGAAAGAAACTTGTAACCAGTAGAAGCATCTTCAAATACTACTGGATGATAATCTGGATGAATTCCTTTTTTCATAACTTAATACGCTCCTTTTGCCATGAATCATTGCCTGAAACATAGATAATCAACCCTAACAGGATACCACGAATTGATCATCCACGCAACTAACTTAATCAATTTTTACCGACGAATCATTCTCAATCGCCACGTTAGCACCTAACCGGTTCAGCTTCCAGACGATTCGATCGTAACCACGCAGAATATTGTCAGCATTATTAATTACTGTCGTCCCATCAGCCATTAGTCCGGCAATCGTCAATGCAGCACCAGCACGAATCTCACCTGCTTTAACATTTGCACCATGTAAATGATCAGTATGCTTAACAATAATAGTACCATCGTGAGCTTCAATGTTCATCCCCATCTTTTGCAACTCGGGAACATGTTTCGTGCGCTTAGGATAGATCGTATCAATAATTGTACTATCCCCGTCAGCCATTGATAATAATGGCGTCAGTGGCTGCTGCAAATCAGTTGCAAAGCCAGGGAAAGGCATTGTTTTAATTTTAACGCCCTTCAAATGACTTGTCTTAGGCACAAAAATCTTATCACTATCGATCTGCAAGTCCACACCCATCTCAATCATCTTACTGGTGAACGATTCAAGGTGCTCCGGAATCACATTATGAATCATGATACCATCACCAAGTGCCGCTGCTAATGATAAATAAGTCCCCGTTTCGATCCGGTCAGCAATGATGGTGTGGGTGTTCATTGACTGTAAGGTGTCCACGCCGGTAATCCGAATAGTACCGGTCCCAGCACCCCGTACCTTAGCACCCATATTATTTAGGAAGGTTGCTAAATCAATAATTTCAGGTTCACGTGCCGCATTTTCAATGACGGTCGTCCCCTTAGCCCGAACCGCAGCTAAAACTGCGTTGATAGTGGCGCCAACAGATACCATATCAAGGAAAACCCGCGCACCATGAAGACCGTTCTTCGTTGCATCTAGATGAACCGTCCCTTGATTCTCACTGACCTCAGCACCCATGGCTTTAAAAGCCTTAAGGTGTTGGTCGATTGGTCGTGGACCAATGTTATCCCCACCGGGAAAAGTTAAAGTTGCTCGGTGAAAACGGCCTAACAATGCCCCCATGAAATAATAGGAAGCTCGCAAACTTTTAATTGCCTTACTCGGTAATTCCGCTTCCACAATTTGAGTTGGGTCAATGTCTAAAACGCCATGGCTAAACTTGGACTTGACATTCATCGATTTCAAAATAATCATCAAATTGTGAACATCCAAGATATCTGGCACGGTATCAAATTGTACTGGCGTGTCAGCCAAAATTGCTGCTGGAATTAAGGCAACGGTACTATTCTTTGCACCGCCGATGGTAACTTCACCCGAAAGTCGGTTTCCTCCTTGAATGATCATACGTTTCATTTTTACGTTTCCTCGCTTAAAAGATTTAATTTAATATCATTAATTTTAGTTTTTTTAAACTGTTTGTGAGCATTTTCTTTATAAAAACAGTCAACTGTAATGATAATGAAATATTTACTAAATTACAACCTTTTCTAAATAATCTTAAAAAATTTACAAGCCAGATTCACATTCTTGCTTTTCAGCGAATGGCTTTTTTATTCAGCCAAGGATAAATGATTTCCCGGGGAATGCAAAACACCAACCGTCATTCAACGATTGGTGCTTCACCTTAATAGAACTAGTTTAGAACTAATTTTGTGCTTCTTTATTATCAAGGGCAGCTTTAATAAAGGCTTTGAAGAGCCCTTCAGGATGGTTTGGCCGTGACTTGAATTCTGGGTGATACTGCGTAGCCACAAAGAACTTCTTGTCTGGTAGTTCGATTACTTCAACCAAGTGACGGTCCGGATTGATTCCAGAAACAACCATCCCGTGATCTTCCATTTCTTGACGGTACTGGTTGTTGAATTCGTAACGGTGCCGGTGCCGTTCACTGATTAATGGCTTATTATCATAAGCAGCCGTGGCAACTGTTCCTGGCTTCAGCTTGCACGGGTAAGCTCCAAGTCGTTGGGTTCCTCCCATATTTTTAATATCTTCCTGGTCAGCCATCAGGTCAATGATGTTATGCTTGGTGTTCGGGTCAAACTCAGTTGAATTAGCATCCTTGTAGCCCAACACGTCTCGGGCGAATTCGATGCAGGCGGTCTGCATCCCTAAACAAATTCCCAAGTATGGCACATCGTTTTCACGGGCATATTTAATAGCGGTAATCATTCCTTCAATGCCCCGACTGCCGAAACCACCAGGAACGAGGATACCATCATACCCCTTCAATGTATCAGCAACGTTATCTTCAGTGATATGTTCAGCGTTGAAGTGGTCAATTTTAACTTTGGCATCAACCGGATAGCCAGCATGTCGTAAGGCTTCATTCACGGAAATATAAGCATCTTGCAGGTCGGTATACTTACCAACCATGGCAATTTTAACCGTCTTATTTAAGTCGTTTTCAATATGATCAACCATCTTTGTCCAATCACGCATATCAGCAGTTGGGGCATCCAGGCCAAAGTGGTCAACTACTAATTGGTCCATTCCTTGTTTTTGAAGGTTCAACGGAATTTCGTAAAGGGTATTAACGTCTAACGACTCAATCACCGCTTTAGGATCAACATCACAGAAGAGGGAAATCTTCTGTCGCATCTCCTCGGTGATTGGCTTTTCTGTCCGGACCACCAGAATGTTCGGCTGAATTCCTAAGCCCCGCAGTTCACGAACGGAATGCTGGGTTGGCTTAGTTTTCATCTCACCCGCAGCTCGCAGGTATGGGACCAAAGTCGTGTGGATGTAAAGGACATTATTGCTACCAGCATCCTTCTTCATCTGACGAATAGCCTCCATAAATGGTTGAGATTCGATGTCACCGACAGTTCCACCGATTTCAGTAATCACCACTTCGGCGTCCTTACTCTCGCCGGCCCGTTTAATCTTATCCTTAATGGCATTCGTAATGTGAGGAATTACCTGAACAGTCCGGCCGAGGTAGTCCCCACGCCGTTCTTTACGTAATACTTCGGAGTAGATCTTCCCCGTGGTGACGTTTGAATACTTGTTCAGGTCGTTGTCAATGAATCGTTCATAGTGGCCTAGGTCCAAATCAGTTTCCGTACCATCATCAGTAACGAAAACTTCCCCGTGCTGATATGGACTCATCGTTCCGGGATCAACGTTAATGTAAGGGTCAAATTTTTGAATGGCCACTTTCAGGCCACGATTTTTTAATAGGCGACCCAGGGATGCAGCAACAATCCCCTTTCCTAGTGATGAAACAACCCCACCAGTTACAAAAATGTATTTCGTCATTGCACTTTCTACTCCTTCTAAATTATTTGCCGGGTAACAATAATAAATAAAGAAGCTCCCCATTTCACTTGAAACAGGGAGCTTCATTATCTACAAACTTATTGGCCTGCTTTTACAGGCGCCCAAGAAAGATAATACAAGTTCGGGCTTCAATAGTCAAGCCGTCTGCCCGAATTTATTCATCGTCGTCATCATCATCGTCATCATTATGCAATTCGGAAAGTTGACCTTCGATGCCATCGTCTAAATCGTTGTCGTCATCAAAGTCGGCATTGTCCTCATCATAATCGTCGTCATCATTGTTGTTATCGTCATCGCTATCATTATCGTCGTCCTCTGGATCGTCGTTATCATAGTCAATGACGTCATCATCATCGTTGGAGTCTGCCAAGAAGGCGTTAACCTTACGACGCTTCTTCTTTGGCCGGTCCTCTTCATCTTCGTTTTCACCAACCGTGGCTTCATCGATAGATTCATATGGGTACCATGCCCGCAGGCCCCAGGTATTGTCACCAAGGGAAATAAAACTGCCGTCGATGTTCAAATCAGTGTAAAACTGGGCAAGCCGTTCACGAATTTCCTCATCACTTTTACCCAAGTACTGTTGAATCTCATTGGTCAAGTCAACAAACGCCATTGCTTCCCCATGATCGGCTAAAATAGCGTGTGCGACTTCAATCATTGAAAGTTCTGATTTGTCTTGGCCGTCAAAAACCTTTAAATCCAAATTGGTGCACATCCCTTCAAAAAGTCTAAACTACATCATACAATATCAAGCGCTAAATTGCAATTCTAATTGATAACTACCAATCAGTTGACTGCCGGCACGTAATTGATAAGCTATCACTAGTTTCCCCATTGGTGCAAAGAAATCCAGATGGCGATCCAGTTGACTAGTAATCACCTGCAGGTTCATGGTCCCGTACGCGGTCCGGTAACGGGTCATTGTCGGCTGTGTTTGGTTAAATACCAGGCGAGTCTCTGTTGCACCCTGACGGTGAAGGTGAACTTCTTCTTCATCCAGTCGAAATTGGACCGGGGTTGCCTGGCCATGCTGATGTTCCAAATAGCGTAAGTAGTGTTTATCATTTAATTCAACAAATTCACCGTTTTCTTCGAAATGAAACTGTTCCTGTTGACCGTCTTGGGTCATGGTCGTTTTTAAGTGTACTTTTACAGGTATCCGTTTTTTAATAATAATTCCCCCCATCGTAGATAGTTCATTTCTAGCCTTATCTATAATACAATTAGAGATGTACAATATCCAAAGAAAAGAAGTCCAAAAAATGAAGAAATTTTATGAACAACACGTCGAATACTTTGATCAACCATTAGAGCCGGTTAACAACTTGGCCTCTTTCGCCTATACCAACGCATTGTTGCGCTCTAGTAAAGAGATGGCAGTCCCCCTACTTCATTTTTGGTCCTTGCAAGATACGGTTATTCTCGGGCTTAAAGACCAGCGTCTGCCGTACTTAGATTGGGCACTGCGTCTTTTAACTGACCGAGGTTATCACTACTTCATGCGTAACTCCGGCGGATTAGCGGTCGTCAGCGATTCCGGCGTCCTTAATTTTTCCCTCTTTTTCCCTTGGCACTTAGAAGATCACCAGCTTAATATTGACGAAGCCTATCAGCGAATGGAATTTGTCGTTAGCCGGGCCTTCCCTGAGCTAAAGATCAACACGGGTGAAATCACCCATTCCTATTGCCCCGGTACTTTCGATCTGAGTGTTAACAAGCAAAAAATCGGTGGGATCTCTCAACGACGTAATGCTGACGGAGTGGTTGTCATGCTTTATTTAAGTGTCAATGGCGATCAGATGACCCGGGGCGAACTCATTCGTGACTTCTATACTCGGGGTCTTCAAGAGGCTGATAATAAGTGGCACTTCCCTGATATCTGGCCAACTTCAATGGTAACTCTAGAAGAATTACTCGATAAGCCACTAAGTATTGAGGAAACTAAGCAACGCCTGTTAAACGTTTTTGCCGATCACGGTCAGGAAGATTTCCAACAGCTTACCTGGTCAACTCCTTTCATTCACCTGGCTAATGAAGAACTAGGGACGATGGAAAAGCTCCAAGAACGTTTGCATAAGGAGGAATGAAGAAGCGTTGGAAGATTTTAATGAAGAAAAGCTGCCACGTGAAAAGGTTTTTCGTGATCCAATCCATGGCCAAATTATCGTTGACAACCAGATCATTATGGACCTGATCAATACCCCCGAATTTCAACGGCTACGACGAATTAAACAGCTAGGAACCTCATCATTTACTTTTCATGGGGCTGAACATTCCCGCTTTGGCCATTGCCTTGGCGTTTACGAAATTACTCGGCAGATGTGCAATAATTTTCAACGTAATTACCCAAGTAGGCATCCCGGTGATGGTTTATGGGATGACCGCGAACGACCGGTAGCTTTGTGCGCGGCTCTCTTGCATGATCTTGGTCACGGCCCTTATTCTCACACTTTTGAGCACATCTTCCATACTAACCATGAGCAGATTACCCGGCAAATCATTACTGACCCGGAAACCAACATTAACAAGATCTTGCGCCGGGTTGCTCCCGATTTTCCTAAAAGGGTAGCTGGGGTAATTGACCATACCTACCCAAACCAGCAGGTTGTCCAAATGATTTCTAGCCAGGTTGATGCTGACCGCATGGACTACTTGCAACGTGATTCCTACTATACTGGAACCAACTATGGTAAATTCGACCTCGACCGAGTTCTCCACGTGATGCGGCCGGTCCATAATGGCATTGCTTTTGAAATCTCAGGAATGCATGCCGTCGAAGATTACATCATCAGCCGTTTGCAAATGTACCTCCAGGTTTACTTTCACCCGGTTTCCCGGGCAATGGAAGTGATCCTCGACCACCTCTTAATGCGAGCCAAACATATTTACGAACATCCCAATGAATTCGAACCTGAATTTACTCCTCATATGCTAATGCCCTTTTTTAATAAGCATTTCACCCTTGATGATTACCTGGCCTTAGACGATGGAGTCTTAACAACTTACTTTAATCACTGGACCCACTCTCACGACGACATTTTGAATGACCTTGCCAACCGTTTTCTCAACCGGCGGCCCTTCAAGTCAGCAGTTTATAATCAACAAACAGTCAATTTATTACCAAAATTACGGGATCTAATCCAGACCGCTGGTTTTGATAAGCGCTATTACACCGCCGTCAACGACAGCTTCAAACTGCCGTATGATACGTATAATCCCAAAGCTTCCAAGCCGCAGACGCAAATCGAACTCTTGCAACCCAATGGTGACCTTATCGAACTATCAAGGGTCAGTACCCTAGTCGCCAGCGTTTCCGGTCGGGAAGCCGGTGATCAACGCTTCTTTTTCCCTAAAGAAATGCTAACGAAACACCAAAATATTGAAGTCTTTGAACCCATCTATGAGAAATTTCAAAGCTACATCAAGAATAATCATATTATCAATCCCGAGGAGGACAAATAATGGCAATCAAACTTATCGCTGTCGACATCGATGGCACTCTGATTAATGATCAACGACAAATTACTCCCAAAACTGTTGCGGCCCTCAAACAAGCACAAGCTGCTGGAATTAAGGTTGTTCTCTGTACTGGCCGACCAATGACCGGTGTTGAAGCCTACCTAGAACAATTAGGGCTAAACAATCAAGATCAAGAATACGTTATCAGTTTCAATGGTGCTCTCGCTCAATCGACCAGCGGTCACGTGCTAGTTAGTTACACCCTTAGCTTCGCTGATTATGCTGATTGGGTCAACTATTGTCTCAAGACCGGTGTTCATTCCCAGATTGAGACTCGGGATTATATTTATACTACCAATCAAAACCTCAGCTATTACACAATCTACGAATCAGAATTAGTTTCCATGAATGTCCGTTACCGGTCAATGGATCAGATGGCTCGTGAACAAGGCAACTACGTAATTGCCAAGGCAATGATGGTTGATACTAAAGGCAAAATTGACCATGCTCTTGCCAACTTACCAGCCGACTTTAAAAAGCGCTTCTCAATTGTTCGTAGTGAAGATTTCTACCTGGAATTTATGCATAAGAACGCTAGTAAAGGACAAACGTTAGACCGCCTTTGCCAAAAGCTACATATTAAGCCGGAAGAGGTCATGGCCCTCGGAAATGCTCAAAATGACAATTCAATGCTCGAGTTTGCCGGGACCGGAGTGGCGATGGGCAATTCCGTTCCCGCTACGCTAAAGGTAGCTGACATCACCGTTGCCGATAATAATCACGATGGGGTGGCTGAAGCTGTTAATAAATATGCTCTCAATTAACTACAAAAAGGCTAACGAGAAAATTGTAATTTCTCGTTAGCCTTTTTGCTATTCTGAAACAAGGCCCCTATTTAAAACGATAACTACTTTGTGGAAACCGGTGAATTAGCTCCGGCAATCGTTGACTGATGACCTGCCCACTATGAAGGTCGTGAAAATCATACTGCTGAGCTCGCAAATTAATTACCGCCTGATAATGGGTATAATTATGGGCATGTTCAGGAACATGGGGAACCGTAACCGTTGTTAAAAAGTGGTAGAGGCTAGTCGCATTAGCCGTTGGATGTTGCCAACGCCACAATGAACCCTGAATAAAGCGTTGCACAGAGTTACCACCACGGGGTGCGGAAAATGGTGTAGTGGCCAGGGCCCGCTGTAATTCAGAAGCTGAGGCAGTTTCAGGCAAATGTAAGAAACGAGCCAAGCGCCCTAATTGGTCATTCAAGGCCGGAGTATTAGTAAAAACCGCCAATGGGTTAGGTCGCACTCGAAGGAGATCACCAAGTGGCTCAATTACATAGGTCCCAGTCTGATCCATCAGTAACCAGTGAAATGGATAACGCCGTTGATCATACCAAAGGGCATCGATGACCGTGACATTGGCTAAATCATTAGCAACTTCCTGAACCGAGTGGTGCTGACCAACAACCCACATCACGAAATCTTGAGGAGTTAAGCCCTGAGTCCCCGGACGCACCGCGGTGGGATAAGTAGCGGCAACGGGAAAGAATAGTTCAGCACAAGCTAAGCCGGCCGCATTAAAAGCATCGCCAACCAGGTAATGATGATCAATCACCCGCATTCCCCCTACCATGGCATAATGATTATGGTTAGTCACCGTCATCCCTGCCGCACGCCAAGCATAACCCTGGGGAAGATAAGTCAGGTGCCAAGGAGTCCGCGGTGGAAAATCCATTGTCCTTCCTAAAAGCTGTTGATGATCAAACGTAACTACCGTACACATTATGATCCCCCCTGATAAGACAAATAAAAGGCTGGTGAGAAAGTAAGTCTTCTCCCAGCCTCCTATTATTCACTCATTAATTAAATTACTGCAGCTTGGTTACGGCACCAGTTTGACTATTGTACTGATAGATACCAACCATATTGGCAACACTATTATCCTGATTATTCCGTCGAACTTCAAAACGGTAAATATTACCATTCTTAGCCGTTGGAATAATTTCGTAGCCCTTAGCGCCATCAAAGCCAAGCTTGTTGGCAAAGCGGTTAACCACATCGCTACTCGTTTCATCACTAACGGCTTGGTTAGCAGCTTGTGAACCCGTATTGCCTTTAGTTGTCACACTACTACTATTCACCACACGAGCACTTGGACTAGAGCTCGAATTGATACTTGAACTAACGCTATTAGAGTTTCCTTTCTTAGCACTGGTAATCTTGTCTTGCAATGCCGCATAAGCATCCTTCATTGCCGGACTAGTCGACTTCAGTTCCTTTAAGTTACCAGCCGCTTGGTCGTAATTACCATTATTGTAAGCATCTTGTGCACTCAGGTAGTTCTTCAGATCCGCATTCAGATTTTCAGCTTGGGTAGAACGATTATTAACATTGTTTAATTTTTCGTAAGCCCCTTGATAATTATGATTACGAATCAGCCGGTTAGCAGACCGGTAAGCCTTAGTCGATGTATTTTCCGCAGTCCGTGGCTTAGATGAAGAACTGCTCGATGACTTACTAGCAGTGGTCTGTTGGCCACCACATGCCGCCAACAAAACCGACATCGTCAGGGCAGCCGTCCCAACAACTACCTTTTTAAATTTACTGCTCATAACACAGCCCCTCCTAATCTCTAACCGAATATTTTAACTTTCTAATGCACTTATATTATACCATTATTAATCAATAAACAAATAAGTGGGCTTCAAATTAAAGCTCACTTACCAATCTTTATTTAATTTCCGCACTCTGGAAAACTTGTTTGAATAATGGACTCACCGGTCGATTCTCATTGATCCGTTTAATGGCATCAGCAATTAAGGGTGCTACGGAAACCTGCTTAATCTTGGCAATCCGTTTCTCTTCCGGTAATTTAATTGAATCAGTTACAACCACTTCTTTGAGTGGAGACTTAGCTAACCGTTCAATTGCTGGGCCAGACAGGACTGCGTGTGTACATGAAGCATAGACTTCCTTAGCGCCTGCGTCAATCAATGCCTGAGCACCTAGGGTAATCGTGCCGGCCGTATCGATCATATCGTCAATCATAATACACGTTTTACCCTTCACATTCCCAATGATGTTCATAATTTGAGCAACATTAGCCCGTGGGCGACGCTTATCAATAATGGCAATCGGTGACTTCAAAAATTCTGCTAACGCCCGGGCACGGGTAACTCCACCATGATCAGGAGAAATCACTACGGCATCATCAGTTACACCTTGCTTAATAAAGTATTCCGCCAATAAAGGTGCTCCCATGAGGTGATCAACCGGAATATCGAAGAACCCTTGGATCTGGGCGGCGTGAAGATCAAGAGCGATCACCCGGTCGACCCCTGAATCTTGCAACATATTGGCAACCAGCTTAGCAGTAATTGGCTCACGGCTACGGGCTTTCCGGTCTTGGCGTGCATAACCATAATATGGCATAACGACATTAATGGTCTTTGCGCTGGCTCGCCGCAAGGCATCAACCATAATCAACAGTTCCATTAAATTATCGTTGACTGGTGCCGACGTGGACTGCACAACATAAACGTTGTCTCCCCGGACACTCTCTTCAATATTAATTTGAATTTCACCATCACTGAACCGGTCAACGGACAGCTTTCCTAACTTGACCCCGATATGTTCGGCAATTTTTTCTGCTAATGGTCGGTTAGAGTTTAAGGAAAAAATTTTGAAATTAGAATCAGAATAATGCTCTGTCATTAGATCCTCCGCAATTTTAAAATAGCACCATTAGATACGTGATTATCCTTTTCTATCATATAAAGCACCCGCTTAAAAAGCAAGTCCCGTTTGCCTTACCATGGCAGCTTCTTAGCATAATCTTTCTTATTAACCTGTCGAGCACGGGCAATTGCCATGTCATATTGGTTAACACTGTCAGTAATCGTAGAACCAGCCGCGATAAAGGCATCTTTAGCAATGTTAACCGGCGCAACGAGGTTGGAATTAGAGCCAATAAAGGCATGATCACCAACATTAGTATGATGTTTATTAGTTCCATCATAGTTAACGAAGACCACTCCACAGCCAACATTAATGTTCTTGCCTAGAGTAGCGTTACCAATATAGGTCAAATGACCTACCTTAGTATTAGCTCCAATGTAAGCTTTCTTAACTTCACAGAAGTTTCCAATATGAACGTTTTCACCGATTTCAGCATTGGGCCGCAAGTGACTATTAGGACCAATATCAGAGCCATTATGCATTTCAGCACTTTCGAGAGTTGAAGAAGTAATCTTAACCCCATCATGAATGGTTGAGTCGATAATTCGTGAACCGGCACTGATGTAGCAGTCATTGCCAATAACGGTATGTCCCTTGATGACAACGTTGCCTTCCAACACGGTATCCTTGCCTAAACGAACATCAGCATCAATATAAGTGGTAGCGGGATCAATCATTGAAACTCCCTGACGCATCCAATGCTCGTTGATGCGAGCCTGCATCAGTTTATTAGCTCTTGCCAAGGCAATCCGGTCATTAACTCCCATTGATTCATCAAAATCATCCATCTTGTAGGCCGTCACAATTTCACCAGCCTGCTTCAAGATTCCAATCACATCGGTCAGGTAATATTCACCCTGGGCATTATCATTATCAATCTTGGTAAGCGCCTGGAAAAGCTTCTTATTGTCAAAGCAATAGACACCGGTGTTGATTTCATGAATAGCCTGTTCTTTGACGTCGGCATCTTTTTGTTCCACAATCCGTTCTACAATGCCAACATCGTTTCGAACAATTCGGCCATAGCCTGTTGGATCAGGAGCAACGGAAGTTAAAATTGTGGCTGCCGCGTGCCGTTGTTCATGGTATTGGAACAATTTTTCAAAGGTGGTTGCCTTAAAAAGTGGGGTGTCACCACTAACGACGATCGTTTCACCATCAACGTCTGCTAAAAGGTCCTTAGCCTGCATCACGGCATCCCCGGTCCCTAATTGGCGTTTTTGCAGAACATAATGGGTTCGGTGGCCCAGGCTCTCTTCAACTGTCTTAGCTCCAAAGCCAACTACAGTAATAATATTTTCGATGTGAGCATTTTCCAGTTGAGTCAATACGTGGTCAACCATCGTTTTCCCACAAACCTGATGTAAGACCTTATATAATTTGGAGCGCATCCGCGTCCCTTTACCAGCAGCTAAAATAATTGCGTTACGTTTTGCCATTACTAATTCTCCATTCTAGTTAAATACCGTCGTCATAAAGTTTCCTGGACGAGCGGTGATGGACTTTTCCTTGCCATCTTCAGCATCTACTTTAACCAATGCAGTGCAGTTGTCAACCAGTCGTTTGCCATTAGCCACGTTGCCCTCGGCTAAGACGGTCATCCCGACCAGGTTGGCATCAAATTCTTTAATCAAAGAATGCATTCCATTCAGGGTTCCACCGCCCTTCATGAAGTCATCAACCACTACTACATTAGCCCCTGCTGAAAGAGTTCGCCGTGATAATTCCATTTTCTTAATCCGCTGAACCGAACCGGAAACATAGTTGACACTAACGGTTGGGCCTTCGGTAATATGAGAACTATTACGAACAATCACAAATGGTTTGTTCATGTACATAGCAACACTCTGGGCAATCGGGATTCCCTTAGTTTCCACCGTCATGATCACATCGACATCTTTCTTAACGTATTGAGTGGCAATTAACCGACCAATTTGCCGCAAGATGTCTGGTCGACCAATCAAATCCGATAGATAAACATAGCCACCAGGCAAGAGACGGCTATCATCATCAATCTCCTTTACCAGATTATCAATTGCCTTTTGAGCATTCTCCTTGGAATAAAAAGGCGTTAAAATTGCACCACCACTAGCTCCGGGAATGGTCTTCAGGCTTCCTTCTCCCCAGGTCCGAAAGGTGTGCTTAACGATGCTAAGGTCTTCACTGATCGATGACTTGGCGGAACCAAACCGTTTGCTAAAAAACTTGAGGGACACCAAAGTGCGCGGATGCTCCATCAAGTAACGGGTCATGTCAACCAGCCGGTTACTACGACGTACTTTCATTACTTCTCTCTGCCTTTCAAAAAATATTATTACTACTTAATTTTAACATAAAATGTTCGTGTTTAGCAGAAAAATAAAAAGGCCAAGGCAATCTTGCCCTCACCTTTCTGTTAATTAGCTTCTACAAAATAATTTTGGTATACCAAGGCAGTAACATAAACCAGCACCTCAATCACAGCAATAAAGAAACTGACCGGCCAGTTGGTCAGATAACCAAGTAGAAGGCCCAACCAAGTCCCTAACAGCGAAAAGAGGATCGCTAAAATGATCATCTTATAGACTCCATGAGTAAAATACTTGGCGCTAGCGGCTGGCAAGGTTAAAAGGATGAAGATCAGCAGTGAACCGACAATCTGCGCAGCCACACTGACACTTAAAGCCAACAAAAGGAGAAAAACTACGGAAATAACGGTTTCGTTAATTCCTTCTACTCGGGCACCGACGGCATCAAAGGAGGTAAATTTCAACTGCCGATAAATTGCTAACGTAATCAATAAGACCACAATTGAGAGAACGATTAGCTGCTGGACTTCGCCCTCACTAATACCAACAACACTGCCAAAAAGAATGCTAGTAGCCGAACTAGCGGTTTGACTGCTCAATGATAGGAATAAAATTCCCAAGCCGATAAAGAGGGCCGAGACGGCACTGATAACCGCTTCCCGTCGTGACTCCCTAACACTCATTTGACCTACTAAGACAGAACTAAGCATCGTAAAGAGAATCATTCCATCAAGGGCTGGCCAACCGGCAAAAACTGCAAAGGAGGCTCCGGCAAAACCAATTTCAGACAAGGTGTGGGTTAAAAAGGGTAACTGTCGAGCTACAACAAAAACACCAATCACCCCACTGACCACAGCAATAAAGGTACTAGCGATAAAGGCATGACGCATAAAAGCTAAGGTTAGCATTATTTTTCTTCCTCCTGATCACCATTTTGTGGCAATTCATCAATTGAGCCTTCCTCATAACCATTCGGCTTCATATAAAGGAAACGAGTCCCGTAATTACGGGCTAGGTCCCAGTCATGAGTAATAAACATCACGGAGAGGCCGTTCTGTTGGAAGCGAGTCACGAGATCCAACAACTCATATTTCATTTCATTATCTAGGCTAGCGGTTGACTCATCAAGAATCAACAACTGCGGATCCTGAAGGAGTGCTTGTGCCAAGTAAGCTCGTTGCTTTTCCCCACCGGAAGCAAGGCCTAATGGTCGGTCGGCGATCCTAGTAAGGTCAGTAAGCCGAATCAGACGGTCAACCCGCGCCCGCTCTTTTTTGCTTAACCAAGGAATCAACCGTGGTCGACAATTTAATGACACAAAGTCGCGAACTGACAATGGATATTCCTCATCTAGATTACGAAATTGAGGCACATAACCAATTCTGATCCCTGTGGGAATATTGATCTCACCACTGCGGGGCTTGATTAAACCTAACAAGGCCCTCACCAGAGTTGTTTTCCCAACCCCATTTTCACCTACAACCACCAGGAAATCACCTTCGTTAATCGTAAAACTAAGGTCCTTAATTACTTGATGATTACCATAAGCAACGGTGAGGTCCTCCACTGAAACAATCGCCATGCTCACTCCTCCTTTCGCTGAATTTTAGCCAGCTGCCGATATTGCTTTAACATCCACTCTTGGTAAGTTAAACCGGTGGGCTTGGATTCCGTCACCTGTAATACCGGTACATGATGCTGACGAGCTAAGCGGACAAGGTTACTAATTACCTTATCATTAGTCTGTTTATTTTCTACAAAGAAAGCAATATGGTGTTTGATAATTGCTTGTTGTAAATCTTTAATGTCTTGTGGCGATGGATCATTACCGTCTTCAATTGCCTTTTCAAAATGTGGATCAATCACATGGTAACCTAGGGCATGCAGGGCATAATCAAAAACCGGCTCACTGACGGCAACGTCCTTGTTGGGACCAACCTGTTTCTTAACGACAGCAATTTCATGATTCAAGCTCCGCAGCGAAATCCGATAATTACGTGCCCGCTGCCGATAATAGCCACGGTGAGTAGGGTCAAGTTGCCCATATTTATTTGCTAACCGGGTTGCTAATCTCCCCATCGTTGACGGTGCGTACCAAACGTGCTCGTTGTCTCCAGCATGTTTACCAGCCACTTGGCGACCAACATCAATGGTAATGTAACGATGATCACTGGTTGAATTAGCCAGCTCGGTTAACCAATGATCATAACCAAGACCATTCTGAATCACTACGTTCGCCTGTTCCATTTTTTGTGCTTGTTTGGTTCCCGGTTGGTAATCGTGTGGATCGACCGAAGCACTATTGATTAAGGAATCAACCTGACCATATCTTCCGGCAACATCTTTAGCCACTTCACCATAAAAATTTAGACTAGTAATCACCCGAATGGGCTTCTGCTCTTGCCCCATGCTTCTCCATGGAATTAATGAAAAGCCGAAAATCACTATTAAGGCAGTGATAAGAATGACAACTCCTCTTTGGTACTTGCTCATTCAGTGAACCATCTCTTTCTTTTTAAATCGTAATGATTACTATTTATAACATAAACTATCTTACCGAAGATTAATTCTTTACACAAGCCACAATTTAAAAACCCGGACCATTTAAATACGTCCGAGTTAAACTATAGCAGCGTTACCACGTGAACATCACGGCAAAAGCCACAGATACTATTTTGAATTCGTCGAGCTCGCGATTCGGTATGACAAATTGCAAAAACGGTTGGCCCCGTACCGCTCATTTGTGCGACATCGGCGCCTAGCTTTGCCATCTTAGTTTTGAGTTGGCGAATTTCCGGGTGAGTTCGCATGGTAATTGGCTCTAAGACATTACCCATATACCTAACAGCCCGTGCCCAATCGCCAGCCTTAAGACTAGCAATCAATTGATGATTATCAAGATGGTGAAGCGTCTCGTAATTAATTTGACGCAAAATTTGTGGCGTCGAAACACTAGTCTGTTGTTTAGCAATTACCACCCAATCATGGGGAGGAGTTGGTAATAATTCAATTTTTTCACCATGACCGGTTACATGCGCTAATTGGCCATAAATACAATAAGGAACATCAGAATCGATCGTCAAGGCTAATGTAGCTAGTTCTTTCATGCTCAGGTCCAGTCTCCAGATTTGGTTGAGCGCCCGCAATACCGCCGCCGCATCCGATGAGCCGCCACCCAGTCCAGCCGCTACCGGAATGTGTTTTCTGATATGAATCGTGACCCCTTCACGCTGATGAAAACGACTGTGTAAAATGTGTGCTGCCTGATAGGCAAGATTGCGCTGGTCATTTGGCAAAAAGCCACTATCCGTGTAAACCTTGATCGTGCTTGGGTGCAAATGAGTCTCAACGGTAACATAATCTGCTAAATCGGCAGAAGCCATCACCATGTCCCAGCGTGGTGAACCGTCAAAATAACGCATGGGAGTATCCAAACTCAGGTTCAACTTGGCGGGAGCTTTTTCCGTAACGAGCATTCGTACCACAATCCTTCCCGTAAAATATCTTATGTTGATTATACTAATGGGATTGGTATACTGGCAAGTTTTAGCTTATCGATCCCTATACAAAAAGATCCATCTCCTGTTCAAACGGAGATGGATCCTTAAAACATTATTAGAGCACACCAAGGCCATGAAGAGCGTTAGCCAGTTCAATAAACTGTTCCAAAGTCAGTCGTTCGGGACGAATCTGACGCGCAATCTGGACCTGCTCAAGGGCAGTTGTCAGCCTGGCTTTCGTCTCCTTATCCTTACCAACGACACTTTGCAGGTTATTCCAAAGGCTCTTCCGCCGATGACCAAAGCACCCCCGGATAAAACCCATCAATTTTTGTTTATCAAATGGTTGAACCGGTAACGGGTGACGACGGGGAGTTAAGACGACAATTGCGGAGTCCACATTTGGCGAAGGCACGAAAACCCGTCGGGAAACATTAAACGCAACTTGAACATCCATCTGATACTCAATTGCCAGCGTTAAAGCACCATATTGTTTGGTTCCCGGTTTGGCGGCCAACCGCTGGGCAACTTCTTTTTGCATCATGACACAGATAGCCGACCACTTAATGGGACTGGCTAGCAAGCCCATTAGGATGGGGCTGGTGATGTAATATGGCAAATTAGCAACTACTTTCAACGGCCGCTGCGGATCAGTGAAATACTTCTTAATCAGTTCGGGCAGGTTAGCCTTGAGAACGTCCTGGTTAAGCACCGTGACATTATTATAAGGTGAAAGTACCGCCTTCAGTACTGGAATCAAGTCGGAATCAATCTCAAGGGCCAGAACTTCCCCTGCCGCTTGGGCCAATTGTTCAGTTAAGGCACCGATCCCGGGGCCAATTTCGATCACATTATCGTTCTTAGTAATGGCCGCCGCTTCCACAATCTTATTTAGAACATTGAGATCCGTTAAGAAATTCTGACCAAAACTTTTCTTGGTCCGCACCCCATACTTTTCCATAATTGCCCGGGTACGAGTGCGACTACCAATTTCAGGTGACTGACTCATTGCCTATTTTCCTCCTGCTTAATTTGGCTCATTGCCTGTGTAAACTGGGTTGGACTAATCCTAAACATATTTAACCGGTGAGCTAACTGTTTACCGTTTCCGTAACCGATACCCAAAAGCTGACCAAGTCGTTCTCGTCGACTGCGAGCATGAGGATTACCGGTAAGGCCAGCTGCTTGCAGGCTTTGAATAGTAAAAGTAACGGATGGTCGTTCTTCCTGCGTGTAAAGATGGGCTAGGGCGACTTTAATCACCGCTGGATCAGCATGTTCAACACCAAGACTGCCATGAGCCTCGGTCGGCACCCCTTGATCACGACGGATAAAAGCATGTTTGACTCCCGGGACAGCGGCACTGATCATCTTCCGTAACCGTTCACCATTGAAGTCTGGATCGGTAAAAATGATGAGGCCACGCGTCTGCTGAAGCTTTTTCAAGCGCTCCAAGTCCCCGTTTGAAAGGGCCGAACCATTTGTTTCGTAAGTATCGGCATCCACCGCTTTATGAATCTGCTTAGTGTCGTCCTTGCCTTCAACGACGATCACTTCTTTGATCTTAGTCATCTTGTCCCGTCCTTCTTTAAGAATAACTGGGCTGCGTTGTGATAAGTATAGTAAGCTACCCGTTCGGCAGCGACTCCTCTTAATTTGGCGATAGCATCCACGACAAACTTACTAAAAGCCGGCTCGTTTTGTTTCCCCCGAAATGGCTGCGGGGTTAAGTATGGTGCATCAGTTTCAACCATCATCTTAGTTAGCGGGACCATTTGGGCTGCCGCATGAACCGCAGTCGCATTCTTGAAACTGACAACGCCGCTGAAGGAAATCAGCATTCCTAAGTCCATGAATTTCTGCGCCCATTCCGGTGAGCCGTTAAAGCTATGCATCACCCCGCCAAATTCGGCAACGTGGGCATTTTTCAAAATAGCATAAGCATCAGCAAAGGCATCCCGACAGTGAATTGAAACTGGCAGGTGACGAGTCTTTGCCCAGGCCAATTGTTTCTCAAACAAAGACCACTGTTGGTCATGCGGTGAATGCTCATCATTATAGTAATCCAGGCCAATTTCGCCGATGCCAACCACCAATGGATCTTTCAATTGAGCTAACAGGTGCTCTTCCTCAATGGCATTAAAGGTGGCCAGGTCTTCCGGGTGCCAACCGATTACCGGATGAAGATTCGAAAAACGATGGCCCAATTCGACTGCCCGATCATTGAGCAAACGATTGGAACCAACAATGTTCATCGCCGTCACCCCATAATGATTAGCCCGGGCGATAAAGGCCGGAACATCATCAAAAAATGGCGTATCGTTGAGGTGCGTGTGTGAATCATAAACCTGTCGCCAGGCGTGTTGCTGTACCACGATTATTCGACACTCATGCCAGGTTGCAAATCATCCGGTGCAATTACGACTTTAACATTGCCATCCTTTTCAGCCGAAAGCATCATGCCCTGACTGATTTCACCACGCATCTTGCGGGGCTTCAGGTTAGCGACAATTAAAACATTCTTGCCAACCAAAACGGACGGGTCTGGATACCATTGAGCAATACCAGACAGAATTTGTCGACCTTCAGGAGTGCCATCATCCATTTGAAACTTCAGTAGCTTATCAGCACCCTTAACGTGATCAGCCGCCGTAATCTTGGCAACTCGCAGCTCAACCTTGTCAAAGACATTAATCCGGATCTGCTTTTTACCAGCGTTTTCCTCTTTCTTTACTTTGGCTTGAGCTTGTTTCTTAGCCTCTTCCATTGCTTTTCGTCCCTTCTGCTTTTGGTTAGCACTCATCTTGCTCTTAATAAATGCAACTTCCTTCTTAACGTCTAGTCGTGGGAAGATTGGTGTTCCCTTAGCAACCACTTGCGCCGTAGCCGGGAAGTCATTAAATTGCAAGTTCGTCAACGTCAGATCAGTTCCTGTTAGTCCCAATTGACGAATAATTTCCTTAGGTGCATCTGGCATTACCGGTTGTAGTAATGCTGCCAGCATCCGTAAACTCTTAGCTAGGTGGGTCATTACATCAGATAATACTACTTTTTTACTATCATCCTTTGCCAGTACCCATGGTTCGGTCTCATCGATGTACTTGTTAGCCCGGCTGACCAACTTCCAAACGGTTGCTAAGGCGTCAGCAAAGTGGGTGGCATCCATTTCTTGCTTATACTCAGTGACCACGTCCGCAGCAGTCTTCTCCAGATCAGCATCGAAGGCAGTCGTGGCATCATTAGTAGCAACTAACTTGCCATCCTGATACTTATTAATCATGGCAACGGTCCGGTTCAAGAGGTTACCCAGATCATTGGCAAGATCAAAGTTAACCTTGTCGACAAAGTCTTCAGGACTGAAGACCCCATCGTTGCCAAATGGAACTGCCCGTAATAAGTAGTAACGGGTAGCATCGAGGCCATACCGATTAACCAATGTCTCAGGATAAACAACGTTTCCCTTGGACTTAGACATCTTGCCATCCTTCATTGTCAACCAGCCGTGGCCAATAACGTGCTTAGGAAGCGGCAGGCCAAGGGCATGCAGCATGATTGGCCAGTAAATAGTGTGGAAACGGACAATTTCCTTTCCGACCATGTGAACATCGGCAGGCCAGTACTTCTTAAAGAGACGATCGTCGTCACTACCATAACCCAAAGCGGTAATATAGTTGGACAGGGCATCGATCCAAACATAAATAACGTGCTTGGGATCATTCGGTACCTTTACTCCCCAGTTAAAGGAGGTTCGGGTAACGGCTAAGTCTTCCAGCCCCGGCTTTAAAAAGTTTTTGACCATTTCGTTCATCCGGGAATGCGGTTCGATAAAGTCTGAATGTTCCTTGTAATAATTCATCAACCAGTCGGCGTACTTGGACATCTTGAAGAAGTAAGAATCTTCCTTTACCAGCTGTACTTCATGACCAGATGGGGCCTTCCCACCGATCACCTTACCGTTGTCATCACGGTAAACCTCAGCTAATTGACTTTCGGTAAAGTACTCTTCATCATCCACAGAATACCAGCCAACATACTGGCCCTTGTAGATGTCACCCTGGTCAACAAACTTTTGAAAGATCTTCTGGACAGCCTTTTCATGATAGTCATCTGTTGTCCGGATAAACTTATCATTCGTGATCTTTAGCATCTTCCACAGTTTCTTAATCCCAGCCGCCATTTTATCAACATAGGCCTGTGGCTGCATATGAAGCTGCTCGGCCTTTTCTTCGATCTTCAGGCCGTGTTCATCGGTCCCGGTCAGGAAGAAAACATCGTAGCCGTTCAGCCGACGATAACGAGCTTCGGCATCACACGCAATTGTCGTGTAGGAATTACCAATATGAAGCTTACCAGATGGATAGTAAATTGGTGTAGTAATGTAATAAGTAGGTTTGTTAGTTGCCATATGAGGCCCCTCTTTCTAATAATTCTCTAAGATTTGATTTACTATTCAGTATAGCATATTACTTTAGTATCTGAACGTTGAACCCTAATTCATTAAAAGAGGTTCAACTGCTCTGGAGAATGCGGCGCTAAGCCAGTAAAATGAATGCCTAACATTTTTTGCAACTGCAGGGCATTGGGCGCAGCATCCTTAGCAGAGTTATTATTAAAGATCACACATAATTCACGTGGTTGCGGCGTCAGGGTCGTAATTTGTTTTTTAAACTGTTCAAGCTCTGCGGTGGAATACCTGTACAGTGTCCGGGTCTTTCGCCAACTTTTATCCTGGTTCACCCAACCGCTAGTATTCCGACCATGTAACCGCAATAACACCAGGCCTGGGTTGGTAGTCACCAGGTAAAATGGCACCGAGGCAATAATACCATGGGGCTCATCCGCCGCCACCAAGGTAAAATGCAGGTCATGACAAAAGGCCACCAGGGACTTTACCGTACCAGGACGGTACCAGGTCTGATTACGCAGTTCAATTGCCACCGGCAGCTTCCCCATCCAGGTCCGTACCAGGCGGAGATATTCAATATCCTCAGTCGAAGCAGCAAAGTAAGGCGGAAATTGAAAAAGAATTGTCTTTAACTGACCAGCTGCCACCAAGGGAGCAATGACATTTTTATAACGCTTAAAGAGTTGGGCCAGGGCGCCCTTCTCCTGACCACGCTCGTGAAGAGTCATCCCGCGATGAGCCTTCACGATAAATTGAAAACTTGGTGAAACTTCACCCAACCACTTTTGGATAGTTGCTTCTTGCGGCAAAGCATAGAAAAAGGTGTCGATCTCAACTGTCGGTAAGTGTTGAGCATATTC